>PHCF01000166.1 GCA_002842145.1 Betaproteobacteria bacterium HGW-Betaproteobacteria-6 | reverse complement strand
CCTCATCATCGAAACCGTGATGCTGCGGCGCTAGCCGGGAGCCGCGCGTGAACAGCGCCTTCTTCCTCGTCCTGCGCCGCATGCGGGCGCCGATCATCGCCCTGATCGTCATCTACGCCATTTCGATCATCGGCCTGACGCTGGTCCCCGGCGTTGACGCCGAGGGCCGGATGGCGCCGCCGCTCAGTTTCTTCCACGCCTTCTATTTCGTCAGCTACACGGCGACGACCATCGGCTTCGGCGAGATTCCCGGTGCCTTCTCCGATGCCCAGCGACTGTGGGTCACCGTCTGCATCTACCTGACCGTCGTCGGCTGGTCGTATTCGGTGATCACGCTGATCGCCCTGCTCCAGGACAAGGGCTTCCAGAACACGCTGACGGCCAATCGCTTCGTGCGCCGCGTCCGCCGTCTGAAAGCGCCGTTCTACATCGTCTGCGGCTGCGGCGAAACGGGCAGCCTGATCGCCCGCACCTTCGACCACATCAACCAGCCCTTTGTCGTGATCGAAATAGACGAGTTGCGCGTCGAAGAACTCGACCTGCTCGATTTCAAGACCGACACCCCGGCCCTGGCGGCCGATGCCAGCCTGCCCGACAACCTGCTGCTGGCCGGGCTCAAGCACCCGAAATGCCAGGGCGTACTGGCCGTCACCAACGACGAACTGGCCAACCTCGCCATCGCCATCGCCGTCCGCCTGCTCAACCCCGCCATTCCGGTCATTGCGCGTGCCCGTTCGCCGTCAGTCACCGCCAACATGGCCTCGTTCGGCACCAATCACATCATCAACCCGTTCGAGCGTTTCGCCGACCATCTGGCCCTGGCCGTTGCCGCCCCCGAACGCTTTCGCCTGATCGAACTACTGACCAGCCTGCCCGAAAGCCCCATTCCCGAACCCCACCGGCCACCGCGCGGCCACTGGATTCTTTGCGGCTACGGCCGTTTCGGCCATGCCGTGGCCGACCGCCTGCGCGACACCGGCATCACCCTGACCATCATCGACCCGGCCGCCAAGGATGCCGACCAGCAACTGATCGGTGACGGTACCGAAGCCGTCACGCTGCGCCAGGCCGGCATTGACGACGCGGCGGGCATCGTCGCCGGCAGCGACAACGACGTGAATAATCTGTCCATCGCCGTCACGGCCAGCGAAATCAAGCCCGAGCTGTTCGTCGTTACGCGCCAGAACCACGCCGCCAACAGCGCGCTATTCACCGCCTACGGCGCCGATTTCACCGTGCTGCCCAGCCGCATCGTTGCCCAGGAATGCATCGCCATCCTCACCGCGCCGCTCCTTGCCGAGTTTCTGGCGCGCCTGCACAGCCTCGATGAAAGCCGCTGTCACCAACTCGTCGAGCGTCTGCAGGCCGAATGCGGCGGCCTGACGCCGGTCGTCTGGGACATCCGCCTCAACGCGGCCGAAGCGCCAGCCGCCTGGCAGGCCCTCATGCACAACCGCCGGATTAGCCTCGGTGAAATCCTGCCCGACGGCGCCGACCGCAGCCAGCGTCTGCCGGCCGTACCGCTGATGGTCGAACGCGGCCCCGACTGCCACCTGCTGCCGGGCGACGATTTCCAGCTCGAAGCGGGCGATCAACTGCTCATGGCCAGCCCGCTGCACGCCCAGCGCGACCTCGAACTGACCCTGAAAAATGCCAACGAGCTGGACTTTGTGCTGACCGGCCTGGAGAACTCGGGCAGCCTGCTCGGTCGCCTGCTGGCGGCCCGCTGAGCCATCAGCCGCGGAAAACCTGGGCGATTCCCACGGTCAACCGGAAAAACCGGCCATTTTCGGTAACCACGTCGCCAGCCAGGGCAAGGCCGAAATGGTCAGTGCGCCGATGAACATGGCCAACACTGCCGGCAGGACTGCCGCAGCGACGTAGCGGATCGGCTTGCCGAACATGGCCGAGGCGAAGTAGATGTTCATGCCGGCCGGCGGGCAGAGAAAGCCCATTTCGATATTGGCCAGGAAGATCACCCCGAAATGCACCGGATCGACGCCGTAGGCGATGGCCACGGGGAGCAGGAGCGGGACGAGCACGACGATCGCCGCGTAGATTTCCATCAAGGCGCCGGCCAGGAGCAGGAACAGATTCAGCGCGATCAGGAAAGCGAATTTGTTGGGCAGCACCGACTGTACCCAGGTAATCGCCGCGTCGGGGATGCCCGCGTCGACGAGATAGTTGGTCAGGCCGAGCGCCATGCCGAGGATGAGCATGATGCCGCCGATGACCTCGGCGCAATCGACCAGCGTCTTGCCGATGCCTCGCCAATTCAGCTCGCGATGTGCGACGGACTGCGTGAGCAGGGCGTAGATGGCGGTCAGTGCCGCACTCTCGGTCGGCGTCGCAATGCCGCTGACCAGCGAGCCGATGGCGACGACCGGCGCCAGGAGTTCCCATTTGGCCGCCCACAGGGTTCCGCCCAGGCTGCTTGATTTTGGCTCTATTTTCCGGTTGACCGTAGCATCGCCGGGGTGGACCGCAGCGATGCCGCCCCGCCGCAAATAGCCGCCGAACAGGAGCAGGCTGGCGACCATGAGCACGGCCGGCAACACCCCGGCCAGGAACATGGTGTTGATTGGCACGCGGGCGATGATGGCGTACATGATCAGCGGCACTGATGGCGCCAGCAGCACACCGAGCGCGCTGGCGCTGGTCACCAGACTGATGCCGCGCTGCTCGGGAAAGCCGGCCTTGGTCAGCAGCGGCAAGAGCAGCCCGCCAAGCGCCAGGATGGTGACGCCACTACCGCCGGTAAAGGCGGTGAAGAACGAACACAGCACGGCCGCGGCAATCGCCGTGCCGGCCACGCCGCTACCGAAGGCGGCCGTGAACACCGCGCCGAGCCGTGCCGCCGCACCGGTCCGGGCGAAGATCAGGCCGGCCAGCGTAAACAGCGGCAGGGCCGGCAGCGAAGGATTGACCGTAATCTGGTAATGGCTGAGCGGCACCGAGGCGAGCGGTTGGCCTTCGCTCCAGAACAGCGCCAGGGCCAGGCCGCCGAGCACGGCAAAAATGGGCGCGCCGCAGAAGAGAATGAGCACCAGCCACAGAGCGAAGGGCCAGATCGGCAGGGTGCTGCCGTCGAAATGCTGGGCGAAAAGATAACCGGCGGCCGGCAAGGCGAGCGCCAACCCGATGCGGCCGGCCAGATTCGGCGCAATACGTGAGGCGAGCTTGAGGCCGAGCAGCGCAAAACCCAGCGGCATGGCGATTTCGAACATCCAGCCGGCGATGCCGTAGGCGATGTCGCGCGGCATTTCCATTTCAGTGGCGACGAAAGTCCAGCTCGCTTGCGCCAGCATGCCGCAGAGGACGGCGGCGCTGGCCTTGCCGAAAACCACCGCGCTGTTGCGGACCAGCCGATTGCGCGAGGCGGTGAAGCCGGCGCCGAGCGCGCTCAGGTGCAGCCCGCGCTCGGCGAGCAGCGCCCCGAACATGGCGAGCAGCAAGCCGCAGTGCTGGACAAGCACCGGCGCATTCTCGATGCCCGAACCGAACAACGGACGCAGCGCAATTTCGAGCAGCGGCACGAGCAGCATGACGAGCAGCGCGCCGCCGGCGATCAGCGCATCGAATTCACCGAAACGGCGCAGGAGATTCATGACTATTCAGCTCCGGGCCGCCCTACTTCTTGCCGGCGCGGAAGGCCTTGAGCAGCGCAACCACTTCGTCAAACTGCTCGGCCGGCACCAGCTTGCCGCGGATGCGCGGGTATAGTCCGTCGGCCAGCGCGTTCCACTCCTTCATCTGCTCGGTGTTGGGTTTATTGACGGTCAGGCCGCGCTTCTTCATTGCCTCAACCGCCTCGTCGACCTCCTGCCGCGCCTTGGCACGCAGCTGGACACCGGCCTTGGCGCCGGCTTCGCGGACGATGGCCTGGCCTTCCGGGGTCAGCTCGTCCCAGGCCTTTTTGGTGATGATCAGGGCGCCGACAATCGGCGACCAGTTGAGGTCCAGCATGTTGTTGGCCGTCGTGTAGATCTGCGTCGCCAGCGCGAAATAGGGCGTCGACGGCACGGCGTTGATCATGCCGGTCTGGATGGCCGGCAGGATGTCGGCCGTTTCCAGCGGCACCGGCGTGTAGCCGAGGTTCTTCATGATTTCCTGCTGGTCGGCCTCGGCGCCCCAGGCGAAGAACTTCATGCCCTTGAAATCGTTCGGCGCGAAAGCCGGCGCCTTGCTGAAAAAGCGCACCCAGCCAGCGTCGCCCCAGGCGAGCACGACAAAACCCTTGTCGAGGAATTTTTTTTCCATGGCCGGACGCATCTTCTCGCGCACGTAATCGACCTCTTCCCAGCTCTTGAACATCATCGGCATGTTCTGCAGCGCGGCAATCGACGGCTCGATCTCGCGCAGCCCGACCACCGAG
>PHCF01000165.1 GCA_002842145.1 Betaproteobacteria bacterium HGW-Betaproteobacteria-6 | reverse complement strand
GAGTATCCAGCTTACCTGCGGATGCAAGACATGCCTCGATCAATAACCGTGCGAGTGTAACGGAGTCTTATAGATGAGTCAATTTCCGCAGTGCAAAAAGTGAGGGTTTTCCCGTGTTTTCTGTGGGTTACGATTAGTGACATTGCTTACGAATGGAGTCGTGAGATGAGGCCGTCGAGCTGGTCCAGGCTTGAGAATTCGATGGTTACCTTGCCTGCGCCTTTCTTGTTCGAGCGAATGGCAACGTTGGTGCCTAGGTCATCGGACAGGCGTTCCTGCAGATTCAGGAGGTCGCGGTCGATGGCTTTTTCGGGCGCATGCTTGGGTGGATTTAACAGTTGCTGGACCAGTTTTTCCGTTTCACGGACTGACAGCCCCTTCTGCACGATACGCCGAGCAACGCCGACCTGCTGACCGCTCGATATGGGCAGCAGGGCGCGGGCGTGACCCATGTCGATTTGGCCTGCCATCAACAGTTCCTGAACCGGTGCGGTCAGCTGCAATAGGCGCAACAGGTTTGAGGCGGCGGGGCGGGAGCGGCCGACGGCATCGGCGGCTTGCTGGTGGGTCAGGCCGAATTCGTCGATGAGGCGCTGCAGGCCTTGCGCTTCTTCGAGCGGATTGAGGTTCTCGCGCTGAATGTTTTCGATGAGCGCCATGGCCAGCGCCTGTTCGTCCGGAATGCTGCGGACGAGGACCGGAACTTCGCTTAGCCCCGCGAGTTGGGCAGCGCGCCAGCGCCGTTCGCCGGCAACGATTTCGTAGCGCTCGGAGCCGGGTGTGCTGTCGACGGAGCGGACGAGAATCGGTTGCATTACGCCCTGTGCCTTGATCGAGGCTGCCAGTTCGCCCAACGAGTCCTGATCCATGTGGGTGCGTGGCTGGTATTTGCCGGGGCGCAAGCGTTCGACCGGTAGGTTGCGCTGTTCGTCGCCCTGCGGTTTGTCACTGCCGGAAAGCAGCGCGTCGAGTCCGCGGCCGAGTCCTTTCATCTTGATCATTGGACGACCCTTTCAAGAATTTCCCGGGCGAGTGCGGAATAGGCTTGCGCTCCCCTTGAGTTTTTGTCGAAGGCGATGACCGGCTTGCCGTAGGATGGTGCTTCGGCCAGACGAACATTGCGCGGCACGATGGTCTTGTAAACCTTGTCGCCGAAGTGACTTTCGAGTTCGTTGGAAACCTGCTGCGTCAATGTGCTCTGGCCGTTGTACATGGTGCGCAGCAGGCCTTCGATTTCGAGGCGCGAATTGAGGTGATGACGTACCTTGCGCAGTGTTTCGACGAGATCGGACAGACCTTCGAGTGCGTAGTACTCACACTGCATCGGGATGAGGACGGAATCGGCGGCGACCAGTGCATTGACGGTCAGCATGTTGAGGGCTGGCGGACAGTCGATGAGGACGAAGTCGTATTCGGCGTGGTTTTGCGCCAGGGCTTTTTTCAGACGGTATTCGCGTTGATCGAGTTCGATCATTTCAACTTCGGCACCGGCCAGTTCCCGGTTGGCGGGCAGGATGTCGAATTCGAAGGCGGTTTCGACGCAGACTTCGAGCAGCGTGGCGGCGCCGATCAGCAGTTGATAGACGGTGGGCAGTGTTTCTTTCTTGGGGATGCCGGAGCCGGTCGTTGCATTGCCCTGCGGGTCCATGTCGATGAGCAGGACGCGCTTGCCTTCGGCGGCCAGCGAGGCGGCCAGATTGACCGCGGTGGTCGTCTTGCCGACGCCGCCCTTCTGGTTGGTTATGGCGAGTACTTTCATGACCCGGCTTTCAAGATGATCAAATGTCGTTCGGCATCCAGCCCTGGCACGCTGAGCGGAATGATAGATTCAACCGCGATATCGGCCGGCAGGGCCTTGAGTTCGTCGTCGGGCCGCACGCCCTTCATGGCCAGCCAGCGACCGTTCGGCGCCAGCAGGTAGCGGGTCAGGCTGATGAAAAGGCCGATTTCGGCAAAGGCCCGTGAGCTGATCTGGGCATATTGTCCCTGCATTTCCTCAACCCGGGCGTGGTGCACCGTAACATTCCCGAGCGCCAGTTCAATGGCCGCTTGTTGCAGGAAGGTGGTTTTCTTTTGCACGGTGTCGACCATGCTGACTGAAAGCTCCGGCCTGGCGATGGCCAGCGGGATGCCGGGTAGGCCGCCGCCGCTACCGACGTCGAGCAGATTGCCGGCGCCGACATGCGGCAGGATGGCCAGCGAATCGAGCAGATGGTGGGAGATGGCCTGGGCCGGGTCGCGCAGGGCGGTCAGGTTGTAGGTTTTGTTCCACTTGAGCAGCAGGTCGCGAAAAGCGAGCAGCTTGTTCTGCGCCTCGGCCGGCAGGGTGATGTCGAGGGCGGCGAGGCCGCTGGCAAGGGCGTTCTGGCTCATGCGGCTTGCGACAGGTTGTGGCGCTTGAGGTGGATCAGCAGCAGCGAAATGGCGGCTGGCGTGATGCCCTGGATGCGCGAGGCCTGGCCGATGCTCTGCGGCTTGTGCTGGGCCAGTTTCTGTTTGACCTCGTTGGACAGGCCGGCGACCGTGGCGTAGTCCAGCTCGGTCGGCAGCACGGTATTTTCGTAGGCGGCCGACTTGGCGACTTCCTCGGCCTGACGGTCGATATACCCCTGATACTTGGCGGAGATTTCGAGCTGCTCGACGACCGCTGGATCCATTTCAATTTTGGCCAAATTTTCCGGTTGACCGTGGATGGGCAGGGTGACGAGGGATTCGTAGGAAACCTCGGGTCGGCGCAACAATTCGAACAGGTTGTATTCGTGTTCGATCGGTTTGCCGAGCACGCGGATACAGTCTTCAGCCGGCGTCAGCTTGGGATTGACCCACGTCGATTTCAGCCGTTCCTGCTCGGCAGCGATGGCGTCGCGCTTCTGGCAGAAGGCGGCCCAGCGGATGTCATCGACCAGGCCGAGTTCGCGGCCCTGTTCGGTCAGGCGCAGATCGGCGTTGTCTTCGCGCAGGCTCAGGCGGTATTCGGCACGGCTGGTGAACATCCGGTAGGGGTCGGAGACGCCGCGCGTGATCAGGTCGTCGACCAGTACGCCGAGGTAGGCTTCGTTGCGCTTCGGGCACCAGCCGGCTTCGTCGCGCACGTAGCGCACGGCGTTGATGCCAGCGAGCAGGCCCTGCGCGGCGGCTTCTTCGTAACCTGTCGTGCCATTGATCTGGCCGGCGAAGAAGAGGCCGTTGATCGCCTTGCTTTCCAGCGTGTCCTTGAGGCCGCGCGGGTCGTAGAAATCGTATTCGATGGCGTAGCCGGGGCGCAGGATGTGCACGTTTTCCATGCCGCGGATCGAGCGGACCAGGGCCAGCTGGATGTCGAAGGGCAGGCTGGTCGACACGCCGTTCGGGTAGATTTCGTGCGTCGTCAGGCCTTCCGGCTCGAGGAAGACGTTGTGGCGGTCCTTGTCGGCGAAGCGGTGGATCTTGTCTTCGATCGACGGGCAATAGCGCGGCCCGATGCCTTCGATGACGCCGGTGTACATCGGCGAACGGTCCAGCCCGCTGCGGATGATGTCGTGTGTGCGCTCGTTGGTTTCGGTGATCCAGCACGGCAGTTGGCGCGGGTGCTGGGCAGCGTAGCCGAGGAAGGAAAAGACCGGCATCGGGTCGTCCGAATGCTGTTCTTCCATCACCGAGAAATCGATGGTTTTGCCGTCCAGGCGCGGCGGCGTGCCGGTTTTCAGGCGACCCTGCGGCAGCTTGAGTTCCTTGAGGCGGGCGGCCAGCGAATTCGAGGGGGGGTCGCCCATGCGACCGCCGGTGTAATTCTCCAGCCCGACATGAATTTTGCCGTTGAGGAAGGTGCCGGCGGTCAGCACGACTGCTTCAGCCATGAAGCGGATACCGAGCTGCGTCACGGCGCCGACGACGCGCTCGCCCTCGACGATCAGGTCGTCGCAGGCCTCGGCAAAGATGGTCAAATTAGGCTGATTTTCGAGTCGACCGCGGATGGCTTGCTTGTACAGCACACGGTCGGCCTGGGCACGGGTGGCGCGCACGGCCGGGCCTTTCGAGGCATTGAGGATGCGGAACTGGATGCCGGCCTCGTCGGTCGCCGCAGCCATCGCCCCGCCCAGCGCATCGACTTCGCGCACCAGATGCCCCTTACCGATACCGCCAATCGACGGGTTGCAGCTCATTGCCCCGAGCGTGTCGAGGTTGTGCGTCAGCAGCAGCGTATTCGCCCCCGCCCGCGCCGCGGCAAGCGCAGCCTCGGTGCCGGCGTGGCCGCCGCCGACGACGATGACATCGAAACGGGTGGGATAGAGCATGGGTTTGGCTTTGTAGCTCTCTTGATAACGAGGAGATGCTGCTGGTTTTGCAGCAATCGCTGACCAAAAAAAGGGTCCTGATCGTTGATCGCCATTCGCCGGCGCGCGATTCGTTGCGCCTGATGCTCGGGGCCCTGGGCGTGACATTGGTGCACGGGGCCGGCAACTCGGCCGAGGTCATCCGTCAGGTCAAGGCCAACCGTTTTGACATCGTGCTCTCCGATTTCATCCTCGATGATGGCCGCGACGGCCAGCAACTGCTTGAAGAGTTGCGCCACGCCCACCTCATCCCGTTGTCGACCGTGTACATGATCATCACCAGCGAGCGTGGCTACACCAACGTCGTGTCGCTCGCCGAACTGGCTCCTGACGATTACCTGATCAAGCCGTTTACCGCCGAGCAGTTGCAGGCCCGGCTGATCAGATCGATCTACAAAAAACACGTACTGCGCCACATCTACGAACAGATCGAACGTGGCGCCCTGCAGGAAGCCATCATCGCCTGCGACCGCGTCATTCAGCAGCAGCCGCAATACATGTACGACGCCCTGCGTTTCAAGGGCGATCTGCTGCATACGCTGGGCAAGACAAGCGAAGCCGAGGAGGTTTTCCGGCGCGTGCTCGAAGGGCGCGTCGTGCCTTGGGCCAAGATGGGGTTGGCAATGGCCCTGCGTGACCGTGGCGCGCTGGACGAGGCCGAGCAGCTAGCCGAACAGGTTACTGCGGAAGCGCCCGATTACCTGTCGGCCTACGACTTCCTGGCCTCGGTGCACGAAGCCCAGGGCAAGCTGGAGGCCGCCCAGCATACCTTGCAGCGGGCCGCCGATGCCTCGCCGCACAATACGGTTCGGCAACGGCTGGTCGGCGACGTGGCCGCACGCAATAACGATTTGCTGGCGGCCGAAAAGGCCTACGGCAAGGTCATCGAGCGCAGCAAGGGATCGAGCCTGCGGACGGTGGACGACTTTGCCAACCTGTCGCGCGTGCTGGTCGAGCGGGGTAACGTCAGCGCCTCGCGCAAGATTTCGGCGGAAATGAAGCGCGAATGGCGCGGCGACATGCAGGCCGAGCTGGCGGCGCTGGTCACGGAAAGCCTTTGCCTGAACAGCGAAGGCTCGCCCGACAAGGCCCAGCATCTGGTCGATCAGGCCCTCGCCTTGCAGAAAATGATCAGCGAAGAGGCGGCGGAAAAAGGCAAGCACGTGTCGCAGCGCCTCGCCGTCGATCTGGCCCATGCCTGCTACGCCACCGGCAAGGAAGACGAGGCGGCGAAGATCATGCGCAAGGTGGCGGCCGAAAATCATGAGGATGCCCACCTCATCAACCACATCACCAACGTCTTCGAAAAAACCGGCCAGCCCGATGCCGGCAAGGCGATGCTTGAACAGGTTGGCCGGGAAATTGTCGAACTCAATAACAAGGGTGTTCTGGCGGCGCGCAGCGGCGATCTCGAAGGTGCTGTCCGGTTGCTCATCCAGGCCGTCGAGCAGGTGCCCAACCTGCAATTTCTGGTCAATGCCGCCAAGGCCATTTTCGCGCTCCTCGACAAGAAGGGCTGGGATCCCGACCTGGCAGCCCGCGCCATCGACTACCTGCAGCGCGCGCAGCGCAAGGACCGCAAAAGTCCCAAGGTGGCCTCGGCCCGCGAGCTGTACGTCACGGTCGCCAAGAAATACGGTATCGCCACGGACCACACTTGAAATACCGGGGCGGCAACATTTTGAAACCATTTAGTTGCTCCGCAAGCTCATCCTTTCCTGATCTGGCGCGTTGATTACGCATTGGCCCGCCGTTTTGCGCGGGTGGTGTTTTTCCTTCGGGAGTCCACGATGCTGCAATCCCTGCAAAGAATCCTTCTCGCACTGACCATGGCCGTTGCCCTGCCGGCCCTGGCGCAGAGCGATCCACCGGCCCGCGTCGGACGCTTGGCATATTTTGAAAATCAGGTCGATTTTCGGGTTGACCGTAGCGACCAGGGCGGACCGGCTACGCTCAACTGGCCGATCAGCAGCGGCGCCGTGCTGGAAACCGGGCAGCGCGGCCGGGCCGAGGTCTGGATCGGGTCCACCGCCTACCGACTGGCCGACGACAGTCGGGTCGAGTTTGCCGTCGTCGACGATCAGCGGGTCGACGTCCGGGTCAGTGGCGGCAGTCTGGTGGTCAGCATTCTCGATCGCGACCAGGTTGACGACGTGGTGATCGCCACGCCGGACGGCGATGTTCGTTTCCTGAGGCCGGGACGCTATCGCGTTGATGTGCTCGCCGAGCGCAGCGAACTGACCGTTCAGGCCGGCCGCGCCGTTTTCGATGACGGCCAGCGGGCGACGCCGGTTGCCGCCGGCCAGAAAATCAGCCTTTGGAGCGATGGCCGCGCGCAGCTCGATGCCGACCGCGGCAACGATGCCTTCGACCGCTGGGTGGCCAATCGCGAGAACGTGACGCTGGCCCGCCAGTCCCGCCGCTACGTTTCGCCGAACATGACCGGCTATCAGGATCTCGACGCCTACGGTGACTGGCGGACCGTGCCCGATTACGGTTCGGTCTGGTATCCGCGTGCCGTCGCTGACGACTGGGCGCCCTACCGCTATGGGCGCTGGGCCTGGGTCGCGCCCTGGGGCTGGACATGGATCGACCTGGCGCCGTGGGGCTTCGCCCCCTTCCACTACGGCCGCTGGGCGATCATTCATGGCCGCTGGGGCTGGGTCCCCGGCCGCCTCGTCGCCCGCCCGGTCTATGCACCGGCCCTGGTCGCCTGGATCGGCAACCCGGGCTGGAGCATCAGCTTCAGTTTCGGCGCGGCGCCGGCCGTCGGCTGGTTCCCGCTCGCCCCGCGTGAGGTCTACGTGCCGGGCCATCGGCACAGCACCGACTATGTCCGCCGGATCAACGTCGCCTACGTCCGTGACGTCAAGGTCATTGATCGGGCGGTGCGCGATGGCCGGCAAGCCCCCTTTGCCAATCGCGCTTTGCCGCGAGCGGTCACCGTCGTGCCAGCCAACGTGCTCCGCGAAGGTCGCTCGATCACGTCTCGCGAAATTCAGCGTCAGGAGCGCCCGGCGCTCGGCCGTGCCCCCCTCGCCCGCCGGGCGCCGAACGCCGACTGGCTGGCCCCGGAGCAGGGTGCCCGGCGCCCGGGCAACGACGAAAAGCGTGAACCGATCAACCGGCCACACCGCGATGTCGATACCTCGCGGCCGACTTCCCCAGCGCGCGGTGCGCCGCGTTCCGGGCCGCCGCCGGGCAATCCGGATCGTCCGGCATTCCGCCAGCCCTCAATGGAGCCGGGAAAGATTCACGAAGAGCGGCGCGAATCGCCTGCCCCCCGTTCACGAATCGAACAGCGGAATAATCGGCCCGAGCTTGAATCCACACCCCTGCCGCCGCGCCGCGAAGCAGCGCCGCAACCGGCCCGTCGTCCAATGGCGCCGCCGGCCGACGCCTTGCCGGCACAAGACCGCGACCTGTCGCCTCGCGGAAGGCGGACCGAGGAACGTCAGCCCCGGCCGAAAGCGCAGCAGGAAGGAGAGCGGCGTCGTGAAATGCGGGCTGTCGAGCGTCCCGCGCCGCAGCCCCGGGAACGCCCATTCATGCCTCCGCCAGCGCCGGAAGTCAGAATGCCCGCCTCGCCACCGCAGCGTGAGATGCCGCAACCGCGCGCCAACCCTGCGCGCCAGGCTCAGGAGTTCCATGGGCTGGCCCCGGCACCGAGGCACGAGCGGCGAGTCGAGCCACCGCGTCAGCCGGCACCGCAAGGCGGTCAGGCGGAGCCGCGCCGTCGTCGGGGCGATGACGAATCTGTAGGGCAGCGATAAAAGCCCGTTGCCAAAAGGGCTTGCAGGCCCGCCGACGGGGCAGGACGGCGTGATAAAGTCCGTTTTTTGCACACAGCAGGATCTGCCATGTTCTCAGGAATCATTGCGGCGGTTGGCCGCATTACGCACCTCACCCCGCGCGAGGTCGGCTACCGTCTGCATGTCGATGGCGGCGGACTCTCGCTCGACGATGTTTCGCTCGGTGATTCGATCGCCCACAACGGTGTTTGCCTGACCGTGGTGGCCCGGGAGGGCAATACCTTTGCCGTCGATGTTTCGCCGGAAACCTTGTCATGCACAGTCGGCCTCGATGCGCCCGGCCCGGTCAATCTGGAAAAGGCGCTGCGCCTGAACGACGTGATCGGTGGCCATCTGGTATCCGGCCACGTTGACGGGGTGGGTGAAGTGCTGCGCTTCGACCCGGTTGGCGACAACCGTCTGCTCGAAATCCGCGCCCCGAAGGAAATCGCCAAGTTCATCGCGCGCAAGGGATCGATCGTCGTCGACGGCACCAGCCTGACGACC
>PHCF01000164.1 GCA_002842145.1 Betaproteobacteria bacterium HGW-Betaproteobacteria-6 | reverse complement strand
TTCCTCTTCCGCCGTTACCTGCTTGAATAGATCGAGCAATGCTTTCATCGTTTAACTCCCAGCCCTAAATCAGTAACGTTCCAGATCGATATCGATCGCTAGCGAACGGATTTCCTTGACCAGCACATTGAAGGATTCCGGCATGCCGGCATCAATCTTATGCTCGCCCTTGACGATGTTTTCGTACACCTTCGTACGACCATTAACGTCATCGGACTTCACAGTCAGCATTTCCTGCAGCACATACGATGCTCCATAAGCCTCAAGCGCCCACACTTCCATTTCACCGAAGCGCTGACCACCGAATTGCGCCTTGCCGCCCAGCGGTTGCTGGGTAACCAGCGAGTACGGGCCGGTCGAACGGGCGTGCATCTTGTCGTCAACCAGGTGATGTAGCTTCAGATAATGCATGTAGCCAACCGTCACCTGACGCTCAAATGCCTCACCTGTACGGCCATCGAACAGAGTCATCTGACCGGAGGACGGCATGCCGGCCATTGCCAGCATGGCCTTGATTTCCTCTTCCTTGGCGCCGTCGAAAACCGGGGTCGCAAACGGCACGCCATTGGTCAGATTTCCAGCCATTTCAATGACCTCTGCATCACTCAACTCATCGAGATTCTCGGATTTTCCGCTCGAGTTGTAGATCTCGTCCAGGAAGCCACGAACTTCCTTGGCACTCGACTGGGCGCGCAGCATAGCGCCAATCTTGTGGCCAAGGCCCTTGGCAGCAAGGCCGAGGTGAACTTCGAGAATCTGACCAACGTTCATCCGCGACGGCACACCGAGCGGATTCAGCACGATATCGACCGGACTGCCGTCTTCCATGTGCGGCATGTCCTCAACCGGCAGGATGCGGGACACAACACCCTTGTTACCGTGACGACCGGCCATCTTGTCACCCGGCTGCAAACGACGTTTGACGGCGACATAAACCTTGACCATTTTCTGGACACCCGGCGGCAATTCGTCGCCCTGGGTCAGCTTCTTGCGTTTGCCTTCGAAGGCGATGTCGAAATCCTTACGCGCCTGCTCCAAGCCATCCTTGACCTGCTCCAATTGCTGAGCGACTTCGTCGTCGGCGAGGCGGATATCAAACCAGTGATGCGGGTCCATTCCGTCGAGATAAGACTTCTCGACGACAGACCCCTTGGCCAGCTTCTTCGGGCCGCCATTGGCCTTCTTGCCAAGGATCAGGCGTTCGACACGGGCGAAAGCATCACGTTCAACAATACGCATCTGGTCAGCCAGATCAAGCTTGTAGTGACGCAGATGCTCGTCAATGATCGACTGGGCACGCTTGTCCCGCTCAATTCCCTCGCGGGTGAACACCTGGACGTCGATAACGGTACCGGCGATGCCGGACGGCACGCGCAGCGAGGTGTCCTTAACATCCGACGCTTTTTCGCCGAAGATGGCGCGCAAAAGCTTTTCTTCCGGCGTCAGCTGGGTTTCGCCCTTGGGCGTAACCTTGCCAACGAGCACGTCCGCGGCTTCAACTTCGGCACCGATATAAACAATGCCGGAGTCGTCCAGACGAGACAACTGCGACTCTCCCAGCGATGCGATATCGCGAGTAATTTCTTCAGGACCAAGCTTGGTATCGCGCGCGACGACAGTCAGTTCCTCGATATGAATCGAGGTATAACGGTCTTCGGCAACAACTCGTTCGGAGATCAGAATCGAGTCTTCGAAGTTGTAACCATTCCAAGGCATGAAGGCGATCAGCATGTTCTGACCAAGCGCCAGTTCGCCCTTGTCGGTCGAAGCACCGTCAGCGACGACATCGCCCTTGGCGATATGGTCGCCCACGCGCACCAGCGGACGTTGATTGATATTCGTGTTCTGGTTGGAACGGGTGTACTTGACCAGATTGTAGATATCCACACCGACTTCGCCGGCGATGGCTTCGTTGTCATTGACACGGACCACCACACGGGCAGCATCCACATAGTCAACCTTGCCACCGCGCAGAGCAACGACAGCTGTACCCGAGTCGACCGCAACGGTACGCTCGATACCGGTTCCTACCAACGGCTTTTCGGGACGCAGGCAAGGAACCGCCTGACGCTGCATGTTGGCACCCATCAGCGCGCGGTTGGCGTCATCGTGTTCGAGGAAGGGAATCAGCGAAGCAGCAACCGAAACAATCTGACCCGGAGCAACGTCCATGTACTGGACGCGCGAAGGTTCCGCCAGAATGGTTTCACCCTTTTCACGGCAAGTGACCAAGTCATCGGAGAGACGGCCTTCAACCAACGAGGCGTTAGCCTGAGCAACGACGTAGTTGCCTTCCTCAATGGCCGACAGGTATTCGATCTGGTCGGTGACCTTGCCATCCATTACCTTACGGTAGGCGGTTTCGATAAAACCGTAGCTATTGACGCGAGCAAACAAGGCCAACGAGTTGATCAGGCCGATATTCGGGCCTTCGGGAGTTTCGATCGGGCAGACACGGCCATAGTGGGTCGGATGCACGTCGCGGACTTCAAAACCGGCGCGTTCGCGGGTCAAACCACCTGGGCCAAGGGCCGAGACGCGACGCTTGTGGGTAATTTCCGACAGCGGGTTGGTCTGGTCCATGAACTGCGACAACTGGCTGGAGCCGAAGAATTCCTTGATCGCCGCACTGATTGGCTTGGCATTGATCAGGTCATGCGGCATCAGGTTATCGGATTCGGCTTGCGACAAACGCTCCTTGACGGCGCGTTCAACGCGAACCAAACCAGCCCGGAATTGATTTTCAGCCAGTTCACCGACCGAGCGAACGCGACGGTTACCAAGGTGATCGATGTCGTCGATTTCACCGCGGCCGTTACGCAGTTCGACGAGAATCTTGATGACTTCAACGATATCCCGCGGCGACAGGGTCAGCTGCTCACGAACTTCGACATTTGCGCCAAGAGGCTTGATTTTGACAGCCAGCTCTTCCGCCTCGGCCAGCGTCACATTTTCAACCATGGCGCGAGCACCATAGGGCATCAGGCTAACCAGGTCTTGAATTGCCGAAAGGGCGAAGCCGGAGGCTTCAGCCAGACTCTTCAGGGCAGCTTCTGCCTTGGATGCAAGGCCCTTGAGCATGACCTTATATTCAATGACGTCAGGGCGGACCAAACGGCGATTGAACTTCATCCGGCCAACACCGGACAGATCGTAGCGCTCGTCAGAATAGAAGAGACCATTGAAAAGGATCTCAACCGCTTCTTCCGTCGGAGGCTCACCCGGACGCATCATGCGGTAGATGGCAACACGCGCAGCCTGCCGGGTTGCCGTCTCGTCGGCACGCAAGGTGTTCGAAATGAACGATCCGCGATCAAGTTCGTTGGTGTACAACGTCTCGATCGTAAAAATTTCCGACTCGCGCAGTTTGGCAAGTAACGTCTCAGTAATTTCGTCGTTGGCGTTGGCAACAACTTCACCAGTCGCTTTGTCGATGATGTTCTTGGCGACAACGCGACCAACCAGAAACTCCTCAGGCACGGAAATCTGATTGATGGCAGCACTTCCAATGTCACGAATATGCTTGGCTGTAATACGCTTGTCTTTGGCTACGATAACCTTGCCATCGGGTCCAACGAAATCGAAACGTGCCACTTCGCCGCGCAGTCGCTCCGGAACCAGCGTGAACTCGACTTTATCCTTGGACAATAGGAAGGTATCGAACTCGAAGAATTGGGCGAGGATTTCCTCGGACGACATACCGATCGCCTTGAGCAGCGTCGTAACCGGCATCTTGCGTCTACGGTCAACCCGGAAAAATAACGTATCTTTCGGATCGAACTCGAAATCCAGCCAAGAGCCGCGATAAGGAATCACGCGCGCCGAGAAGAGCAGTTTGCCGGAGCTATGGGTCTTGCCGCGATCATGCTCAAAGAAAACGCCTGGTGAGCGATGCAACTGGGAAACGATGACGCGCTCGGTACCGTTGATAACAAAGGAACCATTGGTCGTCATCAGGGGCATTTCGCCCATGTAGACTTCCTGCTCCTTAACTTCCTTCACGGTATCCGGAGCTTCGCGATCCATGATGACCAGGCGCACCTTCGCTCGAAGCGAAGACGCAAAGGTCAAACCGCGCTGCTGGCACTCGGTCACATCAAATGCCGGCTCGCCGAGCATGTAGCTAACGAACTCCAGGCGAGCATTGCCAGAATGGGAAACGATCGGAAAGATTGAGGTGAAAGCAGCCTGCAAACCCTCGTTTTTCCGCCGCTCGGGAGCAACCCCATCTTGCAGAAATTCTTCTCGGTGAAGGAGTAAGTCATGGTAACTCCGTGAGGATGGAATCAAACGTTGAACCTGAGAAAACAGGCAAACGCAAACGAACTCTCCTCCCCACAGGGGAAGAGGAAAGCGTCGTTTGCGTTTGCCGGTTGGCGTTATTCAAGTTCGTTTTTGGGGTCTATGAAACCTGTCATACAAAGCACAAAAGGGCTGGCGACAAAGGCGCCAGCCCGCTTGCGAAGCGTCGATTACTTAACTTCGACCTTGGCGCCGGCGTCTTCCAGTTGTTTCTTGAGGGCTTCTGCATCAGCCTTGGAAACGCCTTCCTTAACAGCCTTCGGAGCGCCGTCAACCAGATCCTTGGCTTCCTTGAGGCCCAGGCCGGTCACTGCACGAACAACCTTAATGACTTCGACCTTCTTGTCACCGGCAGCGTTCAGCATGACGGTAAATTCGGTCTGCTCTTCGGCAGCGGCGGCAGCACCACCGGCCGGGCCGGCGACGGCAACGGCGGCGGCGGAAACGCCAAACTTCTCTTCGAATGCCTTGACCAGGTCATTCAGTTCCATCACGGTCAGGGAGCCAACAGCTTCCAGGATTTCTTCTTTGCTAATTGCCATTTCAATAAACTCCTAAATCAGTTCGTATGCGGTAGGGATCAAGCGGCAGCTTCTTCGCGCTGGGTAGCCAGTGCAGCCAGACCGCGGACGAAGCCGGCGACCGGAGCTTGCATGACGTACAGCAGCTTGGAGAGCAGCTCTTCGCGGCTCGGGACGGACGCAAGCGCCTGCACACCTGCCTTGTCGAGCACCTTGCCGGCGTAGGAACCGGCCTTGAGTACCAATTTGTCGTTGGTTTTGGCGAAGTCACTGAGAATCTTCGCAGCCGCCACCGGATCTGCCGATACGCTATAAATCAGCGGACCGACCATTTGATCAGCCAGGCCAGCGAACGGTGTGTCCGCCACTGCGCGACGCACCAGGGTATTTTTCAACACACGCAGATAGACGCCAGATTCGCGAGCCTTTTTGCGCAGCACAGTGAGGTCACCGACCTCTATGCCACGGTATTCGGCAATCGCGATGGTCTGGGCATTGGCTATCTGTGCCGATACCTCAGCTACAACCGCTTTTTTGTCGTTCAGATTGAGACCCACAGGTCTTTCCTCCTTTCAAGTCATAACACGACGGGACGAATTTCCCGCCGCACCTACGGCGACCTGAACCAGAAGCTATGCTGCCCGTTACCGGTCAGCAGAAAATCTTGTTCTGGGACACCGTCTGCGCAGGGTGCTTTCGCGATTAAGCCTCGTTACAGAGGCGCCTGCGGTCTTTGACGATCTGTCGGTGATTGCTTGCGCAGCCACCGACAGCCCAAAGTACTTTTAGCCAACCAGCGTGGCCTGATCGACGCGAACGCCGGGGCCCATCGTGGCAGCAACAGCAACCTTGCGAAGATACTGGCCCTTGGAAGAAGCAGGCTTCGCCTTGTTCAATGCATCAATCAGCGCCTTGAGGTTGGACTCGAGACTCTCAACCGAGAAGGAAGCTCGACCAATGGTGGCATGGATGATGCCGGCCTTGTCGGTGCGGTATTGAACCTGACCAGCCTTGGCGTTCTTCACGGCAGTGACCACGTCCATGGTTACGGTACCGACCTTCGGATTCGGCATCAGGCCGCGCGGACCGAGAATCTGGCCAAGCTGACCGACGATCTTCATGGCATCCGGTGTCGCAATGACAACATCGAAATTGAGGTTGCCAGCCTTGACTTCAGCAGCAAGATCATCAAAACCGACGACTTCGGCACCTGCGGCCTTTGCGGCGTCAGCCTTTTCGCCTTGAGCAAAAACGGCGACGCGAACGGATTTTCCGGTACCTGCTGGCAACACGACAGAGCCACGAACAACCTGGTCCGACTTACGAGCGTCAACACCCAGGTTAACGGCAACGTCGATCGACTCATCGAACTTGGCGGTTGCAGTTTCCTTGGCCAGTGCCTTGTTGAGCTTTTTGCTTTTTGGTGAGCTTTGCCATGATTACAGACCCTCTACCGTAATACCCATGGAGCGGGCGGAGCCAGCGATGGTGCGAACTGCCGCCTCGAGGTTGGAAGCAGTCAGATCAGGTTGTTTAGCCTTGGCGATCTCTTCAGCCTGAGCAAGAGTAATCTTGCCGACCTTGTCCGTATGCGGCTTGGCCGAACCAGACTTGATACCCGCAGCCTTCTTGATCAGGATCGTGGCCGGAGGCGTCTTCATCACAAAGGTGAAGGACTTGTCCGCAAAGGCAGTAATCACGACGGGAATCGGCAGACCTGGCTCGACGCCTTGCGTCTGCGCATTGAAGGCCTTGCAAAACTCCATAATATTCAGACCACGCTGACCCAGCGCCGGACCGATCGGAGGCGACGGATTCGCTTTGCCTGCGGGCACTTGCAGCTTGATATAACCAATAATCTTCTTGGCCATAATTGCTCCTTATTGATGAGTGGTAGCGCGCTTTGGCGGAACATATCCGCTACTAGCGCTCCTCTTGCCGAAACAAAGGGCTTTCGGCTTGCCCAAAAAACCGTGATCAGGCCTTTTCGACTTGACCGAATTCCAATTCAACCGGCGTAGCACGACCAAAGATAGTGACCGAAACGCGGATGCGATTCTTTTCGTAATTGACATCTTCGACCGCACCATGGAAGTCGGTGAACGGACCTTCCTTGACCCGCACAACCTCACCAACCTCAAACAGCACCTTCGGACGGGGCTTCTCAACCCCCTCCTGCATTTGCTGCATGATTTTTTCAACTTCCTTTTCCGAAATAGGAGTCGGCTTAGTCGCCGTTCCGCCGACAAAGCCGGTGACCTTGGGGGTGTTCTTCACCAAGTGCCAGGAATCATCATCCATTTCCATTTCGCACAGCACGTAGCCTGGAAAGAACTTGCGCTCGGAGATGGCCTTTTGGCCATTCTTCATTTCTACAACCTCTTCAACCGGAACCAGAATCCGGCCAAATTTTTCCTGCATACCAAGACGCTCGATACGCTCGACAATAGCGCGCATAACGCTCTTCTCGAAGCCGGAGTAGGCGTGAACAACGTACCAGCGTTTACTCATAATTTTTTCCAGCCCAGCACGAGGTCATAAAGAACCCATTCAAGACTTTTGTCTGTGAGATACAGGAAGATCGCCATCACCACGACAAAGGCAAAAACCGCCCCGGTCGTCTGCATGGTTTCCTTGCGGCTTGGCCAGACCACTTTCTTGGCCTCAACTACGGCCTCATTGGCAAACCCGAAGAAACGCTGCCCAGGCTCGGTTTTCCAAGCCACCGCAATTGCCAGCGCCAACCCAACGAGGACCGCTAGGACGCGCAAAATCATTGCCTGCTCCGAGAGCAGGTAGAAGCCAGCCACGCCAGCTGCCAGAATTACCAGCGCCAGCGCAAACTTGATCTTGTCAGCCATGAATTTCGCGATCTTTAAAGAGAGTG
>PHCF01000017.1 GCA_002842145.1 Betaproteobacteria bacterium HGW-Betaproteobacteria-6 | reverse complement strand
GACCCCGGCTTCCTCGAGGATCGAGGTCATTTCCCACACCTTGTGCTGGGCATGGGCCACGGCCATGCCGTAACCCGGGACGATGATGACCTTCGAGGCGTAACGCATCATCGCCGCCGCATCGAGACCGGAGAGTTCCTTCATGCTGCCGCTGATCGCTTCGCCCGGACCACTGGCCACCATCGGGGTGAACAGGATGTTGGAGATCGGCCGGTTCATGGCCTTGGCCATCAGCTGGGTGAGCAGCGTACCAGCCGCACCGACGACGATGCCGGCAATAATCAGTGCCGGGTTGCCCAGGACGTAGCCTTCGAAACCGACGGCCAGGCCCGTAAAAGCATTGAACAGCGAGATGACCACCGGCATGTCGGCCCCGCCGATGGGCAGGGTGACGATCAGACCGAGCACGAGCGCGACGGCGAAGAAGGCGAAGATCAGTTCGGGTTGGGCCGGGGCGAGGACGACCATGGCGCCACCGAGGCCGATGGCGATCAGGGCGAGCAGGACATTGACCGCATTCTGCGCCGGCAGGCGATGGGCTTTCTTGAGGAGCCGGTGAAGGACACCGCGCCGATCAGCGCACCGATGACGGCGAGGACCGTGGTGGCGAGGCTGTGGGCATCGCCCTTGGCGAACTCGATGGCGGCAATGGCGGCGGCGGCACCGCCGCCCATGCCGTTGTAGATGGCGACCATCTGCGGCATGTCGGTCATCTTGACCTTCTTGCCCGAGATCCAGGCGGCCGAACCGCCGAGGGCCAGGGCCTGGGCCATCAGGGCGAGGTTCTGCAAACCGGGGATGAGGAAAGTGGCTGCAATGGCGACCAGCATGCCGTAGCCGGCGATGATGATCCCCTTGCGGGCGCTGGCCGGCGAGCTCATGCCCTTCAAACCGAAGATGAACAGGGCCGCGCCGAGGAACCAGGCGCCTTGGACGTAGATTGGCAGCGTCATGATCAGCCTTCCTTCTTCTTGAACATGGCGAGCATGCGTTCGGTGACGACGTAACCGCCGGCGGCATTGGCCGCGCCGAGGGCGACGGCGAAGAAGCCGATGGCTTGCTGGGTAACCGTGTCAGCAGTGCCGAGCATGAGCATGGCGCCGACGACGACAACGCCGTGGATGAAGTTGGAACCGGACATCAGCGGCGTGTGCAGGATGACCGGGACCTTGGCGATGATCTCGTAGCCGGTGAAGGCGGCGAGCATGAAGATGTAGAGCGCGAGCAAGCCGTCCATTACGCTTCTCCCATGACTTGTTTGACGACGCTATGGACGGTGACGCCGTCCTTGCAGAGCAGCGTGCCGGCGACGACGTCGTCGCTCCAGTCGAAATTGAGTTCGCCGTCCTTGATCCACGGGGAGAGGAAGTTGTAGAGGTTCTTGGCGTAGAGCTCGGAGGCGTGGGTCGGCATGCGGGAAGGCAGGTTCAATGGGCCGTGGATGTTCACGTCGTTGGCAATGACGTGTTCGCCGGGCTGCGTGAGGGCGCAGTTGCCGCCGGATTCGGCGGCCATGTCGACGATGATGGCGCCGTATTTCATGCGGCCGATCATGTCGGTGGTGATGATGATCGGGGCTTTCTTGCCGGGGATGGCGGCGGTGGTGATGACGACGTCCGAGAGGGCGACGGCCTTGGCTAGTTTCTCCGTCTGCTGGGCTTTCTCTTCGGGCGTCAGGTCACGGGCGTAGCCGCCGCTGCCGTCGGCCGAGACGCCGGTGTCGACGAACTTGGAGCCGAGCGATTCGATCTGCTCACGGGCGGCAGAACGGACGTCGTAGGCTTCGACCATGGCGCCGAGGCGTTTGCAGGTGGCGATGGCTTGCAGGCCGGCGACGCCAGCGCCAATGACCAGCACACGGGCCGGACGGATGGTGCCGGCGGCGGTGGTCAGCATCGGGAAGAACTTGGTGCAGCGGGCGGCAGCGATCAGGCCGCACTGGTAGCCGGCGCAGGCGCCTTGCGACGAGAGCGCATCCATGCTCTGGGCGCGCGAGATGCGCGGCAGCAGTTCCAAAGCGAAGGCGGTGATCTTCTTCGCGTTGAGGGCGGCTAGGCGGGCCTTGTCTTCGAAGGGTTTGAGCAGACCGATGAGGACCGAACCTTCGGGCAGCGCGGCGATCTCTTCGGGCGATGGCGGGGTGACGCGCAGGATCAGCTGGGCCTGGCTATAGACCCCCGGAAGATCCTGGCTGAACGCCGCTTCCTCGAACCCGGCATCCATGAAGTGGCTGTCCAGTCCGACATGGTTTTCGAGTACGACTTTCGCCCCCAGCGCCCGAAATTTTTTGCTCAACTCTGGCACCATGGCAGTGCGATGCTCACCGGGCGCTCTTTCCCTCGCCACACCTATGATTATTGGCATATGGTTGCTCTGTCTTCTTCGTTCATGTCCCGATAGTTGAGGACAGCTTCATGATCGGCAATGGTCGCCCGGCAAATTTCAACTCGATTTTCCATTTTCAGAACTGCATCAAATCCTACCGAGCAAGCAACTCCAATCAGCCCCAACCTTCTCAGATGGCAACACATTCTGTCAATGTATTTACATTTTAAACAATCAAGTGAAAATTTTGCAAGCCGAAAAAATTATTAGTTTTCCTATAAATAATGCACACACAAGCCTATCAATGGAAAGCTCGCCTCACAAAGCAATCAACCGGCTGACCTTATGTATCCATCCATTGACACATTATGCTTAAAAGTGGATATCTTACTGAGGTTGGCAACCCGAGAAATAAGGCCATTCGCAGCCGGAGCCTTCGCCTGTTAGATGACAGGATGAAATCCAGATCCATTGATGGTTTGCAGCCACACAACCGATTGCATTTCAGGACAGCATTGCGAATGTAATTGCATAAAGGCGCCAACCCTCGCAGAGAAAGATCAACCTAAACCAACGAGTCGATCCTCCTCGGAACAGGTTAATCATTAACCCTGCTCAGCAATCCATTTGCGGACATCCTCCACCCGCCACACAGTGACGCGCTCCGAGAGCTTTACTGGAGCCGGAAAGGTCCTCGCCTGAATACGCCGCCACAGCGTAGACTTCGATATCGGAATGAATTGGAGCACCTGCGGTTGTCGCAGAAAACCTGTGTCCGGCAGTGTGGGCGTAAATTCAGCGGGGTACGCAATCGCTGCAGTACAAGGAAATGTTGTTTTGGGCATGATCTGGCCTCGTTACGGCATATGCCGATGGAAGACATGACCTGCTCTGTCTCGGCTACATTCGGTCAGGACTATGTAGGCCGATAGGGACGCAAAACTCTACTGCATGCCGCAAGCGTCCCAATCGCACAAAACTCGCCAAACTGGACAAGTGATCTATCGGATGAGATGACAGTTAGGCGTGAACCGAGCAACCAGGTGGGCACTCGATAATTGGGCAGGTATCGACTGCGACGCCGCCTCACGGACGGAAATCATGCCAAAGCCATGAGGTATCTGACACAGGCACTGCCAGAATAATATTTCAACTTTCCAGTTGATGCAGAAAGTTAAAAGAATCACCACCCGAAAGCCCCTTCCCAACCCTCCAATTGTCGGTAGCGCTGGGATCACTATCATTACAAATCATCAGGGCATGCAGCAAACAAGCCCACCAGTCCAGATCATGACTCCAGACTTTCAATAACGCCGAACAATCCAGCATCAACTTTTTTCTCAATTGTTCCGGCAGGCACTTCGCTCTCCTTTTCCCCTTCACCCCCATCTATAGGTAGATTTGAGTGAGCTCTTTCTTGGCGAACATCATCGTTACCGCCCCCACTCCGACTGGAATCCATCGCATTCATCCGTCGCCGCAAACCAATGGCCAAATTGCGCGCACCATTTGCCACATCGCGCACTTGCCTCTTGACGCCCGCACGTTGAATGTCCACTGCTTGCGTGGTGATCACCTCGTGTATCTCCAATGTCTGCAATAAAGGCATCAGTTGATCCAACTTACCGAGCACCTCCAGGAAGCGTCTGCCAGTTGACGACAGGACATGCACATCGATATCCAGAGGCATGGTGTCGTAGGTGGCCGTGTTGGTGATGCCGTGGGCCTTGAACAACGCCTCTGCGCCATCAATGGCCTGATTTAGACTATCAGTCACCGTATCCATCTGAGCACGGATTGTTTCCTCAATCTTGGCCACATCGTCGTGGTCAAGACGTGTGCGGGCAATCACCGAAATAAAATGGGTGTTTAGCTGAAGGGTATTGAACAGCCGCGCGAAGAAACGCTTACCTTCTGCGCTGGTGAAGCGTGTGGGAATTTTCAGACTTGCAGCTTCGACGCGCCGAAAATCAGCCTTAGCCTCCTTGGCAAGGATGCGGGCATTGACGCCTCCTTGGTCCACTTTGACGATCTGGATTTCCGGCATACCTAACTCCTCGAAATACCGCGTTGGAAGCGATCTTCCGCAGAGCTCCATGCATTCGCCACCGGAAATGGCCGCCGGTTGAGGGGGCTTTCGGGGCCTGATATGGATCCGATTTCAGGATTGACCGGGGCAATTCGAGCCGCTACCTTGACGTTATGCAGTAGCTGGCCCTGCATCCAAATAAGGCAAGCCTTGGAGATTCCCCGCTGTCGCACCCCGTTGATCTTCGCCGGTACGCGACACCTCAGTCTTGCCATCAGCAATTCCGCTGCCGGCCGCACCCATGCCATCGTGGGAAGTTTTCGAGGCAGGGGCATGGCGTCTTTTTGCTCGTCTCACGGACGCCCCTCCCCCGAAAGCCTTCCTCGATCGGTTGCTGGCTGCCGATCATGGCGGTTTCTACCGCCCGTTCAAGCCAGCCCAGGAGTTCATTCCCTTAGCAACGACCGCCACTAACCGGCCGGCCGATCCTCACCCCACGGGGGCATATGCCCCTGCCATGGTGCGCGTTGCCTCCATTTTTCTGGAGCCAACGATGCTGAATCAGTCTATATCCCCCAGCGTTTCCCATCCCACGCCCGTGGGCCCAGTATTTCCGCCCATCTTTTCCTCTTGGGCGGCTACCTCGCATCACCGACCGATGGCGATTCCTGATCGCGCCGCGCTGGAGCAGATGCTCGACGATGCGGAGGCACCAGTCGAATGGAGCGAGGAAGACATTGTCTTCCTGCATTGGCGCCTACTTCAAGAAGTCAGCCGCCTGGCTGATCCCGCGACCCCCCTCGACGAGAAGTTTGACACGCTGCGCTGGGTGTTCAGCGAGCGAAAAAAGGACGGCCTGCCCTGTCGCCCGTCGCCTATTGCGGCTTGGTCGACGCCGAGGAAGTCCGCGACCACATCCGCCACAGCCTGAAAGCCTGGTTCACCACCTCGCTTGAGCGTTACCCCGACTGGGTGCGCGACGCCGTCGTCCATAACCCCGCCTGGATCGAAGCACGACTCGCCAAGAATCCTCAATGGATCAACGAGCAGATCAGGCGGATGTCCATGCAAGGCGATCTGTTCGCCTGATCCCATCCAACTTTTGGGGCTTGCTGCCCACGCACAAGCCCACCCTATTTGAAGGAATCGTCATGAGCACTTTCAAGGATGTCCTTTGCCTGCTGATGATTTTCATCATCTACGGCATCGCTGGACGTCTGGATTATGAAGACGCCGTCGGGCTGGAACAGATCAGCGAGGAACGGCCGCATGCCGCCTGCCTGAGCGATTTGCCTGCAGGTCACGATGCCCTGGCGAGAATCGACGACCAGCGCCTCCATCCACCGAGCCTCGAGATCGAAACAGGGCTGTCCGCCGATGACCCACCCTGTCTTCCGTGTGTGCGGTGAGGAGAGCGCCATGCATACCGCAGCGTATTTCGCTGGAATCGCAGCGCCTCTGCTGACCGTCCAGGCGCCGGAGGACATCGAATTCCTCGTCATGGAAAGCGAAGTTCTCACCGGCCGGGCCGGCCGTACTTTTGTCATCGCCGGCGCCGACTGGCTGACCTACCGGGTGCACTGGCACCCGATCGGGTTGAAGGTCGAGCGGCTTGATGCCGCAGAGCAAATCCTGAGCACCCGGTACTTGTTACCCAGCGAATTCCGTCGGCACAGCCTCATCGAGGCCCTCGCCGCCGGCCAGTTGTTTACCCCGCCCGTCCGCCGTCTCGGCTGACCGGTCTTCTTCCCTCTTGGCGGGCCAGTCCCGCCAGGGCCGGCCCCGCCTGCATTTAAGGAGCACATCATGCAGATACAGGTTCGAATCAACGAGGAAGGCGCCTTGCGCAATCAGCGCTATGCCTTCACTGACCGTTTCACGCTCGTCTCCGAATTGTTGCAGAACGCCCGCCGTGCCGGGGCAATGCACATCGAAGTCGACTACGACGCCAACACGCAAATCCTGGTGGTCGAGGACGATGGTCATGGGCTCGACGACTTCCAGAAACTTTTGAGCTTCCACGAGTCGGGTTGGGATGATGCCACCAGTGCCGAGGAGCGCCCTTTCGGGGTCGGCTTCTCGAAGTGCCTCTACGCCGCCACGCGCTGCATCGTCGCCTCCCGCCATCAGCGAGTCGATATCGATACGGTGGCGGCACTGGCCAAGGCAGCCATCGACGTCGAGACCATAGCCGAAGCCGTGACCGGTACCCGGATCGAGCTCCACGGGGTCGACTTGCCCGACCTGGGCAAGCGCATCGAGACCTTGTGCCTGGGTTTCCCGGTGGAGGTACTGTTCGATGGCAAGCTGCTGACGCGGCGCTTTGCCGTGGCGAACCTGGCGACAATGGCGAACCCGATCGGGACGGTCCATCTGACCGGTACTCGGGACGGCAAGTTCAGCTACAACACGTATGTCTTCCTGCAGGGCTTCTGCGTCATGAAGCCCAACTATGGCTCCTTCGACGAGGTCAATGTCGTGCATCTGGATTCGAGCCAGTTCATGGCGCGCCTGCCGGATCGCGACAAGTTGATCGACGAGGACGTCCAGAAAAAGCGCATTGACGCCGAGTTGGCCGCCTGCTGGCGGCAGACGCTGGAAGTCGCCAAGACCCAGCTTTCGCCCGAGCGCTTTGTCGCGATTTACTACGTAGCGATGCGCGCCTGGGGACAGTTGGACCTGCTCAACGACCTCGACATGCTGCCGGCCGAGTTATTCGACGAAATCGTCGACTATCCGATCCAGGACGATGACCGCAGCTATGTCCGACAAGTTGCCGTGGCGCCCACCCGGCAAGCTGTCGAGAGCGGCGAAGTAACTCTGGTTTCGCTCGATTGGTTGGGCGACGACAATGCGGCGCGCTGGATGCTGGCCCGGGCCAAAGGCTATCTTATTTTCGACTGGATCGGCCTGAGCTCCTATCACTGGGCATGGCGCTACGTGCGTTTTCTGGACCAGGAAACGGTGCGGGTCGAAGCGGTGTCCGAGCAGATCCGCGTCCAGCTGGAAGGACGCTGGGTATGGCCCACCGTCGTCCTGTGCGACTCGGTGATCCTGCGAAGCGCCAAGGATGTGGCTGAAATCACCGACGCGGGCGTCTGCCACGAGGATGTCATCTACATCCCGGCCGGCGAGACCTCCGGCGAAGCAGTGCGGCAGGCCTCGTCCTTCATCGATGACAACGACCAGTTCCTTGCTTCGGACCTCGATGCGGACCGTGATGCACTGGCCGATTTGATCCGTCTCCTGCGCTCGATCGATCCGGTGCAGACATTGGACTCGCTGTTGCAGGAGTTGCGGCTGGGCCGCTATCCCCTGCTCCACGGCAAGGCCTTCCAGGTCACCGTCGGCGTGGGCATCGCCCCCGGCTATTCGGTAGCCCTGATCACCGAAGACGGAGCATGCCATGCAGAATCGTGAGTACGAGGCCCGGATCGAAGCAGTGAAGCAGCGGGCCCATGGCCGGTGGACTGAGATTCTGGCAAGCCTCGGAGTCGATGAACGCATCCTCAAGCGGCGCAATCTCCCCTGCCCCTTGTGCGGCGGCACGGATCGCTTCCAGTACACCGACAAGTTCGGCGAAGGGAACTATCACTGCCGCAGTTGCGGCCCAGGCGGCGGCTTCAAGTTGCTGCAGGCAGTCCTCGGCATCGATTTCAACACCGCATTGCGTGATGTCGAGCGCTGCCTGGGGATGATGCCGGCGACGGCACCCGTACGCTCCAACGAGCCTTCGGCCGAGCGCATGCAGAAACTGGCCCAGCGTATCTGGCACGAGGCTAAACCTGTGACGGTAGGCGATGAAGTCGATCGCTACCTGACCAGCCGGGGCGTGGCGCTGCCGGTCTATCCGAAGGTGCTGCGCTTCCATCCGGCGCTGGGTTACTACCAGAAGGATGCTGACGGCAAGTCGCACAAGGTGGCCGAGTATCCGGCCATGCTGGCCTGCATCCAGGGCGAGGATGGCCATGCGGTCACCTTGCACCGAACCTACCTTCAGGGCGGCGCCAAACTGGCCGTGCCGGATGCGAAGAAGGTGCTGTCTTCCGGCATCAACGGGGCTGCGGTTCGGCTCTTCGAGGCGACCGCGGACCTGGGGATCAGCGAAGGTATCGAGAAGAGCATCGCGCTGTATCTCGCGACGGGACGGCCGTTCTGGGCCGGCTTGAACGCGGGGAACCTGGAGAAGCTGTGGATTCCCGACTCGGTTCGCCGGGTGTGGATCTACGCCGACAACGATGCCGACGGCGACTTCGCCGGCCAGGCCGGCGCCTTTGTACTGGCCCGGCGCCTGAAGCGCGAAGTGCAACGCACGGGCAGTCGTGACGTGCAGGTGTTCGTGCCCAAGGACGCTGGCGTGGACTGGAGCGATCTGTGGCTACGCCGCGTGCAGGCCTTGTCCGCACAGGCAGCTTGAGCAACCCGGGTGTGCGCCGCCGAAAGGCGCGCACCCACCTTTTCAGCGGTACTGCCGCGCCATGCGGTGCCGGCGAAAAGGTCATTTGCCCGACTGGTAGTTGTCACACCAGGCGATACCCCAAGGTATCGCGAAGACAGCCCTGGAGTTCCGGCGCGATTCACCTCGTGCCCTATCTGGACCGACATTTTCCGGTCCGTCATCGACCCTGGCGGGGATGCGCATCCCACCCCGTGGGCGATGTCGTCTCCGCTTTTTATTTTCCGACAAGGAGATTGCTATGAAAAACGGACGTTCTCTCGTCAGCCTGGCCCAGGAACTGGAACGCCAGCTGGATTCGAAGAAGGACCTGATCGTGCCCTCGGCGCTGATACACCATGCCACCGACGAGCAAGGTGAAACCCGACTGGTCATCGAGGAAGGCAGCAACCCGGTGCACTATGGCGTCACACCCCTGGCGCGCCGCCAGTTGGCGGACAAGCTGAAGATCCCGTATGCCTATTTCGAGCGCATGCGTGAAGACCAGCCGGCCCTGCTTGATCGCAACGTGAACACCTGGCTGCAAAACGAGGAAGACCGGCGCATGTTGCGCACCCTGGATGGCCAGGTGCGTGCCGTGCTGTCGGATCGCTACCGCCGCTTGGACAACTTCGACCTGGCTGAGAGCGTGCTGCCCATCCTGCAGCAGCTACCCGAGGTCCGTTTCGAGTCGGTCGAACTGACCGAGACCAAGATGTACCTGAAGTGCATCACGCCGCGCCTGAAAGTCGAGATGGCCCCCGGCGATGTCGTGCAGGCCGGTGTCGTCATCTCGAACTCGGAGGTCGGCCAGGGCACGCTGTCGGTGCAGCCGCTGTTGTTCCGGCTGGTCTGCAGCAACGGCCTGATCGTCCCCGATCGCTCGTTGCGCAAGACCCACGTCGGTCGCGCCCTCGGCGGCGAGGATGAACGTATCCAGGTCTACCAGGACGACACCCTGCGGGCCGATGACAAGGCCTTTTTTCTGAAGGTGCGCGATGTCGTGCAGGCGGCGGTATCGGAAGCCACCTTCCGTCAGACGGCGCAGAAGATGCAGAAAACGCTCAACATCCCCTTGGTGGGCGACCCGGTGAAGACGGTCGAGGTGCTGGCCCAGCGCTATGCCCTCAACGAAGGCGAAAGGGCCGGCGTGCTACGCCATCTGATCGCCGAGGGCGCGTTGTCGGGTTATGGTCTGGTCAATGCGGTCACGCACTACAGCCAGGAAATAGAAGACTATGACCGCGCGACTGAGTTCGAAGCCTTGGGCGGCCGGCTGATCGACTTGTCGGCCCACGAGTGGAAAGGACTGGCCGAAGCGGCCTGATCCAGAAGCCTTTTGAATATCGGCCGGGACAGATGTCCCGGTTCGGTCTTCAACTATTCCAGAATACCGTGATACCGATGACAGCGTGGATCTTGCCGAGGACACGTAAGCCGATGCGCCGAACGCTATCGGTGTCTTTCACCGGATAGTCTTCGTAGGCTGGATTATCACACTTGAAGACGATCCCAGTACCCATGCGATATTCGACCCGACGTACCAGGACGCGGCCATTGATTTCCAGTGCGTAGACGCCGTTGCCACCCAACTTGTCATGGCGACGATCAACGAATAAGAAGTCTCCATCATGGATGGAGGGTGCCATCTCGTCGCCGACCATCTGCATTGGCTCACACTCACGGTGCGCCCGGCGCAACCGCTCAAGGACCTCACCGACCCATTGCAGTTCGGCCGCCGAGGCGTGCATCAGCGATGAGGCACCGAGTTGCTCAGCTGTCAGGCCCAACACCCAATCGGAACTGCAACCCAGACCGTCACAGAGGCGCGCCAGCGACTCGACGTCTGGCAGGCCAGGGCGTTCAGGCTCGAACCACCGACTTACCGTCTGGACCGCGCGGGAGGTCAACGCTGCCACATAAGTCAAACGGCCGCGCTGTGGGATGCCAACATAATCCAAACGTTGATTCAAACGGTCGCGCACACCAGGCAACAGGTCGAGCGCCGTTTCAGAATCACGCCGCCTAGCCACGTTGCCGCCTTCTTCATTTTCCGCCAAATCCGTTGCAATCATTGTTTCCTCCTCTCATCCAATGCTCTCTGCGGAATTTGAGTAGCGAGATACTGCATGGCACCAGCATTCCCCAATCGACGGCATCAATCGGCCCTTGAGTATGGCAAGAACGCCAGCTCACAAGCTTTTCAGCAAATGCTATTGCCATCAATAACCCAACATGAATATGCTGAAAACTCACCCCGATCAGATAGTCACACCAGAACGTTGGCGAGTTTTTAATTCTCCGATGCCTGATGCACCATCTCTCCAGGGCCAACCTGAGGACAGGATCATGAGTCACGTGATGCTTAGCGATGTCGAGTGGATCAACTTGAACGTGCTCGCCGTCATTCACACAGGTCTACAGCATGACCGTGCTTCGACCTGCTGCAAGTTCGCGCTCAACGCCGAGCAGGCCGATTACCTCAAGGATTTAACGATCGATGAGCTTTGGTCCCTGGTGCTCCATGTTGGCGAGACCACCCTGTTTCCGCCGCGGGACGACCTTTTGGCACTACTTAGTGCGCCTCGGCCCCTGGCCGGTCCGATGGCCCTTGTTCATCCCCCCAAGCCCATGGAAAGGCAGCGCTAGGACCCACTACGTATGTCGACCCGCGGCGACCGGCACTTGCTGGCGATGCAACAGGCGAAGCAGCTATCCGAACTCGGCGCCCGCCTGAAAACGATTCACGTCGTCACCGGCATGCCACCGCGTCAAGTCCAGAGCCTATTCTTCCCCGATGCACGGACGATCCCGCGTGGTCGCGCCCCTGACTCCCCCGAGTGGTATCACAGTGCCAATCTCATCCTGCGTACCGACGCCTGCCTCATCGGCGCCAAATACCGCCAACTGCGTGGCCAAGGACTCAGCGCAGCTGAATCCTTGATTCTGGCCTATCGCGCTTACCAATCGGCCACCCAGATGCCATCCCGGATCAGTTTGGACAGGGCCTTCAACCTCGTCTCTTACATCGACGGAATTTGGCTGGCGCGCGCACCGACCCTGACGATCCTGGTTTGCCCAGAATGCGGCTGCGAGTTTTTGGCTGCTGTCGGAACCGTCGTTCGAACCGGCGAGGCTTGCCCATTCTGCAAACTCCTGGCGCGCTTTCACATCGATCACCGCCTCCAGGCCTCCTATCCTCCCCGGCCAGCCATCGACATGACCGAGCGCCAACTGGGCATGGTCGCGCTTTCACACGTACTCAGTTTGGACTCAACTGGCGATAGCCCACAAAAATAGCCGCCATTTTGGCGCGACAGGGAAATGCGCTCGCCGAAGAATTACGCTCTTCGCGCCCCGGATCGCTGATCAGCCATGGCTGTTTTACCAAACGATGTCAGTTCTTACGCTGCCTCCGACCCGGGTTTCGCTGCACTCCCGGTCGATGAGCTGCTAGCCGGCGAGAGCGAGCTGATCGCCCGCATCAAGCTGTGCTACGGCACTGATCGCTTGAGTTTCGAGCACGATGTGCTGAGCTTGGTTCGGCGTTATGCTGCTTATGTACATCTGCTGCCGGCAACCGCCGACAATTACTTCAGCAAACCGGGCGGCTTGCTGCGGCTGGGCTTGGAGACTGCATTTTTCAGTCTGCAAGGCACTGATGCCCATATTTTTTCGGGACGGATGAGCATCTCGGCCCGCCGTCAACTGGAACCGCGCTGGCGCCATGCCACCTTCATTGCCGGTTTGTGCTGCGAACTGCATCGGCTGATGAGTCATCTCATCGTCACTGATGCCGCCGGTGAGACATGGCCGGCCTTTTTGCAACCGCTGGCAGACTGGCTGAGCGCCCGCAACTCGGAGCGCTATTTCCTGCGCTGGCGCCCGCAGGCCGTGGAGTCACGCGGGCTGGGCCTGTTCGCACTGCCCCTGGTGGTGCCGCCGGCGGTCATTGCAGACCTCGCCAAAGAAAACACGGTCATCGTTCCGCACCTGCTGGCGAGCATCAGCGGCATTCCGATCTATCGCGAGCACAACATCCTCGATGAACTGGTCCGTCGTTCACTGGCCCTGGTCATCGATCGCAACCTCGTTGCCAGTGCCGACCGCTATGGTTCGCCGCAATACGGATCGCATCTGGAGCGCTATCTGGTCGATGCGCTGCGACGGCTGAGCAGTGGAAATTCAAGCTGGGTCCCTAACCGCGAGAAATCGCGCCTATGGCTCGGAGCAGACGGGCTCTTTCTGGTCTGGCCGGCCGCAGCAGAGGATATCCACCAATTGCTGGAGGGTGATCAATTGGCTGGCATACCGAAGGCACCGGAAACCATCCTCGACCTGCTTTTGGCTGCGGGTGTCTTCGCAGCAGATGCAAATAGCACTTCGCTCTGGGTCATCCTTCCCCCGGGTACCAAGAGCCCGCTGGAAGCCGCCAAGCTTTCCTCGCCTGCCATCCTCCTCGCCGGCATCGATCCGCCCCCAGTGGCCTTGCCGCAAGCACTGCAATGCCAGCCTGACAATGCTTCAAACCATGCGACACCCCAGGTGCCAGCCTCCACGCCGCCCTCTCCGGAAAAGAGCGGCACCCAGCTGTCGCTCATCAGCCCAGCTGAAGCAGCAGCAATAGACAACCCCGCCTCGACGCTCAGCAATCAGATGCCTGGATCCGCGCCCTCTCCGACATTCACCCTGAATGCGCCGATGCGCCTAAACCCACTGGTACGCGATTTCATGATCGAAGCTGTTCGCACACTGAACGATGGTATGGGACCTGCCAAGGTGAGCGCTATTGACCGAGGACTTTTCATTCCCTTGGACGAGTTCGCATCCCGCGGCATCCAACCCTCCCTGGCCATGCGTGCACTCGCCGAAACAAGAATGCTGGTAACCCCCGAGCCGAATGGACCGCCAACCCTGACACACGAATTCAATGGCCAACCAACGATCGGTATCGTGCTTGACCCACGTTTCGTCAGCGGCCTCAATCTGGCCAAATTTTCGGCACCGGCAACAACGGAAACCTGAAATGCTGGTCCGCCCCTACGAGATGCCTTGGCGCCGAGCCTACGAGGTGTACGCCGGCGCCATTTGGTGGCTGGCGCTGATCTATTTCGTGGCCGTTGGCGTGGCCGGCATCCTGCCCAAGCAACTGGCCTTGCCGCTGGCACTCATTTGTTTCGGCATGGGCGTGCTGCGCATAAGCCAAGCCCTGCACATGCTAGCCCTGCGTGCATCACTGGGCGGGCGCGGCATAGAGGTCATCGGCACCAATGCTTTAGCCAGATGGTGCGAAGATCCTGCCGCCGTCTTCCTTGGCTTCGGTTTCGAATGGCGGCCCGTCCATGCTCAACGGCTCTACGAACTCGCCAAGATCGACTACCGCGACTACACCGTGGCGCCGCGCCTGCTGAAGTTTCTGGGTTACGACAGCAGCCCCCAGCCCGACGCGGAAATCGGCCTGCCCTATATCCACGGGCTCGAACCGCAGGAAGGACCAGTGCACCGACCACTGCAAAACTTCGAGGGTGGCACTTTGCTGGTCGGTACCACCCAGTCCGGCAAGGGCGTGGCACTGGCCAACCTGATCACCCAGGCAATCCGCCGTGGCGATGTGGTCATCGTCATTGATCCGAAGAACAGCCGCCGCCTGAAACGCGTCGTCGAGCGCGCCTGTGCCGATTACCGCGATGCCGACACCTATATGGAGTTTCATCCGGCTTTCCCGGAACGGGGCGTGCGGCTGGACTTCACGTTCAACTGGCAGAAACCCACCGAGATTGCCTCCCGCATCCAGTCCATCATGCCACCCGATACAGCCGGTGCTTTCTCGGCCTTCGGTTGGGATGCGGTTAACGTGGTTGTTCAGGGTTTGGTTGAAATCGAAGAGCGCCCCAATCTGGTCAAACTGACCAAGTACATCGAGGGTGGCATCGAGCCGGTACTGGAAGGTTCGCTGCGCCGCTACTACGATCAGACTTTGGGCGCCGGCTGGCGCGATTTTCCCGACATGAAGAAACTGCTGCACGATGCCCAGCGCGGCAGTCTCAAGCGACCGTCCGAGGCCGCCAGCGCCGAGCTGATGGCCTTCGTCGCCTATTACGAACACCACGTCGCCCAGAACCTGCGCAACAAGGTGATCGACGCTCAGGTACGGACTTTTCGCCACAATCGGGAGCATTACCAGAAAATCACCGCCAACCTGCTGCCCATCCTCTCGATGCTGACCTCGGGGGACCTGGGCCGTAGCCTCTCGCCGGACCCGTTCGACGCCAATGACAAGCGGCCCATCATGAATTTCGAGAAGATTGAGCGGGCCGGCCACGTGCTCTACATGTGTCTGGATTCGCTACCCGACCCCTCCGTCGCTTCGGCAATCGGCGCCCTGGCGCTGGCCGATCAAGCTGCGCGGGCCGGCATGCGCTACAACCTGGGCATTTACCGGCGTATCGCATTGTTTGTCGATGAAGTAGCCAACGTCATCAACCAGCCACTGATCGAGATCCTCAACAAAGGTGCAGAGGGCGGCATATTTACCACCTGCGCGATGCAGACGCTCGCTGACCTGGCCAAACGCCTGGGCAGTGAAGACGCGGCACGCATGGCACTCGGCAATCTCAACAACCTGATCGCCCTGCGCACCAAAGACCGGCCCACCCAGGACTTCGTTGTCGAGACCTTCGGCAAGACGGCGATCCACACGGTCCGCGTCGGCCTGAGCCACGGTTCGGACGCCCACCTGGGTGATTTCTCATCGAGTTACTCAACCCAACTTTCGGAAAGCTTCGAGGAAATGGTCCCCGCCGAAGTACTGGGCAAGCTGCCCAACCTGCAGTATTTCGCCTCGGTATCAGGGGGCCGTATCATCAAGGGACGATTTCCGATCATCGACCCTGACCGCGACCCCTGCCTTCAACATGAAGAGCACTGAATGATCCGTAGCGTTGCGATACTTTCGCTGCTTATTCTGCTGGTCTTGGTTCTGTACGTCCCATCGGCCCACCCGCCAGAGCGCTTCCTGACGCAACTGCGTACCGAGCATGAGGCGGCCGTCGCCTACTGGGGGAGCGAACCGGCTATGCGCATGCTGGAACGGGCTCTAAAAATGCAGGAAACGACCACCAATATCACGCCGATTCCGGCCGCCAAAGATGCGCCACCAGCGCCCAGCCTTAATGGTGCCATGTCGCGCGAAATGTCATCGGTCAACCAACGGCTCTTCAACAACCCCTACTTCCGCTCCGTCGACGCACTGGTCCTGCTTGCCAGTTATCGACTCGCCACACTGCTCGAATGGTTGCCATGGCTTGTCGTATTCATTCTGGGAGCCATTGCTGACGGCGGACTCATACGACGGATCAAGGCAAAGGAGTTCCTGCAACACGATCCGGAAATGTACGCGTTATATGCAAGCCTGGGGATCATGGGCATCTGCATGATCGTCATCGGCCTCGTCCTGCCGGTAACCCCCCATCCACTATTGCTGCCGAGTGCGCCACTGTTGATTGGCATACTGGCTGGCCGGGCGCTGGGATGTTTTCATCGGCGCGGATAACACGCAATCCAAATTAGGAAATACTAGCGTTTACGGAGTCTTCCAAACTGTTGCCCTTTATTGTTCAAAAGGTGAACGTTGCATCGCCTTGTATCAGCCCCATCGATTGCAAAATGCAACGCCACTTCGTTGCAGGCATACCCCAAGGCTCTGAAGACCAGATTGCTTGCCCTCCTATATCCGACAATTCCAAGCAGTGGAAACAACACCGCGAATATCGCAATTACAAGGGTGCTAATCGACCCACCGATCACCTCGCCGAGATGCTCCCCCTGATCAAGCTTCAGCAAGACGCCCAATGACTGGTTGAAAGCAAACAGAAAAAGAGCCCATAGGGTTGCCAACGACCAGTGCAGGGCCTTTACCCTGTCCATGACAGATTCCTCCATCAACTCCAGGTTCTTCTCAAGCCCAAGCAGTTCCTCTTTTGAGCTGACGAGGGTTTGAATGCGCTCAGCCAGGAATCGCAGATCCCCTTCTCCGAGATTGAGATGGGAGAACGTGCTTGGCAGCGCAAAAAGAATAACGAAAACAGCCAATATCGTTGCGACGATCAAATAGGCATTCGTCTGCTCGGACGGCAGTCCTAGCTTGGATGACGCGACGAATGTAAGCGTTATGAAGAGCATCACATAGAAGACTGTCTTCGCCAGGTTCTGAATCAAAAAATCCAATCCATGAACAACATAGCCAAGCGGATACCAGAATTCAGTAAGAATCCATTTGATCAAACTGTTGCGAAAACTTGCTGCCCGAAGCTGGCGCCTCTCCGCATCCTCAACCAGTTGTTTTGCCGCCAAATACAACTTCATTCTCTGAGTCCTGCCATTAAAACGACATTATTTTAATCGGGCAAAGCAATCGCACCCTACTCACTACTATCGACTGAGCCTTTTATCCCCAAACGGTAATTGCACAATCGCAGTTGATGGGTGGACGGTGAATAGTCGACGAACCCAAACCACGGTATCGAGTCGACCTGCGCGGCCGGCGTTTGGAATTCCAAGAACATCTCGTTGCCTCCATAGAGACTCCAGCCACTTCCGATAGAAGCAGTTTGCCAATAGGCAGCTTTAATCCACGGGAAACGCTGCCTTATCTCCGCACGAGCCAAACACAGACATTCAACAGATTGGCTAGTGGTGAAAACCCCTTCATTCGCAGCCCATTCCAGAGTGACGATAAAGCTTCGGCCACATACTCTTCGTACAAGTGCTCAATTGAGCTACACGCCGCCATCACTGAATCGAGGTAAGCCGCATGTTCACCGCCACACCGACGACTCGCCAGCACGATCACACCACCCCAATTACGGGGTTTGAAACTCATGATGTCATCGAGACGCGCCTATGGCTTGAAGAGCACGACTGGCTCTACGGGCTGTTGCGTAGCGAAGAAAATGTTTCGCCAACATTCCGTTTCCCTGACCTCATCAGCGCCTGCGTATCGCTGGTCTTCGCCCATCAGGACGCAGCTGAGCGCATCTTTCGCTACCTCGGTCGCGAACTGGTTCTGCGCGCCCCCCAAACGCCCCGTCGTCGCGAATCGATGTGGCGACAGCAATATCAATTCCTCTTGGAACTCCAGTTATCGCCAGCCAACCGGCATCCCAACCCCAAGTTCCAACTCGACCAATTGACGACGGCCTGCGTCGCCCTGTGCCGGGGATGGGATGCGTCAGGCGCTGGCGTTCTGCAGCAGGCACGCCGAAACATGGCGACACGCGCCCATCATGAACGTGAATCATCACCTCGTTGATACCAACGCAGCCTGACAGGCTTCCACCCGTACACCACGCATTTTTGATTCACCCTTCACCTCGCCCGGTTAGCTACCGGACTGACACGAACCCGACCATGACCATCTGCGAGAGCCGATGGCCCAGACCTCCATACCCACCAATCGGCTGGTCATTCCGGTACTGTCGGAGAGTTGATTCATGCGTCTGCTATCTCCTGCCTCCTTGGCTCCCCTTGCCATTCTGGCGATCCTGCCCGCCCCGGCACTCGCCTGCTGGGAAGAGGCCGCACAGCGTTATGGCATATCGACTGACCTGCTCTACGCCATCGCTCGGGTTGAGTCGAATCTGAATCCGAAGGCAGTCAACCGTGCGCATATGCAGCGTACTGGTTCCTACGACATTGGTCTCATGCAGATCAACAGTCGCCACCTACCAGCCCTGTCACGCCACGGCATTCGGGAAATCGATCTCTTCGAGCCCTGCACCAACATTCAGGTCGGTGCCTGGTTACTGTCTGACCTGTTCTCCCGGCAGGGTGCAACGTGGGATACGGTCGGTGCCTACAATGCAGCTTGCTCACAACTCAAGGGTGAAGCCTGTACCAAAGCCCGCGCCCAATACGCCTGGCGGGTATATCGGCAGTTGCCCGCACAACAAAGCAGCCAGCTCGCAGAGATGACGAAGAGGGGCAAACAGACGCCCCTAGGCGAACGATTCGCCCTGATGTCGGTAAGGGTGGCGCCATGAAAACCACCCTTTCGAACTGCCGCAGGCTCGGCCTCATTGGCTGCTCCGCCGTCCTGGCTGCATCGTGCAGTCTGTTTCATAACTCGGCGCCACAAGATCACTCAAAGAACACGGGTGAAGCTGCCCGCGGACAATTGGCGCAACTTGATTTCGGCCGTCAGGCAGTTTTCGGACACTGCGCACCGCCAGCCTGCCCGAGCCGCACGCCCAAAACCCTCGCAACGGATTCCTCGGTCCGGACGGTCGACCGCGCCGCACCAACCCCGCCGGCCCAGTCCATCCCCGCTGAATCTGTCACCGAGTTCCCAGCATCAAAGATCGCCAATGCGCAGACGATCACCGTCCAGTTCGGCCTCGGTAGCGCAAAGCTAAGCACCGCTGCCCGTTCCAGCCTGAACGAGGCAATGAGCACCCTGCTCTCGGCACGCCAGATCACGATCGTCGGCCGTACGGACAACACCGGTCCGTTGGCCTTCAATGAATCGCTGGCCCTTGCCCGCGCTCTGGCGGTTCGCGACCACCTGCTCAGCAAGCACCCGAGGCTGACACCCGCGCTGACCATCAAGGCGCGCGGTGCCTGCTGTTTCATCGCCGCGAACGACACCTTGGCTGGGCGTACGCAGAACCGGCGGGTCGAGTTGGTTTTTGATCTGCGCGACAAGGCGCAGCCATGACCTCGCAGCTACCGCTAGCTGAAATTCAAATCCATTACCCGCCGAGCACATGCGCTCCCACCCGCCTTCCTACCCCCATTCGTCATCCCACTTTTGTTCGGAGGTTTTCATGAACGCTACAGCCCCAGTTTCTTTCCCTCACCTTGCCGCCCGTAAGCCGCTGAACCTTACTGTGCTGCTGGCGATGATCGTCCTTGGTCTCGGCGCCGCCTTTCCCGGTTACGCCCTGGACCTGGTGGCCTTCACCGGCATCACCGGGCCGCTCACTTCAGCCCTGACCCAGATCGCCGCGCTCGGCCCGGGGATCAAGGCCCTGGTCGGTTTTGTCGGCTTTGTCGTCGCGCTCATTTCGTTATCGGCTCTGCGCAATTTCGGCCCCGTCTTGTTCTACATCGGGCTCGCCATCTTTGCCGCCGTGGGCCTGGTGATCGCCGGCGCGATCATGGGCGCGGTGATCTGAAACGCTGGCATCGATACCCAGGAGCCCGATATGCAAGCAGACACCTATATCCCGCGGCGTCTCGATGACCAATGGAAGATCGGCTTCTGGGATGTCGATGTCGCCGCGCCGATCCTGTTCATGTTTTTCGTCGGCTATATGTCCGGTAGCAAGACTTCGTTCGCCGTCTGCATGGCGGCGGGCATCTTCGTCTCGCGCTGGATTTCGCGCATCAAGGCGGACAAGCATCCGGCCTTCGCCATCCACTGGCTGTACTGGCACCTGCCGGCCAGTCCGCTGACCGCGATGCGCGCCACGCCGCCGTCGCACGTCCGCCGCATGGTCGGCTGAGCCTAGGAGGAGAACCCATGGACTTCGAACGACTCAACGGCGACATCAAGGAAATGCGCCGCCGCAACCGCGGACTCGGTCTCGCCGTCGGCGTCCTGGCCGCCGGTCAGATCCTCGCCCTGCTGGTCATCCTCAACCTGCTCGGCACGGTACGCACCGTCATCGTGCCGCCCTCGATCGACAAGACCTTCTGGGTCACCCGCGACAGGGCGAGCAGCGAATACCTCGAACAGATGGGCAGTTTCATCGCCTGGCTGGTCCTCGATGTGACGCCGGCCTCGATCGACTGGAAGAAGGAAGTTCTGCTCGGCTACGTCGAACCAGAGCAGTACGGCCCGCTGAAGACCCGCCAGGAAGTCGAAGCCGAACGCCTGAAACGCATCAACGCTGCCACGGTCTTCGCACCCCAGCAATTGGTTCCCAGCGAAGAAAGCCAGAGCGTCGTCATTCGCGGCCGCCTGCGCACCCTGGTCAATGGGTTCGAGACGGCCAACGACCTCAAGGCCTACCGGGTCGACTTCAGCTACGCCGGCGCGCGCATGCATCTGAAAGGTTTCAAGGAGGTACCCAATGTCGGCAACTAATACCTGCCAGGCCCTATCCCGACCGGTTCCAGTGTCTCGGCGCGAATGGACGATGAGCACTGTTCAAGTCATCGCCTGTATCGCCGCCATGACGGCCCTGCCCGCCCAGGCACTGCAACTCGTCGAGGCCAGCGACGGCGCGGCGGTCGAAGCCATCCTGTCGATCCGCGAACCGACCCGCATCCGCATCGAAGGGGCTTCGATCACCGACGTCTTCGGCAACATTCATTCGAGCCAATGCGGCCTGGCGGCAACGCTTCCCGCCAGCCCGGGCATGACGCCCGCCGGTACGGGTTCATCACCGATCAATCCAGCCGGCGAGATCGCCCTGACCTGCGATCGTGACAAGGGCGAAATCTATGTTCGACCGGTCGGCGATTCCGCCAAGCCGATCAACCTCTTCGTCGCATCGGCCAACGCCACCTATACCTTGCTGCTACGCCGCTCGGATACCCCGGCCGACACCATCGTCATCCGCGACAGGACGCCGAAGGCCTTGAAGCATGCGACATCGGCCCCGGCCGGCCCCTCACCCAACCAGGTACGATCCATGAAAGCGCTGTTGGTGGCCATGGCTTCAGATCGGGTACCGCCGGATATCCGGGTCGAAGAGGCCCGCGGCACGCTCCCGCTGTGGAACGAGGCGCAGTTTTCCCGGGTGCGCCAGTACCAGGGGCGCGGCCTGGTCGGCGAGAAATACCTGCTGCAGAACATCAGTGATGCCCCCATGGTGCTGGCTGAACAGGAATTCGACCGCGAACGGGACAGCGTCGTCGGCATTGCCATCGAGGTTCACAACCTTCGCCCTGGCGAGAGCACCAGCGTCTATGTAATCCGCCGCGGAGAGATGCCATGACTACGCCGCGTCAGTGGATGCAGACGCTGCGGGGCTTACCGCAGCAATTGATGCAGCACTTGTCCCCTCGGCAACGTCAGTACGCCATGCTCGGCGCCCTGCTGGCTGGCGGCGTCGGGCTGCTCTGGTCGATTTTCGCATTCACCGCGAGCACTCCGCCAGCAAGCACCACGCAACCCGCCACCGGGCCGGCCAGTTCGGTCACCAACATCGGCGTCATGTCGCCCGGGGCTCAGGTCAATCCGGTTGATCAATGGGTCGGCACGGCCGGGCGCAAGCTTGCCCAGTACGAGAACGAACGCGAAGAACAGGGGCGACTCAACAAGGATCGCCAAACCTTCGAAGCGAAAACGATGCAGCGCTTTGCCGAATTGGAACAGCGGTTGACTTCGACCCAGCAGGCAACTGCAACACCCCTGCCACCCACGCCACCCACGCCACTCCCGAGCATGCCACCGGCGGCGAGCCTGCCCCCAGCGCCGCCGCCGTCCAAGGGCTTGCCCCCTGGCGCAATGCCGAGCGGCACGCCCGGCGACCTGCCGCCTCCGAGCCCACTTATTGCGCCAACGCCAGCGATTACTCGAATTAGCATTGCCGAACGCTCCATGCTCGCCAACAGCGGCGAGAAAGCCGAGCACGCTGCCGGTGCTGGAGCGCAAGCAGCCACCCGTACCGTTTCCACCTTCCTGCCCGTCAGCTTTACCCGTGGCACATTGCTAGGCGGCCTGGACGCACCGACCGGCGGTCAATCCCAATCCAATCCGCACCCGGTCCTGATCCGCCTTTCAGACAACTCGGTCCTGCCCAACCGCTTCCGCGCCGAATACCGGGAGTGCTTCGTGGTGGCCGCCGGTTATGGCGACATCAGTTCCGAGCGCGCCTACCTGCGGACCGAGAGTCTGTCTTGTGTGCGGACCGATGGCGCGACGCTAGAAGTCAAGATTCAGGGATCGATCTACGGTGAGGATGGCAAGGTCGGCATGCGCGGGCGGCTGGTCACCAAGCAGGGCCAGATGCTCGCCAACGCCCTGCTGGCCGGCGTAGTCAGCGGCATCGGCCAAGGCCTGGCCACCTCGTCGACCGAATACAGCACGTCGGCCCTCGGCACGGTCGCCAGTGCCACCGGATCCGAAGCCTACCGCGCCGGCCTCGGCTCGGGTGTCGGCAAGGCCCTTGACCGACTGGCCCAGTACTACATCAAGCTCGCCGAAAACACCTTCCCGGTCATCGAAGTGGATGCCGGCCGCGAGGTCGATGTGGTGATCACCAAGGGCGTGCGCATCGATGTGCCGATGACAAGCGGCGAGTCCGCTTCCGCCCGCTTCGCCAATTCCCCTGAAACCCGTTATCTGGAGACCTCGGACGATGGCAACTACTAAAACCATGCGCCGGCGAGCCCTCGTCGCCGCCATGAGCACGATCCTTTTGGGCACCTGCTTCGCCGTCAATGCGGCCACACCCGACGAGACCCTGTTATTGGCAAGCTTGCAGAAAGCCCATCCGGGAACGCAGTTCTCCAGCATCGCCCGTACGCCCGTCGCCGGCCTCTACGAGGTTTGGATGAACGGCAACGTGGCTTATGTGTCGGCCAGGCAGCCGCGCTACTTTCTCTTTGGGCATCTGTTCGATACCAAGAGCATGAGCGACCTGACCGGCCCGAAACTGGCTCAGGCCGGCAAGGCCAAAAGCTCCGATGAAGCGCCCCAGAAATACCAGCCAACCACGACAGCCCCAATCCGCTTCGAACAGTTGCCTCTGAGCGATGCGATCAAGACCGTGCGCAGCGCCGGCCAGCGCAGAGTGGCCGTTTTCAGCGACCCGAACTGCCCGTACTGCAAACAGCTGGAAGCCGAACTGGCCAGCCTCGACAACATCACCATCTACACCTTCCTGCTGCCTTTCCTGGGCGAGACCAAACCGATCGCCATCTGGTGTGCGACGGATCGTGCGGCGGCCTGGCGGCGCCTGATGCTCGATGGCGACGACAGACTGCTCGATAGCGGCGCCGCCTGCGACCACCCGATCGGTCGCAACCTGGCACTGGCCCGCCAACTTGGCGTGCAGGGCACGCCCACCCTGATCTGGGCGGATGGCACCCGTAGCGAAGGGTTCGTCGGGCGAGCCGTGATCGAAGCACGGCTCACCACAACTACATCGCAAGTTGCACCGGAGAAACAGCCATGAAGGCGCTGATCTTGCGACTCGGTGCTGTCTGCCTGCTTCTCCCCTTGGGCGCCTGCATGAACATGTCCGGCCTGGGCGGCGACTCGAACTACGCCTGCAAGGCTCCCGATGGCGTTGCCTGCGACTCGGTATCCGGCACCTATGCCAACGCCCTTCACAACAATCTGCCCAGCCAGCAGGCACGACGATCCGCACGGCACCAGAAAGAGGGATCCGAAGAAAGTTCTTTCCCGACGGTTGGACGCCCCATTTCCTCGACAACAGCCAACGCTCCCGGGATGGCCGTAACGCCCAATCCCTTGCGCACCCAGGCCCGCATCCTGCGGCTGTGGATCAAGCCCTGGGAAGATGCCGACGGCGATCTCTACGATCAGGGCTACGTCTATGTGCAGGTAGACAACGGCCAATGGCAGATCGACCACGTGCAACGCCAGATCCGTGATCTCTATGCGCCACTGAAGCCGCCGCCCAAGCCGGCCACCGAGGCGGCGGCCGAACCCGGCCCCGGCACCCCATCGCCCCTGCCGATGTTGCAACGCCCGCCGCTGCCCGGGGCCGGCGCCAACCCTGTGCAGTGAGGTCAAGATGAATACCGCCCTCCGCGATCCCCACTTCACCGGTCAGCGCGACCACACCCATGCGCCGCGCTTCCCCTTTGGCGAATCGGTGGACACACCGGCCGAACAGTTCGCCAACTGGCTGCCCTATTCCGCCTATCTCGCTGCCGAGAAGATTTTCGTGAACCGCGACAGCATGGGCGTCATGCTCGAACTGATGCCGCAGTCGGGCGCTGACGAGCGGATGGCGGAAGTGCTGATCTCGCTCTACGCCAATTGCCCGCCCGGCACCGGCATCCAGTTCCATCTCTTCGCCTCGCCGCAGGTGCGCAGCCAGTTGCGCCAGTACGCCAATCTGCGGGTCGAGGATGAGGATCAGGCCGAGCAGGCCAAACAATGGGGCCGCCCGGCCCGCAACGGGAATCTGTTCCGCAAACTGGCCCGCCAGCGCGTCGACCACCTGCTGCAGGGAGCACAAAAGTCGCTGACCGCCGGCTTCCACTACACGATCCGGGATTTCCGGCTGATGCTGAGCGTTGCCTTTCGGGGCAATCCGGAAGACCTCAACAAGCGCGACGAACTGCTTGCCCTGCGCGACTCGATGTCGTCCAGCCTGCGCTCGGCCTCGCTGCCCAATCGCGTCTGTGATGCCGCCGACCTGATCAACTGGTGTGCGCTGTTCACCAACCCCGACCGCATCTCCCAGACCGATGCGCCGGACCTCAATTACGACGACGGTCGCGAACTGCGCGACCAGATCGTGGATTTCGACACCATCCAGGACCCGCATCCGAGCGGCCTGACCTTGTGGAAGGAAGCCAGTCCCGATGTGCTGGAAGCGCGCTTCTACTCGATCAAGAGTTTTCCGGAACGCTTCGCGCTGTGGCAGATGGGTTCGCTGATCGGCGATCTGATGCAGCCGGCCTTGCAGTACAGCGCACCGTTTCTGCTCACCCTCGGCGTCCAGGTCCTCGACCCCAATCTCACCAAGTCAGTGGTCACCGCCAACCATGTGCGGGCGACGCAGAACGCCAAATCGAAGATGGCCGACGTCATGCCGGATGTGAACAAGAAGCTGCAGGACTGGACGGCGGCGGCCGATGCCATCGATACCGGCGGCAACCTGGTCAGTCTCTACCACCAGCTGGCGCTGTTCACCACCCCGAACAAGGCTGTCGCCGCCCACGAAGCCGCCAATGCCATCTGGCGCGGCCGCGGCTTCCAGCTCAATGCCGATGCCTACATGCATCGCCAGGCGCTGCTCGCCAGCCTGCCAATGACGCTGACCGAGAAGTTCCACAAGGATCTCGTCAAAATGCGCCGGGTCACGCGCAAGACCATGGCCAATGCCATCCACATGGCGCCACTGATTGCCGAGTGGCGCGGCACGCGCACGCCGGCCCTGGTTTTCGGGGGACGGCGCGGTCAGCTGATGACCCTCGATATCTTCGACAATGATCTCGGCAACTACAACTTCGCCATCATCGGTGCCCCCGGCTCGGGCAAGTCGGTGCTGATGAACGAAATGGCCTGGTCCTACCGCGCCATCGGCGCCAAGGTCTGGATGCTCGATCTCGGTCGCAGTTTCGAGAAACTGTGCCGCAAGGCCAAGGGCACTTATATCGAGTTCCGGCCCGACGTGAATATCTGCCTGGACCCGTTCACCCACATCGTCGATATCAATGAAGACATCGACATGCTGGTACCCGGTATCGCCAAGATGTGCTCGATGCAGCACACCCTGGAAGAAGTGCAGTACAAGGCCATCTCGGCCATGGTTCTAAAACTCTGGCGGGAATACGGCAATGAACTGCGCATCACCGGGCTACGCGACGCCTTCAAGAGCGGCACCATCGAGGAACTGGGCGTCGTCGGCGACCAGCGCATCAAGGATCTCGCCATCATGCTCAACCCCTATTCACGGGGCGGGCAATACGAGCGCTTCTTCGAAGGCCGCAACAACATCGACTTTTCCAATGACTTCATCGTCATCGAGAACGCGGCGAGATGTACCTCACCCGCAACCGGCGCAAGGTGCTCTTCGTCGACGAGTTGAAACAGCAACTGGGCGACATCGGCGCCGACGATCCGGTCAAGGCGGCAGTCATCGAAGAAGCCGCCCGGCGCGCCCGCAAGTACGGCGGCGCGCTCGGCACGGCGACCCAGAGCGCCGACGACTTCTACGGTTCGACCCAGATGGAAGCAGCCTTCAACTGCTCGGACTGGGTTTTCCTGCTGCGTCAGAAGCCCGAGTCCATCGAGATGCTCGACCGCAAGGGCAGGCTGACCATGGACGAACCGAAGAAGCGGCTGTTGAACTCCCTGCGCACCGAGGCCGGCGTCTTCTCCGAGTTGTATATCTCGTCGCCGGTCGGCGAAGGCGTCGCCCGCAACATCCTCGATCCGGCTACCCACCTGTTGTTCTCCAACAAGCTGGAAGACAACGCCCCGATTGACGAATTGCGCGCCCAGGGCCTGTCCATTGACGAGGCGATCAGCGAATTGCTACGGCATCGGGGGCACACGGTATGAAACCGAATACCGCCCAGTTATTGCGCCAGGGTTTGCTGATGCTCCTCGTGGTGAGCGCTGCCCTGACTGTCTACGACCGTTTCGTCCTGCGCCCCGCGTTGGTCATCGGGGTAGTCGATGTGGCCGAGGTATACCGCGCCAAGGAAGCCGAATTTACCCAGATCCTGACCAAGGCCAGTTCCGAAGATGACCGGCAAAAAGCCCTGTTCATGGCGCGAACCTTCGCCCAGCGCCTGCCGCTCGCCCTCGAGGAATTGCCGCGCGAATGCGGCTGCCTGGTCGTCCTCAAGTCGGCTGTGGCCGGACCGACCCCGAATACCGTCGATCTGACAGCCGCACTACGCAGAAAGGTGACCGCGCCATGAACAACGCCCCGCATCAACCGGCAGCCGCCATTCCCGCCGCACGACCCGGCCGTGGGCAGAGAATCCTCGACTGTGTCAGCGACTTCCTGCGCCATGCCCGCCAGCGCTGGTACCTCTACCTGCCGATCGTCGCCATCTGGAGCCTGGCCTATGTCCGCCTCTTCGTCGATGCGACACCGCGCGTGCCGATTCTTTTCAACTGGACACCGAGCCTGCCCTATCGCGTTGCCTGGCTGCAGCAAGGTCCTCATCAGCTACAGCGCGGCGACTTCATCGTTTTCTCCTTCGCCGGCGAGGCGCAGCACCGCTATCCTGGATTGCACGGTCAGCCCTTCTTCAAGATCGTGCGCGGTTTGCCGGGCGATACCGTAACCGTCAGCGGCCGGCAGGTCGCCATCAATGGCCAGGACGTCGGCGTGGCCAAGACAAAGGCCTATGACCGCCGGCCACTCGCTCCGATTGCGCCGACCGTCATCCCGCCTCGCTACTACTATGTGCAGGGTACCAGCCCCGACTCCTTCGACTCGCGCTACCGGGAAAGTGGCCTGGTCCGGGCTGAGCAGGTGATCGGTGTCGTGGTCCCGCTGTTCTGAGGCGCCAGTCATGCCCCGCCCCCTCCTTACCCTCGGCTTGCTCGGTCTTCTGGCATCTTCCACCACCTGGGCCCAGAACCCTCAGGCCGCTACCCCATTGCCAAGCCACCCAGTCGGCACGCCCGCGACGCAAGGCGTTCAGCCCTCTGACCACGTGCCACTGGCCGACTATCTCGCCCTGCTCCGGCAAATCGCCCCCGCCGCCGAAGCCGGGGCGCAAGATTACCTTGCCGCTTTCGCGCGGCGCTGCGGCCGCCCCCTGACGCCAGTTGAATTGCGCCGGGCAATGGCCGACGGTGACGGCGATCCGGCACTGATGGCATTGATTCGGGCGAACCACCTGGGCGATACCGCCGGGCGCGAACAACTCGCCGGACAGATCCGCTGCCCGGGCAAGGCGGCGCGATGAAACGCCTAATCACCACCCCACCCCTGCTCTTCGCGCTGCTGCTGGCCACACCGGTGGCGCGAGCCCTTGATCTGGGCGTCATCGGGCCGACCTATGAAATCAGCGAACCGCATTTGCTGCAAATGATCGAGCAACGTCTGCGCAACAAGGAACGCAGCGGCGAACTCAAGCGCCTCGAAGAGCAGGCCCGGGAACGCGGCATTGCAACCGTGAGAAACCCGCCGCCGGTTGCCGGCCTGCATTCGACCGAGACAGCCAGGACCTTCTACTTCGACCCGAGCTTCGCGCTCGATCGCAACATTCTCGGCCCGCGGGGCGAGTTGCTGTTTGCCGCCGGCACCCGCAAGAACCCGCTGGAGGTGGTGTCGCTGTCCCGGCATCTGCTCTTTTTCGATGGGCGCGACGCGCGCCAGGTCGGCCGTGCCCGGCAATTGATCGCCTTCTACCAGGGGCGGGTCAAGCCGATTCTGGTCGGCGGCTCCTACCTCGAGCTGATGAAGTCATGGCGCATGCCGGTCTATTTCGATCAGCAGGGGCTGCTCGCCCGCCGCCTGGGCATCACTCAGGTGCCGGCCCTGGTCTCGCAGGAAGAATTGCGCCTGCGCATCGACGAACTGGAGATCGCGCCATGAGCCAACGCTGCTTCCTAAACAGCCTCCCTATCCTTCTGGCACTGCTCCTCGGTTTCTCCTCCCTGCCGACCCTGGCCGCCGGTACGGCCACCTGCACCGGCAAGTTTCCGAATCCGATCACCGATATCTGCTGGTCCTGCATCCTGCCGATCAGCATTGGCAGTGCGCGCATCGCCAACTTCGGCGACCAGGAGGATACCGACAATCCACCCAACCCCGTCTGCAGTTGCCTGGTCAATCCGATCGTCGGTCTGTCCATCGGTTTCTGGGAACCGGCGCGCCATGTCGAAGTGGTACGCAAACCCTTCTGCCTTGTCTCGCTCGGCGGCGTCGACCTCGATCCGGGCATCCCGGCTCCCGAGGCGGCCCGCTTTACCAGGCCGGAAGGCGATGGCGACGGTGGCGGTTTCTATCAGGCGCATTACTACCTGAACCCGGTGATGTACTGGCTGGAAGTCGTCACCGACTTTCCCTGCCTGGAGAAGAGTTCCTTTGATCTGGCCTACATGACCGAAGTCGATCCCTTGTGGGCCGACGACGAACTCACCCTGATCCTCAATCCCGATGCCGTGCTGTTTGCCAATCCGGTCGCCATTGCCGCTTGCGCCGCCGATTGTGTGGCGGCCTCGGTCGGCTTCGGCATACGCGAGATGTTCTGGTGCGCCGGTTGTCAGGGCGGCGTCTATCCTCTCAACGGGCATGTCCCCTATCACCTGGGTGGCGTGCGGACTGCCGCGCTGATGGCCCAGCGCTTAAGCGCCAAGATGCACCGCGAGTTGGTGGCCTGGGGCTGGCACGGCAAAGACGGACTGTGCGGGCCGTACTTCGAGCCGGTGATGGACAAGACCGCCTACAAAACCCAACTCACCTATCCCATTCCCAACACCGACAAGGAAGGCGGCCGCTGCTGCCAGCCCTTCGGACGGACCACCGTGCTCTGGGGGGCCGGCAAGGAATACCCGGTACGCGGTGAGGACTTCGCCTTCATGTTGTTTCGCAAAAGGAATTGCTGTGTCGGCTACTAACCTCCATCGAACCCTTGCCCTCCTGACCCTCGGACTCAGTGCCGCGCTTGCTATCGGCAGCCCGGCCCTGGCGCAGACAACTCCGGTCGTCACGGAGGCGGACATCGAACGAGCCCGGCGTGAGACCCCCACGGTCACCGAGCAAGACATCGAGTTGGCGCGGCAGAAGTACGCGCAGCCGATCGATGTCGGGCGCCGATCCGCGCCGCAGAACAGCCCGAACCTGGAGGCGCTACCCCAACCGGCGACGTCCGTGCCGGTCGACCTGGAAGCGCTGGCCCGCGGCTATGCCGGGCAATCCGATGCGATGACTCAGGCGCAGGGGCTCGCTACCGGGCCAGGGCTTTTCATCTTCGTCAGCCTGACCATGCCTCGCCCCACGCTGCAAAGCCTGGTCGACCAAGCGACGCGGGCCAAAGCCACTATCGTCATCCGCGGCTTTGCCAACGGTTCGCTTCGCGACACCGTCGCCCAAGTCCAGGACTTGATCGGCAAACGGCAGGTAGCGATCCAGATCGATCCGCTGGCCTTCGACCGCTTCGCCATCAGCAAGGTACCCAGCTTCGTCTTGGTGCGCGACGGCACGCGTCCCGTTGCCTGTGCCAGCGGCAGTTGCGCGCCTGCCGACAGTTTCCTGCGGTCAACCGGTGACGTCAGCCTGGATTACGCCCTGGAACACATGCAGCGCTCGGCGCCTGCCTTCAGCCCGGCCGCCGAACCCTTCCTGAAACGCATCAGAGGATAGGTGATCGCCATGCGCCGTCTGATCATCTGGATCACGCTCTTCTGCTTCGTCACGACGCAGAGCGCCGCTATCGCCGGGCCCTTCGAAGAGGGCACCGCCGCCGGCCAGGTGGCCAACCCGGTGATTCGCGGCACAGTTAACATGCCCAGCGCCTCGAGCACCGTGCCGGAGTACACCAGCACACCGCCGGAAACGGCGTATTACGGCCAGCGCCAACGATCCGGTCTGCCAGGCCCAGGATGGCGCACTGGCCTCGGCCAACACGCCCCGCCCGGCGATCTCCGCTTACGATCCGGCAGTCACTGCGGCCCGCGACATCGCCCGCAATCCGTCGAGTGCCTTGGGCAGCCTGGCCGACTATTACTCGGGCTGCACCACCGCCGAGGTCAGTACCGCGGCGGGCACCACGACCAAGGTCTGCAATCGCTACAGCGGTGTCGGCAACTACACGACGCGGCGGGATCTGACGGTTGAGATCGACCTCCAGCCCAGTTGCGTCGAAGGCACTTGGGTAGCCCATGGCCAGGTCAACCGCAACGGCGCCGACACCATGGTGGCGGAAGCGCAATGCCAAATGCGCAGCGATGGGCTGCAACGTTTTCGTTTCTATGCGGCGGGCGGCAAAGGGGCCTGCATCGGCTGGCAAACCGTCGACCTGCCGACCGCACAGGCTAGCCAGGCCACCTATGTCACCAACCTCGCCCCCCATTGGGAGGGCCATTGCTGGAGCCCGTTCACGGTCAACATGATGCCGGGTTCCGGTTGCACGGGCGGGACGTGCAATTACACCTTCCAGTTCGGCTCGACGTGGAATCTACCCCTATCGTTTGTCCAGCCGGCCATGGTGCAACACGAGACCGATATCTGGGTCGACAAGAGTGCCGTATTGAGCGCTGGTGGGCGCTGTGCCATCACTACCGCAGACACCTGCGTCGACGGCCCGGCAACCAAAGCCATCGAAGGCCGCCCCGTGACCCGTGCCTGCTGGTCCTATGAACGTACCTTGACCTGCACCTCGGGCGCTCCGATCGACGAGTGCGCAGCGCTGGTCAGCAGCGGCTGCACGCCAGCCAACAGCGCCTGCAAGCAGATGAATGTCGGCAGTGGGCTGTGCGAAATCGCCCAGGATACCTATACCTGCCCGGTCGCCGCGCAGACCACAACCACCGCCGCGAACTGCCCTGCCAACGTCTATTGCCTGGGTACGAACTGCTTCAACACCAGTTACACCAACGATGCCGATTTTGCCCGTTCGATGTCGCTGATGGAAGCCGGACGCGAGGCCGGCGTTTATCTCGACACCAGCAAAATGCAGGTCTTCAAGGGCGAAGGCAACCGCTGTCGCCACCGCCTGCTGAAGAACTGTTGCAGCTCCGACTCGGCTGGCGCCGGCATGACCAATCAGAGCCTGTTTGGCACCGGCTCGAAATTGGTCTACGACGTGCTGATGAATTCCCAGAACCGCGAGTTCCTCTACCAGGGGATGCAGGCCTTGCTGCTGGGTGGCGGTTTCAGTGGAAGCTTCACCACCTATGGCATCACCGTCGCGGTCAACGGCACGGCACTACCGGCCAGCTCGGCCATCCTCTATTCCGGCGAAAACCTGGTCATTGCCTTCGACCCCTGGTCGCTGGTCATTGCGGTGGTGATCTACATCATCATGTCGATGTCCTCCTGCAATGAAGAGGAAGGCAAACTCGCCATGAAGGAAGGCGCCGGCCTGTGCCACACCGTCGGCACATGGTGTTCCTCCTGCATCCGGATTTTCGGGAAGTGCGTCTCCTGTATCGAGCACAGCACCGGCAAGTGCTGCTTCAACAGCAAACTCGCCCGCATCGTCAATGAGCAGGGCCGCGTGCAGGTCGGCAAGGGCTGGGGTTCGGGCGAAAGTCCCGACTGCTCGGGGTTCACCATCGCCCAACTTCAAAGCCTCGATTTTGCAGCAATGGACCTGACTGAGTTCTATGCCTCCATCGTCCCGACGCTGCCCAATGCCGGCGCGCTGCAGGGCAGCAACGCCGCCCGCCTGACGACTTGCTATTACGGACAGGGGAAGTGCCAATGAAGATCGCCTATACCGCCGCGTTGATGGCCGGATTCGCATCGGTCGTCCTCGCCGACGAGGTGCCCAGAGCCCCGGTCCCGGATCCGCGACCGGTCATGTTGGCCGCCCTCCAATCAGTCAATGGAGAGGCCCACGGCATCCTCAGCGGCGAAATTGCTGACGCGCTCACCCAGCGCTTCGCTGCCACCTCCCCGATCTATATCGATGTCACGACCGAGAAGCGCTACGCCCAGGCCGGTTGTGCCCGCTTAAATGTCAGGTTCTGGCAGGACGGGGTTCTACTGCCCGGCGCATCGAGCCCGCGCCGCCAGACTATCGACTTCGGCATCAACTACTGCCTCGATGGCCAGCCACCGCAATCCCTGAAGTAGGGACACGCATGACGATCCGCAACCGCCCCGCCCTCCCGCTGCTGCTGACCTTTGCCGTGATCCTCGGCAGCCATGGTGCAACAGCCCAGGATGCGGCTTCCCGCTACTGGGCCGACAGTTGGCGCGGCTGGCATTTCTACGAAGCGCCGGCACCCGAGGAACGTGAACATCCATTACCTCCAGGCAAGGCCACGCCAACTGCGCCACCGACGCAACCCTCGCGGGCACCGGAACTGGTCGAATTCGAACGCCTCCAGAAAACCCTGGAGGAGACGCGCAACATCGCCATCATGCGGCCGAGCGAAGCCAACGTCCGGCGCTACATGGAGCTGGAGTCCCAGGTCGTCGCCCGCGCTTCCTATTTCGCCGACGTCGCGCAGCGTGTTGCCTGGGCTACGCCGCAACTGGACCCCACCCTGCAGGGCCGCCCGGTCAATGCCAAGGCCCTGGAAGTCTTCGACCAGGCCGAGTTGGTGGATCGCTCGCGCGCCATCGCCGACCTCGGCAAGGATCACGTGCTGTTCTTCTTCTATCGCTCGGACTGTCCGTACTGCCATGCCTTCGCGCCGACGTTGGCAGCCTTCCAGGCCCGTCACGGCATCCAGGTCGTCGCCATCAGCGTGGACGGTGGTCCGCTGCCGGGTTTCCCCAGTGCCCGCCCGGACAACGGCATTGCCACCGCCCTGAAAGTCAGCCAGGTGCCCGCCGTCTATCTGGCCCAGCCCTTCACCGGAAAGATCAGCCCCATCGGTTTCGGGGTGCTCTCGGAATCCCAGTTGCTCGAACGCATTGCCGTCGTCTCCACTCCGCAAGCCGAGGCCGTGCTGCCCACAACCACGCAAGGTCTCGCCCTACCCCCGGAGGCGCCATGACACATTACGACCATCCTCATTTGCGGGGTAGCGCTGCCACCTTACTGGCGCTGCTGCTGGCGGCCCCGTCCTTCCAGCTACAGGCCGGCGACCTCAACAGCGAGGTGAACAACATGTTCAACAACCTGGGGGCCATCGGTAACTACACGGCACCAGGGGCCTTCCGCGGCCAGACCTTCAATACCTACACCGGCGGCAACCTGATGATGCGGTCACCGAACAAGGTTTATCAGCTGGCCGCCATCCAGTTCCCCAGCGCCAAGGCCGGCTGCGGCGGCATCGATGTCTTTGGCGGCTCCTTCTCGCACATTTCGGCGACCGAGTTCAAGAACATGCTGAAGAACATCACGGCAGCACTGCCGGGGATTGCTTTCCAGCTCGCCCTGGAGGCGGTCTCGCCCCTGCTCGGCGGGCTGACCAAATGGGCCAAAGGACTGGAGACCTGGATCAACAATGCCCGCATCAATTCCTGCGAAACCGCCAAGGCCATTGTCAGCACGGCGGCCGAATCGATTGGCTACAGCTCCCAGGAAACCTGCGCCGATCTGGCCATCGAGATGGGCATGGAGAGCGACCGCGATGCGGCACGTCGGCGCTGTGCGACGGATCGACCCAGCATTCTGTCCTCGGCGCGCTCCTCGGGCGACCCGAAGGTAAAAAACAAGGCGCCCTTCGTCGGCAACCTGACCTGGAAAGCCTTGCAGTACACCGGCGCCTATCTGGATGACCAGGAGCGCGAACTGATCATGAGTCTGGTCGGCACCATAATCTATTACCCGGAAGAGTCAGCCCGTGACCCCGAGCCGATCGCCCCGACGCTGACCTCGATCAGCCAGTTGCTCTACGGCCAGGGCGCAGCCACCGGCACGGATGTCGTGCAGCATGTCTTGAAGTGCAACGACTACACCAATTGCGACGTCGTCACCTTGAACACCGCGTACACCCACACGCCTTTTACCGCCAAGGTCGAGGTGATCATGCGTTCCATTGCTGAGAAGATCACGACACGCACCGCCATCCCCAATAACTCGGCCGAGGTCGGCTTCGTGAATCAGACTACCGAGCCGGTTTACAAGATGTTGTCGATCGGCACCAGCATTCCGGGATCAGGTTTGGCCGACAGCCTGATCGCCCAGTACCGCGACGTGATTGCCGCCGACTACGCCTATGTTTTCCTTGAGCGCAATCTGCGACTCGGCATGGCCGCGCTGGATAAGAACTACACCCTGCAGCAGTCGCAACGCGAGCAGGCCAACCAGGTCCGTCAGCGGGCGCAGGCCATGCTCACGCAACTTTCCCAGGAAAAGAATTTGCTCTACCAGAAGGTCGGCTCTTTCCGGGCGGTATCGAATCACCTGGAGCAACTCGAACGCCAATTGCGCTCCAGCATGCCGCAACACGTAATGGACATGCTCGGCCAGCAGGCCGCTTACCTGTCGCAGTAGCAATGACGCGATAGTGCGACAGGAGAAAGCAGCATGTGGGAAATCTACGCTTATCAGAATGCCGACAGCCTGTTCGGCGTCTTCAATGCCGCGGCGGCGATTCACGCCTCGGGCGACTACGCCGCAGCCCTGGCAGCCGTGGCCTTCTGCGGTTTTGTGGCAACCCTGATTGCCTACGCTTTCGCCCCCGAGAAGTTGCAGGGCTGGAAGTGGCTGGGCACAGTCGTGCTGGTCTTCTCGGTGTTGATCGTTCCCAAGGTCACGGTGGGCATTGTGGACAAGACCGGCGGTTCCGCCGTCAAGATCGTCGGCAATGTACCGTTCGGGGTGGCCGCGCTGGGCAGCATCACCAGTACCATCGGCAATACGCTGACCAGTCTGTTCGAAACGGCCTTCCAGGTTATCCCGGGCGCGGGAGCACTCCCGGTCGAATTGAGCTACCAGCAGAATGGACTGATGTTCGGCAACCGGCTGATCCGCGAAACCGGCAACGTGGTTTTCCAGGACCCTGCCTTCCGCACCGACCTGATCAATTTCATCCACAACTGTACGACCTATGACCTGATCGACGGTACGCTCGATCCGGCAGTATTTTCTGCATCGGATGATGTCTGGCCCCTGATGGCCTCACCCAATCCGGCGCGCTTCAGTACGCTGACCGGCGCCGGCGGCAGTGTCGGCGTCGATACCTGTCCCAATGTCTACCTGAGCCTCAACGGGCGACTGCCGGCCCAGATCAGCCGAATCCAGGGGCGCCTGGCCTTCCAGCTCAACCCAACCTTACCCGGCGCTGCCGCTGCAGCGGCCATCGCCGGACAAATCCAGCAGGCCTATCTGAAAAACAGCATCGCCACCGCAGCGGCGACGGCAGCCGATCTCATCCGGCAGAACGCCATGCTCAACGCGATCGAGGACACGAGCAAGATTGTCGGCCAGAAGGTCAATGATCCGGCGGCGATGGTGTTGGCAGTCGGCCGTGCGCAAGCGGTGGCCCAGCAGAACGCCTCCTGGCTCAATTACGGCAAGGTAGCCGAGCAGGCGCTGCCCGTATTCCGCAACGTGGTCGAGGCCGTGACCTACGCGATGTTCCCTCTCATGGTCCTGCTGCTCCTGCTCACCAGCGGTCGCGAAACGATGTTGGCCTTCAAAGCCTATGCGGCGGTGCTGATCTGGATTCAGTTGTGGCCGCCGCTCTACGCCATCCTGAACTACATGGCTTCGATCTACGCGGCTTACGACCTCGCCGCCGCTGCCGACCTCGGAACGGGGGGCAAATCGCTGGCCTTGCAGACGGCTTCAACGATCTATTCGCGGGCAATCTCGGGGGAGGCCGTTGTCGGTTACCTCGCCATCAGCATTCCATTCATTGCCTGGGCCGCCCTCAAGCGTATGGAAAACTTCGGAACAGCCCTGGTCGGTGGCTTGTCGGGGTTGCAAGGGATGCTCTCGGGCGGCACCTCGGCTGCCACCGTTGGTAACGTCTCGATGGGAAACGTCGGCATGGACCAGATGCAACTGGCACCCAACCGGACCTCGGCGTTCATGAGCAGTTGGCAGAACGACCTTACCGGAGACGGTTTCTCATCGAACGCGCTCACGGGCAAAACTGCGGTCAGCCTGTTGCGCAATCAGGGATTCGCTTCGCGCGTGGTCTCGATGCGTGTATCCGAACAGGATGTGCAGCAAGCCAGCCGGCAGGTTGACGCGGCGCGCGGTGAAGCCGTGACAGCGACCAACGAGCAGTCGGCAGCACTATCCGAAGTGTTCTCTCGCGGGCTCAACAAGCTGCGCTCCACGCGCAATAGCAGCGGTTCTAGCGCCAGCAGCTTCGAGCAAATGGGCGACACGCTGAACCAGTTGGATCAGATCACGCAAAGCATTGCCCAGAGCACCGGTCTCAGCCAGGCGCAGGTCGCACGTATTGCTTTCGGTGCGGCAGCCCATGTCGGCCTGAATGCTAAAGTTGCGGGCGCTGACCTTCACACCAGCGCCGACAAGTCCTACCAGTCGAGCCTTTCCGCCCAGGAACAGAAAGCATTGGCCAGCCTGAGCGGGGAGCAGTTGGTAGCCTTCAAACAATTCGGTGACCGGGTATCGAGGGACGCCAGCTATTTGCAGGCGCTCTCGAACGACGCGAGCGAGGCCCGCGAGATGTCGTCCCGCCTCGGTTCAACGCGGGCCCGTTCCGAGCGGGCGGATGCCACCCTTGCCGACCGCACCAGTTTTGCGGAACGTGTATCGTCCGCCCACGACAAGGGTGAGTCCATCTCCATCGACATCGCCCAAGACCCGCACAACATGGAGATGTTCCTCCGGTACGCCCAGACCTACGGCGGCAACAGCGCCGCTGCTCACGCCTTGATGTCGGCCGAACTGGCCCGCCAGTCATTGCGCCCGAATCGGGTAATTTCGGATGGAAGCAGTCTCCCGACCTCCTTTGGTGACGTCCGCGACCTCCATAAAGAGCAGTTGCATGATGACGCCCTCACACCGGATATCAAGGCAACCCACCGGGCCCAAGTGAGCAAGGCCTCTCGCTTTGGCGGCAACCCAAGTCGTCCGCTGGAACAGAAAACCGAACCACCTTCACCTGTGCGCGAAGAAGTACAGCAACGCGCCACCCAGATTCACGGAGAAACCGCTGCAAAGCGCGGAGAATTCGACGGCAAGGCTGAAATCATCAAGACAGACGACGGGACCTTGGCATCGAAGAAGTCGCTGATGTGGCAATCAGCCAGGCAGGTCTACAAAGATGGAGAGGCAACGGTAGGTAACGCAAAGGATGCCGTGCAGGAGCTGATCAAGTCGAAAAAGTAACGGCTACCGATCCCAGCGCCGAATAGGGACATCTCCCTTGAACAAAGACCCGGGAGTACCCCTTGGCCCTCCACCAATCCGTCGCCGCCGCAAGCTTCTACGGCCACGTCCAATGCCCGTCAACGCACTGGCGAGCGGAACGGCAAAGAGTAGCCCAACCCCCACCATGACAGCCCCTGCACCCCATTCGCCTTTTGCTGCGATAGCAACCAGCAATCCGATCCCTGCACCCATCGCCAGGATCGCGAAGAAGAAAAATTTCCGCATATCGGCCTCCTGACATCAGGCTAATCGCGGAAATGCCGTCAGCAAGCCCCTGATTCCAGTCAATCGCCATTGCCACTACCAAGCACCGCCGAAATCGTTAGACAGGTCGTTTCTTTCGCAGCAACAACTGGATCATCGCAAACAAGCGATGAAACAGATAATCGACGTGATCCACGTCGATGACCGGGATTTGCTTGAGTTCTGTGTGCCGAATGAGGTGGCTGTTACCGATATCGGTCAGTTCTGTTGCTTCGTCTTCCAGCCGCTGCCGAAGCGCCACCGCCTCGGCGGTAGCATCGAGAATGATCTTGATCGATTTTTTCTTATCTTCGGGATCTGCAAGCGATTTGAGTCGCTCCCATGCGTCCCACAAACGCTCGAGCCCCTCCCGCCGCAGGAGTGGATTACGGTCGGTAAATTTAGCGCGGCTTTCTTCCAGCATGTTGTCGAGGATTCGGTCTCCGGTCCGAAATACCATCCGTTTGAGGTCATCCCCCAGCACCGGCGGAAGAACACGCACGATACGGCCGTTTGACAGCATCTCGAAGGCCACGCCATTACGCGCAAAAATGCGATTTACCGTCGCCCGAAACTCTTCCTGTCCGGACTGCTGGTCGAAGGTCAAATGGTAGTGATTGAAGTAATCGTGGAGCTTTCCTGGAATCGGCCTCGCCACCGAAGCGTAGACGAACTCGACGAAATCCAGGATCAATAACGTGTCCGGTGCAAATGGCTCATGCTGCCGCAGGAATCCGTCATCCACCAGCTTGGACGTTTCGAGCGGCCACGTTAATCCCGGCATTTCCGCAATGACCGAAGCGGCGATGACACCCTCGTCACAGCCACAGATGGCTTGCCCATCCGGGCAGCGCTCCGGAAAACGCAGCCCGAAGGCTCCACTGTTAACCAGCGCCTGCACAGTCGCCACAAAACCTGCCCAGACCTCAGGCGAAATGACCTGCTCGGTTCGTGCCCGAGGCCCGTTTTCCCTGTCGCTGAAGTAATCGTTCATGTAGAGCGCCCACTGAAAACGCTATCTCTTTGCCGCGGACATCGCCTGCTCCCAGTTCTGGCGATCGCCAGAAGAAGGCTGGTGTGAAGGGCGGCTAACAATAACAACATCGACGATACCCTTGACCGAGCGAAGCGCCTGTCGGGTGGTTTCGTGCTCTTGAACACTGCACGAGTCATCATAGATGAATACCAGTACGTCTTTGTACCGATCGGGCGACCGCAGATAGGGAACAATGTCTTCGAGCACTTCCTTTTCGATCGTTTTGAAATCGCCTGCTGCGCGAGCAAACTTGACTTCAATCAGCAGGCCAAGGCTGGGAATGCCAAGATCAGCCCGGTAGGTGGAATGACCGAACTTGGGCAGCGTGTCCTCATCCTCCAAATCAGGGAAGGTGCCACGAAGAATGACCCACAGGATATCCTGGACCTCACGTTCGCTTCGGATCAGCCAGCGAACCGGCACTTTCAAATCGGCGGCGTCCCAGCGCCAGCGGCGCAGACAGCTTTCGAATTGATCAAGGATGCGGGCCACTGTCGACGGTGATTGAAGCAGCGTTCCCGCCTCCTCACTGATCGCCGCCCGCACGGTGCGCCAGAGTAACGCTGCTTGGTGCGCGGAACGACTTCCCGTCATTTCGGCGAGTGCACGTTCCAATACGGTTATCCGCATCGCCTGTCGTTGTTCCGAAGCGCTGGCCTCACGCCCCGCGCCTTGATCCCACCACCAGTCCAGTGCCGCGCAGTAGTTCAGCGGCGCGAGCGGGTCAAAGTTTGGACGCCCCACATCGATCTCACATAGCGACGCCGCATAGGCAAGCAACGGATCCAGCCGCACTTGCGCGCCGTATGCGAGCCCCTTCACCACTTGAGCACACCAGGCAAGGTACTGCGGCTTGGTGGAGCGCAATCCGCGCGCAGCCAAGACCAGACCGATCAAGACCGCCGGATCATGCAACGCAGCACCGTGGCCCGCCATGCTGGGATCGCGGGCCGTGGCACGTTGGATACCCTCTTCCAACGAAGCTGCAAACAAAGGCTGCGGATCGCGCGCAAGCGAATAGCCGAGCGCCGCAACACTGGGTAGACTCGACGGATCATAGTTCCGCTGTAGCCAAACATCGTCGCAATCCACACCCCAGCAAATTTGTAGGCGCTGATCGTCGCCAATAACATGCCGCGCTAGCAACCCCTCGACGTTCCCTCCAATGTTCGCTGCGGCGATGTCAGAGCGCAGGCGTTCGAGCACGTCTGCGATCATGCGACCCTTCATAGGAACCACCTGCTTTCTTTTAACTTCGTGATCAGGATGTCCGGATTGAAGTTGGGGATTTGGCGCAAATTGCCCAGCAGGTCTACCACCATGTTCGGATAGGCAATGGAAACAGGTTGGGTGGTCGGCATAAAGGTCTTCCACGACATGAAGGTCAGGTCGAAGACCTGCTTGGCGATGTAGTCGAGGCTGTTGAACGTCGAGTTCGGATGGACGCTGACCAACATGGGGCTTGGACACCCCTGAAGATCGGTCTTGAGTTGCTGCGGACCGGTTAACGTGACGAGAGCAGCACGCGGCCCCAGCGGCACGATCTGACCACGCTCGGGCACCGCGATACCCTTACGCGACTGCCGATAGGCCACTCCGGGCGCTGACTGGTCGAACAGCTTCCAGTCATGGTCGCTACTGACCTGAACAAAGGCATATTCGACGTCGAAATTGGTCAGTTCAGCCACCAGGCTTGCGACCGCCTGCGCCTCGGTTTCCTTGTAGCGCTTGAAGGACTGATGAAAGATGATGCGCAGCTTGTCCCCATGACGCCATCCGAAGCGGCGCTTGAGTTCGTCCAATGTCGCACGCAGAGAATTGAGCAGTGCCGTTTGATAGTCGTCAGACGATGCCTCGGTGGTCGCGTTGCCCAGGAGGTAGTTGCCATCACCGCTGAAGACGGTCGTAATGCCCACCAGACGTTCGCGGTCTGATAGGCGATCGAAACCAATCCGCGCGCTACCGATACCCACGACAATCTCATGAACGAGCCGCTGCTGCACCGACAACGTCCACGGGATGCCGCCCAGCTTCGCATAAAGTGCAAGCGCGAGATTGTTGAGGCTATAGGCGACGTTGTTTTGGAGGATAGTGGCCAAGCGCACCGCCTGTACGGGAACCCCTTGCGACATGAGGGCGGCCTTGGCCGTGTAGTACGGACTCTGCACACCGAGAAGAAGTTTATCTTCATCAGTTATCACGAGCAGCGCAGCATCGACCATGCGCTGGGCGGCCGTGAGCGCACCCTGTCGATATGCCGTAGCTTTCCCGCCGCGCGTGTCGACGCCGATGAAGTCAAAATCCATGCTCTGCAGCCGGTACTTGCGAACCATACCTTGCTGCAGCGGTGTATTGCCGCCATTGGATGGCACACCGTCACGCAATTGCGCGGCAAAGCGCTCGACATGCCCCTTCTGCTCGGCGGGGAAGATCACGGCGATGCGCGGCTGTTTGCGCTCGAAGCTGTCTGCATCGAATGGCCCATTTGCGTCTATCTTGGGGTCGACAGGCCAGGGAACGGTGATCGAACCTCCCGGCCGCAGGCTGCATTGCGGGGTACCAAACTTGCGCGACTGGCCCACGCCAATGCCTTGCCCGACCTCAGTCAGATGTCCGTCCAGCGAGATTGAAAGGCCTGCGCAGCAGGGCAACTCCCCCTGAAGATCCTTAAAGGTGCCCACGATCTGATTCAGCCGCTCTAGCTGCTTTTCGGCCGCCGACACGTCATACAGCCGCGGCATCAGCTGACGCTGAAACGCGTCGTATGCCGTTCCAAGGATAGCGCGACCGACACGGTCGAAGTTGCCCCGGCTGGGCTCAATGTGCGCTTGGTCAAGAGCCAAACGTTCCTGCCGCGAGTCGGCCAGCACGGCGTCGCTTCCCTCGATACGCTCGATGCGCCCCGCCAGCCGACGATTGAACATCGGCAGGATGTACGGATCATCTACATCATTCTCGGCGACCACATAAAGGCCTTGCGGATCGAAGCCGCGCGCGATCAATTCAGCGAGTGTCGGTTTGATCAACAACCGGGCGCCAAAATTAACGAGGACTCCGTTGACGAACCCACCGTCCTGCGGCGCGAGCGGACGTACGTCAAACGAGTATTCAGGAAAGATTGCGAACGTATCTGCGCCCTTGCCCGCTAAGAGGTTTGCCGCGTCTCTGACGATCTTGACGGGTCGCACGCCGGAGATGCGGCGGTTGTGATTGAAGAAGGAGCGCAGTAACGCCTGTCGTGCTAGCGCATTTGCGACGGAATGATCCTCCGTGGTGTCGAAGGTAGTCGCCTCGCCTTCGGTTTTCTCATTTGAGTCATATGGAAAAAGCAGGACACTGTCGCCCATGCGCAGTACGAAATGTGTCTTGATAAGGCGTTTGCGTAGCCATTTGATCTGGTCACTGCTCTGATAAGGGAGACGAAAGCCAGCAAAGCTCGAAGCCGAGAAAGTAATCGGTAGATGATTGAGCAGCATATTTTTCTATTCCCCTTATTAAACTTCTGATGGTCTCTGTCCCGGAATCTACGTTGTCATCCTGGCAATCGCTATGAATATCGCATCCCGCGCCAAGTAGCTTCGATTCGCCATCGCTATGTTTGCTTTTGCCTTCATCAGAAAAATCATATACATCATACTCATCTCGTCATTTACTGAGCAGATCGAGTTCGTACGCTTGGGCGATACGGGTTACCAGATCAGCGACCGTTACATTGCCAAGTTGCAGCACCTTTGGATCGATCGAGGTATCAGACGCCACCGCCGTGAGGAACCTCGACATGTCGGCAGCAATCTTCTTGTCGAGCGAAATGCGTGTTGTAGGCGCTAGCAGTTGTGACAGGCGCAGGATATCGTTGAGGTGTTTGCGTACGTCTTTGGCGTCCACCTTGGCGCCCTGCTCTTTCCGTTCGCTCAGTTCCAGCCATGCGACTGCTTTCAGCGGGATCAACCGGTCTTCACCGACCCAAGGCAGACCAGCGACTTCGCGGCGTCCTTCTATGATGAAAGCGTAGTAGGCGTCGTTGAGTAAGATGGCGGACAGGCTTGAGACAGCTTCGTCCATCGGTATCGGAGTGATTTGACTACCTTCGACCGGCAATAACCCATCGGGTGCCCGTGCGAACAGTTCGATCATCGCGGGATAGTGGTGATCTGCTGGTTTCTGGAAGCGATAAAAGATCGGTTTGCTCGTGTCGCTGGCTTGTCGGATTTCATACCCACCAGCTTCGATGAATTTCCAGAACGCTTCGCCAAAGGCTGGTGTCAAGGCCTCGACGTGCAAGACGATATCGAGGTCCTTGGTAGCGCGGAACGCCAGCCCGGACTCTTCCATGGCCAAACTGGCAGCAGTACCGCCGATCAGGACATACTGATCGGCATATGCCTTGAACCAGCTTTGAAAAACATCCAATCCTCTCACCATGGAAGCAGGTCCTTCAGTTCGTCCAATGCGATCTGGACGCGGTCGTCTGTGTTGTCTTGCAAGCTGAGCAGCAGCGACAGCGGGTCAACCGTGGCCGCGCCAGGCAAAAGGGCCGGACTGTAGCTCCACAGTTGCCATTCTTGTGCTCCGTCGATGCGTTCTGGTAATTCTCGAACGCCAGCATCGGCTGCAGCCTTCCAGTCGGCGGCACCTATTGCGGACACCTGCCACTTGGGTTCGGCCAGCATCGAATTGTGCGCCAGCGCGCTGAGGCCGGCCAACCGACTGGTTACAGGGGGATCTGCATGCACCCAGATAGTTCGCTTGACTGGCGTTCGTAACACGGGCTTTGCCCGCTCCCAGATCTGTTGCGGCGGATGCTCCATGCGTAGCCAGCGCGAGCGACCTACGGGGTATGCAGTGGCCAGTCCGGCTGCAGTTAGCTCCTTAACTACACGGGACAGCGTCATAGGCGTATAACCCAAGGCGATGCCCACCTGCGAGGGTTGCCATTCGGCTTCCCAAGGCTGTCGCAACAAGGCAGCAATAAGCATGGCCTGCGCGGAAGGGCTTAGAGCCGCCTCGGCCGCCGGAGCGCGCTGTCGGAAGTACTCACGCAGGTCGAGACCGAGATCAGGAAGATAGAGTTGGTTTCCCGGAACAATGAACGGGATTTTTTGCTCAATCAGGCGCCGACGTTCGTAGGAGGCCAAAGCCTCTGTCACATAAACGACGGGCTGCCCCGCTATTGTCCTCGCCTTGTCCAGCCACACCCGAACTTCACTGAGAGACTGCTTTTGCCCAGCGCGCGGTATTGCCAAAACGACGTGCAGCCCAAGCAGTTCAAGTTCACCGAACTCAAAGGTGTCCCGTAAGAAATACGGCAGTTCGTCCGCGCGTACCCACGGCCCCACCTCTAACGTGGGTACCCCCAAGACCTCGTGAAGATACTGACAGACGGCGGTAGGAAGGGCCAACATAAGAAAGGAAGTCAGTTAAATAACGATACTTTCGCACGATAACATATACAAAGTTATCGTGCGAATACTTGTTACATCCTTGCATTTTTTCCCAAGATGGCTCTGCTGGAGACTTCACGCCACCACCTTTCCGGAAGTTCAGGACGTTAACAATCTCCTAATAACTCGGCGGCGTTTCGAATGATGCAAACTATTCTGGAAAAGGCAAAAAAAAGATGCTAACGTAATTCAACCCTCTTCGCATATGACGATGATTAAGCTCCATTGTCCGCCGAGGGCTTCTGACAAATACAAGCCGAGGTGCCCCATGAATGTGCAGCAAGACCATGTCCTTCATAGCCGAGATGGAAAATTTGCCGATGACACATCTCACCCTGAAGATGTAGCCCGGATACTCAAGGCCGCTGCAACGGCAAACCAAGCCAATGGATTGGTAATTCACTTTCATGGCGGATTGGTCTGCGAAAAGGATGGCAGGGGCATTGCAGATTTTCTAGCACCAAAATATTGGGATGCCGGCGCATATCCGCTTTTCTTTGTCTGGGAATCAGGATTCATTGAATCCCTCAAGAATAATTTACAAGACATCTCTCAGGACCCGGCTTTTCGAGAACTCGTGAAGAAGGTATCTGAGTGGGCGCTGAAGAAACTCGGTGGTCAAGTTGGACTCAAAGGAGCCCCAGGACAAGCCATCAACGAGAAAAAGCTTCGCGACGACTTTGACCTTTGGTTTGCGGGGAAAAGCCCTGCCCCACCGGTAACAGATGAAGGGCACGTACCGTCCACACCAACGATGAAAGGCGCGGCGAGTATTAATGAAGATGACCTAGCCGACGATATAGAAGCAGGACTTGATGCTGACCCTGATTTTCAAAATGCTATTCAAGCACTTCATAACGCCGTGTCCCAGGGAGGGCCCAAAAGCAAAGGGGCTGGAACAGCATCGATTGCCGACGTCGTTAGACTCGACAATAAAGCCATCGGTGAATTGTTCCCTGGTACTACAGCTACGACCAAAGGCCTTTTGAGTTGGATTAGTGTCGCCAAATTTGTTGCGAAAGTGGTTATTGCGGTACTTAAACGCTATGCGGCAGGACGAGCCCATGGAATGTACTGCACGGTTGTAGAGGAAGTATTAAGAGCTGCATACTTAGATAAGGTTGGAGCCACAGTATGGAACCAAATGAAGAAAGACACGGCTGATAGCTTTGGTTCATCTAGCGAGTGCTGCGGAACAGATGTACTCAATCAGTTACAGCAGCTTGCATCCTTTCCAAAGATAACCCTCGTTGGCCATAGCACCGGGGCCGTCTATATCTGCAATTTCCTTGACGCTGCCGCCAGAATAATCCCTAACCATAAGTTCGACATCATCTTTCTGGCGCCCGCGGTTCGTCATGAGCGGTTTGCAGCAGCGCTCCAAGCCCATGCTCAGCGGATAGAAAAATTCAGGATGTTTGGAATGTCCGACGAACTTGAATCAAATGACGTAATGGTCCCAATTCTCTACACCCGTTCGCTCCTGTACTTCGTATCTGGCCTTCTCGAAGGACATACCAATACTGCTGGGTGGACTGCAGACATTGATGCTCCGATTGTTGGAATGCAGCGATACGTCGAAAACACGGATGTCTTTGACACATCAGACTTCCCCGAGGTTGAAGAAGTAAGGGAGTTTCTCAATACAATTCAAAATTCAACGGTCTGGTCTGAAGCAAATGCTGGAGACGGCCTCAACAGCCAGTCACACTCGCATGGGGATTTCGATAACGACCCCCAGACGGTCGCCAGTGTCCTTTGGCAAATAAGCCATTGACTGCATGATGGCGGAAGACTATGCAATTCTTGTTGGCATCGGGAAGTATGGAGACAGGAACACATTCCCGGAACTGCAGGGGCCAATAAACGATGTCCAAATCGTAAAGGACTGGCTGACATCGCCAACGGGGGGAGGAATTTCGAACCCCGAAAAAAATATCGTCCAAATACTCTCCCCAACCGAAGAAGTTCCTCCAAATACACCCTTATACGAATACCCCCCTGTCGCGCTTGAGTTCGATAATGCATTTAAGCAGCTAGTTACGGATGGCAATGGCGAATTTGTCGCTCGGCCCGACAGCAGGTTGTACCTATATTTTTCGGGTCATGGTTTTTGCGACAAGAAGAGTCTCACAGCCCAAGCGACTTTGTATGCAGCAAATGCAACCAGAAATTTCCCAGAGAACATATTTGGCACCCAATACGCTTTGAATGTTCAGGACAAGGCTCTTTTCTCTGAAATAGTCCTCATCATGGACTGTTGTCGTGATGCAGAAATAAATCGCCCTCCTAGCATTCCAACAATCAATCAAGCAGGCAATGGGGCAGCTGGTACCGTCAAATTGCTCTGTATCTATGCCGCCCCCAAGGGTGGTAAAGCACAAGAGCGCGCATTTCCAGAACGAGACGGTAAAGTACATGGATTGCTTACCCATGCTGTGCTAAAAGCATTCGCCGAAGCACGCCCTGAGAACGGAAATTCCCTATCAGGTAGTGCACTCAAGAAACATCTTCTTGCTACTTGGTCCGCAATCTGTGGCGACATACCAGCGGCTGCTCCCGAAATAGTGCTTCCAACCGGCGAGGACATTTTTTTCCATTCGCAGAACAAAGGGGTGCTGCAAATTTTCGAGTTTACGAAACCTCTACTACAAGCGACGACGCTGAACATAATTGACGGCCAAGGAAACTCTGTCGTTCATTGCGATTTTCTTCCGCCACCGGCTACATCGTTTACAACAGGAAATGACGGAGAGCCGACCCCATTAGACTTTGACGGCAAAGCGTTTTCACTGCGTTTGCAGCCTAGCTACTACAAGTACGTGTTGTCCGGAGACCTCCAAGGGTCAAGCCTCTTCGCAGTTGAAGTCGAAGGAGGACCCAATGTCAAACTCTGATATTTTGATCGATGTAGTGTCACCTGACGCGTCGTCAGAGGTCATGGTCATTGACAGCGATTTTCAACTAATGGCTCGGGGAATAGGTTCCATACAGGTTAATGTTGCGCCAGGTATTTATCGAGCCATTGGGCGCGTCGGTGACCAGGAAAACGAGCAATTATTCGCTGTGGACTCAGCAGAACCAGAAAACCGAAAGGTTGTGGAATTGCCGATGCTGGAGTTTTCATCCCCCATTCCACTGAATAGGACGCTGACATCGAGAGAATTCCACCAAAGCGCAATAAGGCAGAAAATTGCTTCAAACCCAAGCCTCTTGGAGGATGAAGCTGGAATCGTAATTTTTCTTCGCGACCCTTCATGCATCTACTTTGACTTGGCAAAGGAAATGGAAACGTTAGAAGGTGAAGCGAAGGCAAAGTCCTTAAGTCTAATCAAACAATACGCCCAGAATTTTGCAGGATTTGCGCTTTCAAATCTTGATGGAACGTCAATGAGTCGCTTGGAGGACATTGGCAGCTTTACTCCAGACCTTGGTTACCTAATAGTGAGCGCAACGGTAAAGCCTGGGGCATACGCTTTAACACGCCCGGCCCTCACCAACGAGGATCCAGTTTGTCTTCCCTTAGTGGTTCCCGCTGGTTGGACATTACAGGTCTTTGTTTCCATGTTGCCGGATGGAAATTCCACAATTGGGAGACTTGCGGATTTCGATGGGGCAGCGATGCTATTCGAACCCCCGGGGAGAGACTTTAATGCCGATCGACCTGACCTTCGAACAATGGAGGTGCTACGGAATGCAATAGTTTCCGGCCACTATTTCATCAATGAGGACGATATTCAATTAGGCGCGCTGGAACCCATCGATAACCCGATGTTTTTCCTCTTGGCTGCTCAATTGATTCTGCACTGTAAAACGCCAGACACTAAACGATTAATAGATATGGTGAATAAGGTTGCCAATTCACTTGGACCGAATTTTCCCGATGTACTCATATTGTCTTGGAAACTAAAGCAAGCTGACGGTCTGACGACCTCTGAGGACGCTGAAAAATTAGTAAGCAGTCTCAACCAACCTCCAATACTTCAATTAAGTTGGCACTACCTGATGGAAGCCTATCGAAGCTGCGACCATAGGGGCAGATTTGATGAGCGGATTTCAAGACTTTCCGGAAATCTTATTGCATCAAGCGTGTGGTTGTCTTGGATTGGAAACAATGGTGATAATCTATCCCAGAGTGCAATTGAACTGAATCAACTTACGCCTGTTGCGAACAAATTGCAGACTGGTGTTGTTCAAATTGCCAAACACGGCATAAAACTTCTCCAAAACTACCTTCTCAGCAAACTGGGCAAGAATATAGAAGTCAATGTTCCGAATCTGGAAACGTCTGAGATAAACACAGAGACAACTCCCTCATCTAGTACGACTAAGGCCGCCAGTGCGTTTGAAGCATTGTTGTTTGAAGCTGGGGTTATTGCCAGTGAGAAACTTAACACTCTGGATTTGAAAGTAGTTGTGAACCTTTTTTCTGCGCTGGCACAGCAGTTTGACTGGGGAAGTTTAGTCGCACGCCTTCGTGATATATCAGAAGCGGGAGATAGTAGCTATCGATTGACGCCCCTACAACAACAGCTACTTATGTCACTTAAAGCAGCCAGAGAGTATTTTGATGACAAAGGCAAATTACCCCTTGACGTAGTCTTTCGTCGCCTCAACTCCACCGATGTACCACTTGAAGCCATCATTCACGATTTAAACAAACTTTTCTCAATTGCCTTTGATTTTGGAAATAAGGTAATTTTGGCACTGGAGAAAAATAAAGACACGCAATAGATATGATTGACGACAAGTCGGCTTCATAAAAGATGGATGACCTGCATCCTACAAGAAGGAATGTCCGAAAATTGTAGACATATTCCGGACATGCCAAAAAAATGGTCCGGCACGATCACGGCAACGAGTTTCGATTACCTTGCCGATCGCCCTACGGCATTCACATCCCCCAGCCGGTCTTTTTTAGCCAATTCTCTATCCATGTAGTCGACTGCCTTCATCAAGCTCACCGTGTTCTGCATGGTAATCCAGGCATCTGCCAGATTGAAGGCCTCAGCCAACGATTGACCTTCGTCACCCGTTGGGGCCCGTCCCTCCCGGATCAGGCACACGATAATTTCTTGCGCCAAGTCGAAGGTTTGCTCAAGGTCATTGCGCTCATACATGTGGCTTAGCACACCAGAAAGATTGAATACACCGGCCAACGAACAGGCGTAGTCGACGTCGTATTGCCCTGCCAGCAGCATCTGGAGATGCATTCGGGGAGCAATAACAATGTCGGCTTTCTGCTTCGCAGTCAGGGGCTTGGCGACCGGCCGGAGGGTCCGTTTGCTTTTCTTGCGCATACGCACATTTTAACGTGCGCAACGACCGCCGGTGGATATGCGGTTCCTGGGAGCGTCTTGACCAAAGGATTCTCTCTAAAGAATCAATGGCCAATCGGGCCGCACCATTCCCTGCCTTCTTTATTTGCCTCTTGCTAAGCCCTGTAGCGCCCCACGGTAACAATACGGTAGCCAAACGGATGACCGACCGAGTCTATATTTGCCAAGGATACCCGTCTGAGATATTCGCGCCCCTCCCAAGACAAGCTCGCTGCTTCCACAAGTTGCATGAATAGTTCATCGCTTTCGACAAGCCCAATGAAAGCCTCCGGGGCAAGAGACCGGCGCGCAAATAAGTTGACGACGGCTGCCCGAAGTCGGGGACAACGGTCCCAATCGAACCAAAAGAAGGAGCTGGGAAGCCGAGGTTCCAGCGCTCGCCAAATATGGTCTGGCAATGCGTTATGTTCGACTGCCCGGTAGGTGAGCTCAAACCCCAAACGGGCCAGTTCTCCAGGGTTACGAGACCGATTCCCCAAGGCCCGGCAAAGTAGATAGGCGAAAAAGAAAGTCTGGTCGCTCTCCGACTGCCGTCCGGTCGCATTGCGGACGGCCATTATCCAGGGGTCTTCCCCAATTTCATTGGGAACCCAATCGGCCTCAACGGTGCGTGCCAACATTACCAGGATATCCCATGGAAGCGGATTGCCAGACGTCAGTATTTCGGCAACGGCCTTTGAATCTTGGGCCGCCTCGACAACCCAAGGAGAAAGTATTGTTAGCCCGACTCCAGACTCGAACTGACCAATGCATGCCTCCAGCAACATGCGCCTTCCCCATAAGTTGGCACATCGCCCCACCAGGGAACTGCGCCCGGATGCAATGACTGCCCGCAAGGCTCTATGAGTTGTGTCCCTATCACTGTCTAATGCTGCGAAGGCTGCATCAATATCGATCCCGTCGACCGCCCAGAATTCGGGTTCGCTGGCCATATCCGGCTTGTGTCGCAGCATGGCAGCAGATAGAGATGGAAAACGGTCCAAGCCTTCAAGCAGTTCGCTCATGCTGAGTTCAGCTAAGGTGCACTCCGCTACAATCTGTGACGCCCCTTCTTTCTCCAGCAAAGAGGTCAGCCGCCTCGGGTCCTGCTTCCAGATGGTCAGCCCCAGACGCGTGGCCCCGGAGCGTACAGCCTCTGGATCCACCAATTCCAGATGCCGAAGAATGAAGTCGACCACCACGTCGTCAAACTCATTGGCGTGCAGCAATCCCATCTTCGCGATCGCCACTCTTGCCGAACGCGCTTGGCTGGGCGGAAGCTCCGCCGCGAGGATATCGATGCTCGAGCGCAAAGCACTCGAAGATTCAGGTATCTCTCTGAGATATCGGTTGAGGCGACAAAGGGTTCCGAATACCAACCGACCACGATCGATATCTCCGCCTGTGGCGTGGAGGAAAGAGCGCAGGCCGTACCCGTCTGGATTCGCCAAGTCCAACATCGCCTCATCGAACAAGGGAGCGCCAAGGCCAGCAACGCTGTCGGCGTCTACTGCCTTCTGAAACCGTGTCCTGACACCACGGTCTGCGGGATGCAAGAGTTGCAGGTCGAAGACATTGCCTTCGGATGAGCGGTCTGCTGCAACTAGAGTGCAGAACCGAAACCCGCGCCGAAGCCGCGGCCATTGCTGGCTCCAGATGGCCAGCACGACGGTATCAACGGCAACACCTACCGGTCGCGCTGCGATCACGCGCTCACCGGGCTTGCCGTAGAGAGCAGCCAACAACCGCCGGCACCATGCCAATTCATCCCCCAGCAACGCCTGAGCTGCCGGAACATCGTCTACACCCAGAGGCTTGGTGTAATCGCCGTATGCTGGCAACACCGGTCTCCGGAATAGCAAATCTAATTCAGTCATAGACTCCAAGGTGGCCAGATCGGCAAACTCGATCAGGAGCGTATGAGTCCAGACGCAGCCGGGACGAGGCATCTCCGGCGCTGCCCAGGTACGCGCCAGTGCATAGACACCCGATTCTGTCAGGGGATACCCTGTTAGGTACCCCGATTCGTCAACACGCACGCCTGAGCCGGAAATGTCACTCATCGTGAGCAGCGTCCGCATGTCCTTCGGTGACAGGATCACGGAACCTGCCAGCAGACGGTGACCCTCAGCGTAGCCGTGTAGGGTCTGTTGGACGATCAGGCGCTCACCTAACCCATGAGCCATGCGAGGGGCTCCGTTAGGTCGTGGCTTTCACTGGGACCTGCGCTCAAACGGATGCGTTGCGACGGGCGGTCCATCTGCCGCAGCTTTTCTGCTTCGGGTACAGAATCCTTGCCTGATTCGGCAGGATCGTATTCGCCTCCCTGAGCGCTCAATCCACAGACGCGCCAGGTCCACCCATCCGCGTTCTGCCGCAGGTATTGCGCAAGCAGGGGAAGCTTGGCCTCAAGAAAAGCCACGGGTGCCAGCCCTTCCCCTTCTGCCTTGTCCCAAGCCGACAACATTATGACCAGCCGGCGCGGACCGATATCGAGTGGTGGTTGCCGCAATGTCTGGAGAAGGTCCACTAGCTGCACCTGGGTTGGCGCCAACCGGGGGTGCCAGTGGACTTCTCCGCCTTCTGGTAGCGAGATGCCCATCTTCTTAGCCAGCACGAGTTCGTCCACCAGCCAGGCCGGTAAGTCGATGGTGTCGGAATGGACGAACAGTAAAACACCACCGGCATTGAGAATTTCCGCGATTTCCGGCTCGCAGTCCCGTTCCTCCCACATACGCCGGTAAGCTTCGCCGGGTACATCCGGAAAGGTGACGCGCACAGGGTTACCTTCCGCATCCAGAAGATTCATGCTCACTAGGCGATTTCCGCTGATGCCAGTTCGCTCTTGAACCCTGGCATCCCGCCAGCGGGCCGCGATCTGGTTGAGATGGGACACGTTGCCCTTTGCAAGGGTGTGGAAGCGCAAGGCCATGCCCTCCACATCCTCTTCCGTAACAAGATGCCAAAGGGCGGCAAGAAAGGTAGTCTTCCCTGATTCCGGCAGACCGATGATAACGATAGAGCGCTCAGACATCTTTCTTCCTCATTCCTCAAGCACCGTCAACCGCGCATAGCACCGCTCAAACTCTGGCATTTCCCGGGGCACGGCGGTAGCAGGCGGCCGAGGCTGGATCCAGAACGCCAGCAGTTCCGCCACACCTACCCCCCGTTTCACCAAGTCATTCTTGGGTGAAGCCGCCACCCGGAAGGGAGCGATTTCTGAGAAATTATCGCCAAAGGAATCACGGATCTTTTCGAGCATTGAAGTGAAATCTGTTTCTACCCTGTCCCTCCGATCAGATTTCAGGACGGCATCAAATTTGGTGAGAACCAAGGCAAGACGCTGGCCAGATTCAATTGATCCGCCGTCAACGAGAGCCCGAAGCAAAAGGAGAGTCTCGCTACGAGCATTGTGCCGATTGCCACTATCCAGAAGGCGGTCACCGTCAACCAGAACGGTGATCGAATCGGCGCGTCGGACTTCCTGGAAGCCGGTGACGGTAGAGACATCGTCGGTGGCGTTTCGGTAATCTTCACCGGCGCGATCACCGATGATAAGCGCCAAGCCGTCCGTCGCGGGACCACCGCCCAAGTCCAGATGGTAGAACCGTACTTCGCCCAAGGGCGTCCGGTTGCTATGTGGTGTTCCCCGACGACAAGCGGCCCTCGCATCGTGACAGGTTCGCTCGAAGGCATGAAGGGTTCGGGACCGAGCATACTCTATACCCGCCACCGGGCCATCCTGAAAGAGGTCGTAGAGGCTGGCGATCAGGCTAGTTTTCCCGGCATCGCTGGGGCCGATGACAGCAATGACCCTTGCACTGCCAGCGCGCAGAAGCTGCGAGGCCTGTTCGGGGGTGAGGCAATCCGCGCCAGCGACCTGGACGCCAATTAGCTGTGGAGCCTCGCCATCGCTGGTTAGTTCATCCGCAATAGCATGTGGCCGGCGCCCGTAGTGGGAACACTCCGATAGCCCCAAACCCTCGACGCATTTTCCGGTCTGTGCCACCCGGCAGTCTGGATTAGAGCAAGTCACTTCCTCCATGATTTCCCGGTCAACTTCAGTCATGGGGTCACCCGAGAAGGATCAACAAACGTTCGCGATAAAACAACGTGCCCAGAGTAAGCCCCGGCAACGTCAGATTGTTGCCCACGCCGGTCGCCGCAGTCCATCCGGGAAGCCAAGCGTCCCCAGGCCCGGTCTCCAGTTGGCGGACAATTGCGTAGTGGAGCGGCATCGTGACTGGCGACGGATTGAAGTCACCGATAAGCTGTCGCAACCACGCCGGATCCGCCCCATTGATCGCATCGGAAATGGCAATTTTCTTCCTGTCCTTGACCCCCGCCCGCGAAAGCATGGCGGGCGCCGACGGTGGCCCAGGCAAAATTCGAGTGGCATCGGCCAATTCTGAGGCAAAAACTAGGGGTTGGGCGTCCGCCGGCAGGTCGCCAAAGGAGCACTTGTAATCCTTGCTGCGCTGGCCGACAAGCCACCACAGCATTTGCAGTTCCTCGTCCTGGATTTGAATCAAGGTATCCATCGCTTGCAAGGCGCCGGTTTGCCGCTCGGCAATTTGCTTGATGGCATTCCCCATGGTCTCCGCAACCATACCGAAGGCCGCAGCGACTCCGGGGAAGTTTTGGTTTTGTCGTACGTGCTCCGCTGGCTCATCGAATTCGAGCTCTTCCTCATCGTCCGCCAAGAAACTGTCAAGCTTTGGTCGTTCACGATTGGCAACTGCAATATGGACAAGTGCGTCCTCCGCCAGCTTCACCAGATCCATCGGCAAGTCCGACTTCCTCGCACCGTCAAAAGCCGTCGTCGTCACTGCCAAAGCGGCATATGCTGCAGAGTCGGATTCACTATCCATGAGTACCGCAAGGCTGGAGCCCGCAAGAATCTGTAATTCACGGTCGTTCCCCTGCATTTCGAACGTCTCGTCAGCTTCCTTAAAAATGGCGCGAACCTGTTTCACTAACGCTTCTGGCGCCAACTGCTTGGACTTGAAAGCCAAGCGAATCAGCGCTTCAATCAGTTGAGTCTCAGCCCGCTCAACGATCAAACAGACACCTATCCAGCGGCCTTTACGCCGTGTCTCTTCATCACCAAGGCCAACACTGCTATACCAGCGCGCGAAGTCAGGATGTACCGGCGTGGATGCCTCAGTAACCATTATTTTGTCTCCCTTTTTACAATTTCATTGGTAAGCAGATCAAGTAGCCCCCGTTCACGGGCAACCAGCAGAGCACGCCCATAGCGCTCCGGCTCCGGTATCGCAAGGTCCTTTTCCTCAATAAGGCCGAGTCCCAGAGCTATTTCCCGACGCTGACTGCCGGTCAGCTTCCAAAACCGGAAGATCAGGTTCCTAGTATGCTCTTCGCTCATAGAGGCCTCCACATCATCACGGGCGGCAGACACAGTCGCCGTTGGCACTTCGACGGCCACCGCAGGTCGTGGCGTAGTGGCAGCAATCTCCGAGACATATCCGGGAATCGAAATACGATGCCGGAAAACCTCTTCCCCTCCCCGGGTTCGCCGCGGGTTAAAGCGCTCCGGATTAGATTGCAGCACCATCAAATGAGCCTCGATCTCGAGGGCTCTTTCCCGTCCAGAGCCTACCACTTGGAGGCTGATCAGGTTGTACCCTGGCTCCCATCCCTGTTCCTGCCGATCCGGATTGACGGCACCGGCGCTGAAGCGCATATAGCCGTCGTCTTTCACAACTCGCTGCAGATGCTTGTGCCCGAACAAATGAATTGCCGCACGGTTGTTGACCATGTCATTGACGTCTTGTTCGTCCATAAGCCAATCAGGAGGATGATGGATCATTACGAGATTAATGATGTCTTCCAGCGGGTGCAGAACCTGAAGGGGACTAAGGTAGAGCTCACCGCGCTTGTCGTTTTCTCCATCCATCCCGGACAGAAGAGTGGAGGTCAGTCCGTAAAGGCGGAGCACCACACCGCCGTTAAGATCCATATCCTGTTTCCAGAACAATCGGTCTGGTGAGTAGACTTGACAGTTGAAGAGCTTGGCGAAGTCGTTGTATGCGGCCAGAGGGGCGAGAAGTGAGGAACTCGTCTGGGTGTCGGTAAATTGGGTCCGAAGCTCACGCTCCCGTTTTTCCGGTTGTGCCAAAAAAATTGCCTTCTGGGCGTTTCGAACTGCGGGCGTCGACGTGATTACGTTCCGATCCACATCGTGGTTTCCCGGCACCACGAATATCCTCTCCGGCGGACACCCAGTCGCTTGTGCCAGTTCCATTAGCCACGCGTAGGCTGCTTCATATTCTTCGCGATGTCCCTTGAACGCAATGTCCCCCCCCACAAGGATAGCATCCACGGAACCCAACGTACGGACACGATCACGGGCATCCCGCATCAATAAGGTCCGATAAGGGCGCTCTGGATCCATGTCCGGAGTCCTGCAATCCGGTGTTCGGAAATGAATATCAGAGATATGGAGCAGTTGCATGGTCCTTCAGTCCGGAAATGCCGAATCGCGAAATGTAGCCGATTTGGTGTCGCTTTCACAGTCATTTAGCCAGAGCGCATAGCCAAGCAAAGACCTTGTCGTAGTGATCTGTCCAACGCTTCTTGAGGCTATTGAGCAAGTCCAGACAAATATGGCCAGTTGAAGCTTCAAGATATTTAGAGTCTGTGAGATCGATTTACTCTGGAAATTTAGAAAATTCCATGGGAGCTACGAAAGTAGTCTCATAACAGCCCGCGAATGTGTGGGGGGAAATGTGGGGGGAATTTTCAAATTAGTGGCCTAGAAAGCAAAAAGGCCAATCCGAAGATTGGCCTAAGTGCGGGGCGGCGGGATTCGAACTCGCGACCCCTTGCACCCCATGCAAGTGCGCTACCAGGCTGCGCTACGCCCCGACAAGCCCGCCATTATACCCACAAAAGCCAGGGATTCAAAGCCGCAACATCTCGATAATTGACTGTAGCTCAGCACGAACACCGCCAGGCATTTTTACGATTTCAGGCAAGTTAACAGTAGCAACTTCGACTGCTCCGCCTTCGTCGAGCCGATTTCGCGCACCGCTGATCGTAAAACCCTGATTATAAAGAAGCTCACGAATTCGCCGAACCAGCAACACCTCATGATGCTGGTAGTAGCGCCGATTGCCACGCCGTTTTACTGGTTTGAGCTGATTGAACTCTTGTTCCCAGTAACGTAGGACATGGGGTTTTACGCCACACAACTCACTGACTTCACCAATCGTGAAGTAGCGTTTGGCGGGGATGGGCGGTAACTCTTCTCCGCCCGACGTTTTATGCCGCGGTTCCATCGAAGGCGAGCTCAACGTCGGACTTCAGTTTTTGGCTGGCGTGAAAAGTCACGACACGACGCGCCGTGATGGGTATTTCTTGCCCTGTTTTTGGATTCCGGCCTGGACGTTGCGGTTTGTCGCGCAACTGAAAATTACCGAAGCCAGACAGCTTGACGCCATCACCGGTTTCCAAGGAGTTGCGGATTTCTTCGAAAAAAGCTTCGACCATGTCTTTGGCCTCGCGTTTATTTAGACCCACTTTTTCGAAAAGCAGGTCCGCGAGTTCAGCTTTGGTTAGCGTCATCGTTATTATTTCCGTCAGGCACGCAGTTGAGCACCGAATGCCTGTTCGAAACAGGACACCAGTTGCTGCATTGCAGCATCAACTTCCGAATCTTGCAAAGTGCGTTGAGTATCTTGCATAACTATCCGGAACGCAAGGCTTTTTTTGTTTTCGGGGATGCCTTTTCCGACGTAAACATCGAACAACTGGATGTCCTGCACAAGGCTGGAAAGCTGCCCTTTCAAGCCGTCGAGCAAGGTATGCAGAGCGACATCCTGATCAACGACAATGGCAAGATCCCGAATGACTGGTGGGAACTTCGAAACCTCGGAATAAAGCGGAACTTGAACCGCCTTGACCGCATCAAAATCAAGTTCGAAGACCACGGGAGCCTGCGGCAGGTCGTATTTCTGAACCCATTCCGGATGCAACTCACCCAGGCAACCAATTTCTTGGCCATCGAGCAATACACGTGCCGAACGCCCCGGATGCAACGCCGGATGGACAAGCTTTTCAAAACGCAGCTGGGCCGGTGCCAGCAAGGCTTCCAGATCGCCCTTCATATCGAAGAAATCAACCTTGCGCGAAGCGCTGCCCCATCCTTCGGGCAAGGCGCCACCATAGGCCAGACCGGAGAGCTTCCAGGACTGGGAAAAACCGGGAACCGGGGTTGCTGCGGCATTGCGCTCGAACGCGCGGCCTGTTTCGAACAAGCGGACGCGGTTCTGTTTGCGCTTGAGATTGGTGACCAGATTGGAAATCAGACCACCAAACAGCGTCGAGCGCATGACGGCCATCTGGCTGGCGATCGGGTTGGCCAGACGAATCAGGTCGGCCTCTCCGGTCTTCGCAGCGAAATCGGCCTCCCAGGCTTCTTCGACAAAGGCGAAATTGACAACTTCCTGATAGCCACGATCAACCAGCAACTGGCGAACGCGGGCAGCCGGGCGTTGCGCTTCGGGCTGCACCATCATTTTCAGGTTGCCGCGCGGGGCCGGGGCCGGGATGTTGTCGTAGCCGTGCAGACGGGCGATTTCCTCGATCAGGTCTTCCTCGATTTCAATGTCGAAGCGCCAGGTTGGCGGGGTGACCAGAAAATCGTCGCCTTCGCGAACGAAGGACAAGCCGAGGCCGTTGAACAAGCCGGCGATCTGCTCGGGAGAAAACGTCATGCCAATCACCGCGCAGGCACGCGCCGTACGCAGACGCACGGGCTTGCGAGCCGGCATCTCGGCCTTGGCCTCGGTCACCGGACCGGCGGCACCACCGCAAATATCAATGATCAATTGTGTGGCGCGTTCAATGGCACGACGGGCGCCACCGAAATCGACACCGCGCTCGAAACGATGCGAGGCATCGGAGCCGAAGCCGTAACGACGAGCGCGGCCGGCGATGGCCTTCGGTGCAAAAAAAGCGGATTCGAGGAACAGTTCACTGGTTTCCAGCGTGATGCCGCTCTCTTCGCCGCCCATGATGCCGGCCATGGCCAACGGCTTGGCATCGTCGGCAATAACCAGGATGTCAGCATCGATGGCGATGGTCTGTTCGTTCAACAGCAGCAGCTTTTCGTCCGGCTTGGCCATGCGCGCATGCAAAGCGCCTTCAAGCCTGGTGTTGTCGAAAGCATGCAGCGGCTGGCCGAGTTCGAGCATGACGTAATTGGTGACATCGACCAGAGCAGAGATCGAGCGGATACCGCTGCGCTCAAGGCGCCGCTTCATCCACTCAGGAGTCGGCGCCTTGGCATCGACGCCCTTGAGCACGCGGCCAAAGTAGAGCGGACAGGCAACCGGTGCATCGAGCACGACCGCGCGCTGATCGACAATGGTCGCGGCCACTTCCGGCACATCGATCAGCTTGGCCTGGGCGCCGGCAATGGCAGCGACTTCGCGGGCCACTCCAGTCAACGACAGGCAATCGGCGCGATTCGGCGTCAGCTTGAGTTCGAACTGGTTGTCGTCAAGGTCGAGATATTGACGGATCGACTGACCGACCGGTGCATCGACCGGCAGGATCAGGAGCCCGGAAGCCTCTTCGGCGATGCCGAGTTCCTTGGCTGAGCAGAGCATGCCGGACGACTCGATGCCGCGAACCTTGGCAATTTTGATAGTGAAATCGCCGGGAAGCTTTGCACCCGGCAAGGCGCAGGGTACGCGCAGGCCGACGGCCACATTCGGCGCACCGCAGACGATGGTCGTCGGCTCGCCACAGCCGGCATCGACCTTGCAGACATTGAGGCGATCGGCATCGGGATGTTTCACGACTTCGAGCACCTGGGCGACGACAACGTCGTTGAATTGTGGTGCAACCGGCTCCAGACCTTCAACTTCAAGGCCGGCCATGGTCAGCAGATGGGAAAGCTCCTCGCTCGACAGCTGGGTGTCGACAAGGGTACGCAGCCAGGATTCAGAGAATTTCATGCGAATTGCCTCAGGAAACGGAGGTCGCCTTCAAAGAAGAGGCGCAGGTCATTGACGCCGTAACGCAGCATGGTCAGGCGATCCTGACCGAAGCCGAAGGCAAAGCCGGTGTACTTTTCCGGATCGATGCCGGCAATGCGCAGCACGTCCGGATGCACCATGCCGCAACCGGCAATTTCCAGCCAGCGACCTTTCAGGGCGCCGCTCATGAAAGCAACGTCGATTTCGGCCGACGGCTCGGTAAACGGGAAGAAGGACGGTCGGAAGCGCACCACCAAGTCGTCGGTCTCGAAGAAGCTCTTGAGGAAATCGGCTATGACTCCCTTGAGGTCGGCAAACGAAACGCCTTCACCAACCCACAACCCTTCGACCTGATTGAACATCGGCGAATGCGTCGCATCGGAATCGACACGATAGACGCGGCCCGGCGCGACGATTCTGATTTCGGGCATTTTTTCCAGTTGACCGTAGCGTTCAACGTGCGCCTTCATGTAGCGCGCCTGGATCGGGCTGGTATGGGTGCGCAGCAGAACGTTCTCGGCCACCGTACCATCCGGGTTCTGCAGGTAAAAGGTATCGTGCATCGAACGCGCCGGGTGATCCTCGGGCGTGTTCATGGCCGTGAAATTGAAAAAATCCTCCTCGATTTCGGGGCCGTCAGCCACTTCGAAACCGATGGAGCGGAACAGCGCCTCGATGCGTTCGAGCGTGCGCGTTACAGGGTGCAGGCCACCGCGCGCTTCAGCGCGTCCGGGCAGCGTGACATCCAGAGCCTCTTCGGCCAGACGCGCTTCGAGCGCAGCCTTGCGAATGGCTTCGCGGCGCTCGTTGAGCGCTGCTTCGACAGCCGTCTTGGCGACGTTGATTGCCGCACCGGCAGTCTTCTTCTCTTCCGGCGGCAGTTTGCCCAAGCCCTTGAGAAGTTCGGTGATCTGTCCGCTCTTGCCAAGGAAACGGGCTTTTACCTGTTCCAGTGCATCGGGGTCAGAAATGGCAGCAAAAGCCGACTGGGCTTCGCTAACGATTTGATCGAGATTGTCCATAGACGTCCACCAACAAAACCACCAATAAAAAAGGAGGCTTGCGCCTCCTTTTTTTAATTACGCTTTCGCTCAGGCGCCGAGCTGTGCCTTGGCCTGGGCGGCCAGAGCGGCAAATGCCGGCTGATCGAAAACGGCCAGATCGGCCAGAACCTTGCGGTCCACTTCGATGTTGGCCTTCTTCAGACCGTTCATGAAGGTGCTGTACTTCATGCCCAGCTCACGAGCTGCAGCGTTGATACGAGCGATCCACAGGGAACGGAACTGACGTTTGCGTTGACGACGGTCACGGTACTGGTATTGACCGGCCTTCATCACCGCCTGTTTGGCGATGCGATATACGTTCTTGCGACGACCGCGGTAACCCTTG
>PHCF01000016.1 GCA_002842145.1 Betaproteobacteria bacterium HGW-Betaproteobacteria-6 | reverse complement strand
TGTTACCTGTAGAGGTCTGATCAAAAAACTGATCCACCAAAATGTGCCAGAAGTGGGGCTGCTTAATGGTCCCTGTGGACTTGATCCAAAAAAGAACACTGACGAGCGAATAAGTGATGCGTTCTTGTCTGCTTTGATTGGTGGGGTGGCAGTCGATTTGCCAAATATTGACTTACCTAACTCCTAGCTATCCTGCTTCGACGGGGAAGATTTTGGGGATTTTTTATGAATCCCGTAATGATTCTGCACTGGCGTTTGCCCTCCCACCATAAATGCGTTCATCATAATTTGGCAAATTCAGCACATTTGATTATCTTTACGCTACGTCCCTGGCATGTGGCTTAGCAGCTAATTGTGGCAACGAATCACTTTGCCTTTGGGGACTAATGTCAAAACAATGGGCGAGTAGCAACGGTTGAAATCAAGTAACCCCTCAAGCAAATTACCGTGTGTTAGTTGTCTCGTCGGAGAGTTGTAGCAGCAACTGCTTCGTTTCCTGGCAGACGATATCCGGCGTATCAATCGCAGGGTCGTTATTGCTCGACAGAATGCTGTAAGCCAGCAAAACCAGCGAGGCCGGATGAATAGACATCGTGTTGGCGATCTCATCCAGTTTGTCCAGGGTAGGGCTTTTCAGACCGCGTTCGAGCGTGCTCAGGTAAGTCCGGCTGGACACGAGTCCGAAGTCTTCCTGGGTTAGATTGCGGCCATTCCGGACCGCTTTGAGGGCGATGGCCAAGGCCTGGCGCAGGTTCATTTTGGGTTCTGGAGTCATGCTCCAATGAATCCAAAATGAACACTATTGAGCTACAATCTATAGTGTTCATTTTTTTGCCAATTCGATGTTTCTCACCACCCCCTCGGATCGCCACCCCATCAAATCCGCCATTGCAGGGCAGGGTTGTGATGTTTGGACCCATGTCAGCCTGACAATCGATTTCCCTTGGTATTGTCTGTCCTATTCCAGTTGCCAGGCTGCGACGCTCGGCTTTAGCGGAACTGAATTCCTTAGCAATCCGGATCAAATCGCAGAACTGTTGAGCGATACCGACAGCGGCATTCAGGTCGATCAATTACTGCTTGTCAGTCCACCCAGACTGAATCGAACAAAGCAGTGGCAGATGGAACCACTCGCCGAAGTCTGGCGTGGTCAGATCACCGACAACGGCTTCTATGTTCGTCTCTATGTACTCCAAGATGGGCGACGCTATGTTGACGCCCCCAACCCCACAGCCAAGCTAAAGAATTTGACACCGCTGGTGCAATATTCACCTCTCAATGTTAATTGACGCGTCAGTATCATTGCCGCTGGCCTATAGCAGGAAAGATTACTTCTGTCCGCGCGATCAGGTATTCATCAGGTGACAACCGATGCTACAATTTTTCCCGAAACAGGGGCGCTAGACCTTAAGTTCGTTACCCAGGACTGTTTCCAAAGAGCCTCTCAATTGAGAGGCTTTTTCATGAGTAGGTGTGGGTACCTATCCAAAGATTGCGGCAAGATACTGCCCTCGTTCGGGGCGTACCAATTGAAAGGGCGCTTGAGCTAGGCGTAAGCTATATACGGTAGGAGTTATGGAGGCTGGTGCGAGAGGCTTTTGCTTCGCCCCATCAATATAATAATTACTGCATGTACTCAAATAGGTACGACTCGAGACCACGCCTGCCTAAGGAGTATTGGCGGGTCCGCTAATGGCAATTGAGAAACTCGACTCAGTTCATCGTAGCTTACGCGAAGTCTCTAGAGTCCCAGTTCTGCGCGTAGGTAGGCTTCGCGGATCGCACGAGCATCTGTCAGCGCGTGGTGCCGCTGCTGATCCGGATCGCGAAGGAAATAAGCCCCCAGCTCGTCGTTGAAGAGACAGCGCTGCTGACCATTGGTGAAGTTGTCCGGAGTTTTCTGAAAACGCCAGTTTGCAGGCAAGGGCTGACCAAGAGCTGCGAAGGTCTTGGCCAGGATTTTTTGATCCCATTCGGAATCAGCAACAAAAAGCAAATCATCCCCCCAGCGCTGAAGCCAGTCGGTTAGCGAGGCAAGGAACTCGGCCGTTGAAATTGGGGGGAGGGACAATAGGGGCAAGACGGTTGCCTTCACAAAATCATTGCAGGCTTCTACCGCGTAGTCGGATAGTTCGACGTAAAACTGATCGCTTGATTGGGTAATAAAACCCGCGGATATCAAGGATGCTGAGTCCCGAAGATCGGTGAATTCACAGTCGAAGAAAAGGCGCGTGACCATCGCGGTATTCTATCGATACCCCGTCCAATTTCCGCATTTGGTCCCAAAAACGAAATGCTTAGGCGTATTTTTTTCGTTTGTCCTCGAAGGAAACTGTGCCTAGCTCCGCTCCTTGGATTTTGCGGTCAATTAGATATCTAGCCGATTAGGTTCGCAGTGCAGCAGACAGCTGCTAAGAAGAGCGGCAGCTACGGCCGAACGCATGAACTATGGAGGAATAATGTCAAACGAAGTGGAGCAGGGGAGTAGTGGCAATTCCCGCTCGTCGGCCTTAACTGCCGTTCAGCCATCGCCAGATGAGCGACAGGTGTAGTGGGGTCAGCGGACTTTCAGGCCAGCACTGCGGGGCAGCTCAGCTTTCCTGGCTAGCGAACGCGAACTCCCGACCCAATCTTCGCGGATCTCTTACTTGAGTGGTCGTTAGCAACCATCCGGCTCAAATACAGCACAAATCGCAGCAGAAAACCGTTTCCAAGGATATGCCCATAACACTTCTGGTCGTCTATAACCCCTAACCACGAATCATGATCAGCAGCATCTTGAACCCGCCCATGGGATTTACCGCGTGCGGGATATTGGCCGGCAGCAGCAAGCTATCGCCCTCTTCCAGTGTATGGCTAACGCCGCCCACCGGAACTTCAGCACGGCCTTCAACACCTATTACCAAGGCATCGTAAGGAGCGGTATGCTCGCTAAGACCCTCATTGCCGTCAAAGGCAAACAGGGTAACGTTGCCAACTGGATTCTTGATCAGCATCCGGCTGACGACTGCCTTCTCCTGATACCGAAGCAGCTGTTTAAGGTTGCGTACTTCAGGGACTGCATTTTCCGTACTCATCGCTATTATCTCCTTGGAGTAGGCAGACATTACGCATGGCTGCTAACCTCGGATAATCATTCATATGCTTTCATGATGAGCGATTGGAAAATGCCTCCAATCGCTCATCTGAAGTGGCACCGTAGAATCGCCCGCCTTGGTTTCCTCAATGCGGTCCGACAGTGCGTTCTGTCCTAAAGCCGTCGCAATTCTCAGTGCTCGATCGGCCGGAATCCTGCATCGTCGAAATACTTGCCGTAGTTATCGAGGGCGCCAATAACCTTGACTGCGCCGTTCACGCGTTTGACCTCTTTCATCTTGCCGGCCATCTCCTCGGCGCCAGCCAGCAGGTCTGCGACGATGATGTGAAGCTGGGCATCGGCGGCTGGCGGAAGCTTACAGCTGGCGACGATCTGACCGACAGCGCCTTCCACCTGTTTAGCCAGCCCATCGTAGGACTTGGCCGACATCTTATTTTCGTGGATCGCGTGCAGCGAGGACGCCATCGACTTACGAATTTCCCCCATGGCTGTTCGCAGCGGAGCATCGGTTTCCCATTTCTTGCCGGCGTTGAGTTGCAGGGTGGCCGATACCGAGCCATGGCCATGATCGTGTGCATCGTTCGCGGCCAGCGATGGGCCGGTGGCAGCAAGGAAAAGGACAGTCAGAGCGGCAAGGATATAGGGTTTCATGAGCATAATTCTCCAGATGAATAAAGGTTGATGGGAGCAAGCGTCAGCTACTCACATCCATTCAACGTTCGGGGGGCGCAAATGTTCCCGTCAGTCGCGGTGAAGGCGCTCGACGCCTGAGGGGCCTGCCGGCTGTGCAAGTAGTAATGCAGCGAGCCGTTCGCGTTGTGCAGCATCAAGTAACGCTCGCTCCCTTAGCAGTTGCTCGATCACCCGTTTTTGCTGAATCTCCTGCAGCGCCGCGATAGCGACGCGTTCGGCATCAATCTGGGCGAGATCGGGGGACTCGGCAAAAATGGCACGGATCATCCGGCTGCGGTGTGCCTCGATTGCCGTCGTAACGTCGGCGAGCTGGACAAGAAAATTTCGCTCTGCCTCGTGCCAGTGACGGGTCTGCGTTACATCGAGTTCGAGGTAGCGCGGTAACCCCGGAAAGGCGTCGGTGTTCAATTCCCGGTATGCGGCTGCACCGAGTACCCCGACGTTAATCAGGACAGAAAAAGCGAGCAGGGTTCGTAGCAGTTGGGGCTTCATTTGATCACTCCTGTCTTGTTGGGATATTCGGCATAGCAGCTGTCCAGACCGAGGCAGAGTCCGCCTGGCGGGATAGAATCGAATACGCTCATGGCCGTCTCTCGCGGTAGGGCGGCACTGCCACTAAATAGAACCCCACCAATGGCGATGCCCAGCGCGATTGAGACCGTGGCCCCAATTCCCGCAGGCAGCAGGCCAAGCCAGCCTAGCGTAGGTGTCCACCGGTGCGACCTGGCCGGTCCAGGAAGCTGTCCCGCTATGACGCTGGCGAGATCGAAACCAAGGCTATCTTTGGGTAACTGGGCGAAGTCAGCGGACAAGGCGGCAAAGTCGGCGAGGCGCTTTGCGCAAAGCGGACATGCAGCGATGTGCGCAGTAATACGGAGGCGAGCAGGAGCAGGAAGTTCTGCATCATGATAGGCGGACAGGTCGATGTCAGTAGCGTGGACTTCATGTGGATCAGTCATCTGGACTCTCCCCGGCGTAGTGACGGAAATTGGTAAGGGCTGCAGCACGTGCTCGGGCAAGGCGTGACTTGACCGTTCCTTCGTTGATCCCGAGTATTAAGGCGAGCTCCGCGTAGCTCATGTCCTCTAGTTCACGGAGCAGGAGGATTTCGCGTTGATCAACTGGGAGCGTGTCAATGGCGCGCTGAAGCAAGCTAATGCGCTGCCGGTCGGAAAATTGTTTCTCAGGAGATGGTGTGTAATCTTCCACTATGTCGTGGGAGGGATCAGCGTCGAGCGATACGAACTCAATACGCTGCCGGTGCCTCAGCAGGTCGAGAGCCGCGTTACGTGCTATTTGGAACAGCCAAGTAGTGAAGCGCGCCTCAGGTCGCCAATCCGGTAACGCCTTCCAGGCCTTCAGGAAGGAATCCTGGGTCAAGTCCATTGCCTCGTCACGCGTACCAAGCATGCGCAACAGGAAACCAAACATGCGATCCTGATGGCGGCGCACCAGACCTGCGAACGCTCGCAGGTCGCCAGCTCGGGCTGATAAGGCCTGCGCCATGTCTGCATCGTCTATTCCGGTTTTGTCGTCCATCCCCGTTTTTTCCTCGTCGCTCCAATGACGAAATTCGCATTGAGTCGCTTATGAAACGCCCGGCGGAAATAAATGTTCCATGCTTTTCCATTACGGTCATCGAGCATTAGCTGAGGAGAATCAGTAACAGACAGTAGCCGGCCACGAGCAGACTTTCGCCGCCCATACCTTCGCTCTACCGTTGGTAGTGGTGGTCGAACTGCTGCTTGCCGTCTTTGGCGTATTCAAATGCAGATAAATGGAAATACATCCCAGATCCGCTGGCAGACTTACCTTTGTCTATCCAATGCTTCGTCTGCCATGGATAACGGATCATCGATTGGCTCGAGATGTGTCATGACGTGCGCGTGCGGAAATTGTCTGCAAAGTGACGCTTCAATCTCCTCAGAAAAATCATGGGCTCTTTTTACTAACCAATCGCCAGGTACTAACACGTGCAAACTGATAAATACTCGCCTTCCGGCTTGGCGGGTCCGTAGCGCGTGAAAGCAAACCCCTTCTGTATCAAAGGTGGAGAGAACTTGTTCTATCTGAGCGATTTCCGACTTTGGTAGTGCAACATCCATCAAGCCAGACGCAGAACGTCGCATAAGTTGCCAGCCCGTCCATACAATGTTGGCCGCAACCAAAAGGGCAATAACCGGGTCCAGCCAGTTCAGCCCTGTGAGCCAAACCAACGTCACTCCGGCTATTACGCCAACAGAGGTCCAAACATCGGTCATGAGGTGATGCGCATCCGCCTCCAGAGTGATCGACTTATGCTCGGTACCCGCTCGAAGCAATACTCTTGCAACGCCAAAGTTTATGATCGATGCAAGCACCGAAACCAAAAGGCCAATACCGACCGCTTCCAGTGGCTGTGGATGTATTAGACGCTCGACTGCTGTGTAGCCGATGCTCGCCGCTGCAACGACAATTAGAAATCCTTCAAAGGCACTCGAATAATATTCGGCCTTATCATGACCATGTGGGTGTTCCGCATCCGCTGGCATGATCGCAATGGAGAGCATCCATAGCGCCATCAAGGCACCTGCCAAATTAACGAACGACTCAATCGCATCCGACAATAGACCGACGGAGCCGGTCAGCCACCATGCAACCCCTTTGAGCAGAATGGTCGCAACCGCAGCCGCAATCGATATGAAGGCGTATCGGCGCAGGTCAATCGGGCCTCTGCTAGTCATCTTCACGGCGATTTCCTCCCGGCATTCGGATGTCGTGCTCATCCGCACTTCGATGGCATTCAACGCAGTTTTTATAATCTCGAATACCTTCTTCAATGTGCTCTCGGCGAATCTTTTCAGGGGTGTGTTCGTGGCAACCGTAACAGGTGTATTGGCTGTAGTCGTTTCGTACATGGCACGTCACACACTGAACACTGTGGTCGCGGTCAAGTACGAAGAATTTGTCGTGATTGAACGTGGCCGGTGTCCACCTTTCCTGGCTGTGGCATTGAGCGCAATTACCGGTAATCTGCTTGTGTAAAGAATCAGCCGGCGGTCTATGGCATTCTTGACACTGCTCACGGGTTGCGGCCTGCAAGAGCGCATGGCTGAAGTGTCCATGTATCTTGAAGCGCTTCACGCCAGCATGATCGCTATGACACGCCACACAATCTTGTTTCGTCAGCTTTTGATGAAATGCCGTTGAGGTCAAAGGCTTCTGAATGGGTTGCCCTTTGGTATCTAGCCGACCGATATCATCTGACTTGTGACAGGTTGTACAGCGCTCCGAAGAGGCTCCTCGAAGTCCTGCATGGCAGGCAAAGCAATCAGTCTCTAATTGCCGATGTCCAACGATGAGCTTTCCGGGGCTAACCATCAAATGTGGATAGGCGAACGTTAGGACTACCAAGACAAGCAGGTTGGTAGCGATCACCCATTTGACAATGCGATTCATTGCCAGCCCCAGAATAGAAATACGCTAATGATGTGACCAAGACTCAGCACGGCGAAAACGATAAAAATCGGGATATGAACTTTGCGCCACTGAGTCATTGCATCAAAAGTCACTGAATCCCAAAAAACTGCTTGCTCGACTTCAGGTCGAGATAGACCGCGCAATTGGTAGCTGTCACGTTGTGACTGAACGTGTTCGCGGGAGCGTTGCAGCAGCATCTTGCCGACCAACCCGCTAATGACATTGATACCCATGGCCACAGTGGCCAGCCAAGGAAGAATGGCGTTGAAGTGAATGCCTGCATGAATCAGAACTAGCAATGACCCAAGCCAGGCAGCCAGTTCATGCATATTCAGATAGCTCTTCGGATTCCCCGTCTTGATGTATTTCCGCTTACGTAGTGAATACATCAGGGATCCGATGATAAGTATCGTTCCAGGAATGCCCAAGTATCGTCCGACCCACACCAGATTCAATCGGTGCAAGAGGTAATCTCCGGCAAGCGTCAAAACACCAAGGAGCAACACCAGGAAAGCAAAGGGCAGGATGTGCTCTCGCCAAAGGGTGGAGGGAAAAATTGGCATCAGGCCTCCAGAACGACGTCAGTGACAGGGATGCATACGCAGAGCAGACAGTTACCAGGCTCTGAATCGAAGTCAGGCGAATGTGAAAACTTCACCTCTCCACTTTGAATTCGCGTTTCGCAGCTACCACAGCCACCAGCACGACACCCCGACTCAACTTTTACCCCGTTGCTTTCTGCAAACTCCAGTAGGCTGTTGGACGTGCCGTCCCAAATGAACTGTTTGTTAGATTTGGCGAAGGTCACCATCACAGTTTCGGTACAGCTCTCGGAAACCTTCGGCTCGATGGATGATTTGCGTTTTATCGACGCAGGTCCGAATGCTTCAAAATGAATTCGTGAGTCCGGAACTCCCCAGTCTTCAAGGGCATCGACCAAGCTTTCCATCATCGGCGTCGGACCGCATATATAGAAATCGAACGGTTTCAGCGGTAACTCTGTCCTTAACAGCGCGACATCAATACGACCCCTATGGTGAAAATCGCGCGCCATCATGTCACCCGGTAGCGGCGCGCTAAAGCAGATGTGCAGCTTGAAATTCGGGTGTTGGGCTGCGAGCGCCAGAAGATGCGCCTTCATAATCACTTCAGCGCTATTTCGCACGCCGTAAAACAGCCAAACTTCACGTTCAGGCTGGTGATTCACGATCCAGTTGAGCATGCTCAACATCGGTGTGATACCGATTCCTCCGCCAATCAGTACAACTGGAGAGGCTTCGTGGTTGAGATAAAAATGTCCTGATGGAGCCCGAACTGCCAATGATGTGCCTACGTGTACATGGTCGTGGAAAAAATTGGATGAGCGGCCAGGAGGTAGGGAGGTGCCGTTAGGCGTTGGGACGCGCTTTATCGAAACCCTGTAAGTATCATGAGCAGGCGAATCCGAGAGGGAGTAGCAACGGATGAGTTCTTCCGCCGTGCCTCCTGGAGTCGGGATGGCCAGTTTGAAGGTAAGAAACTGTCCTGGCTTGAATACGGGAAGTGACTGCCGATCCTCTGGACGTAGATAGAAGGAGCAAATGGCTCCGTTACCATCTTCAAGGGTTTTCTGAATAACCTTGAAAGTCCTGAATCCTTTCCAGCCCTCGGAAGCAGTGTCAGTCTGCAAACTATCGGACAGAGTTGCAGGACTCTTGCCATTGGCCTGATCCTGCAACGATATATAGCGCTGCCAGTGGCGCCAGAAGACAATGCCCAGCCAAAGTGCCAGCTGAACAACAATGCCCAAGGCTATCCACAGGAGGAGCATGGCTGAGGTCATATTGCTCTCTATTGGTTCAATGGCAACATGCCAAATTGATTGGCCAGTCTAGCGTAGTGACCTTAGCTGAGTCTTAAGGAAGAAGAGTTAGACCAAGTTCAGGCAAAAACACACATAGCCAAACCATGAAGAGGGAAATATTCCCACAAATAAATTGACTGTATTCAATTAGACGGCCCCTCTATGCATAATTTGCTGTTCTACCGGCTGAGACAACAGACCATTTAGCCGAACGATGCCGCTAAGAATTTGAGTGGCTTTCAGGGGGCCTTAAGCTTCAGCAAGTACATTGGGCAGGAACAGAAAACAATTCCTCTCTGCTATCGCCAATGCACAAAACAAAATTTCTCGTCAAACGATCGCGCCACGAACGGCGAGTTAAGGACCTTGGACCTCCGGAAGAGGGCGAGCGCAGAGTAACCCCAGAGCGGCGGCATCCAGTGGTCGAGTTCGTAGAGTTTGACGACCACATAGAGATTGGAAAAGTGGTCGAAGGGATTGGTCCTAAAGACTGACAATCGAGGCGTTCAATATAAGCCGACAGACAGAGACGTGGGGCCGTACGGTACAAGCCTTTGTCTGATTCTGAACTGTCGCTATGTGGCGACATGAAGTATCGCGTCGTAACAGACACATCCCGGTTTCAGGCGTTTATTTGTCGCTAAGAAACGACATATCCGTGATTTTTCGCCATCACAGATTTTTCTAACCAACTGATTTTTCGTCAGTTCACGGGCTTGGCATCTGTTTTGCGTTGAATTATGGGCGGTTACAGCTTTTTGGCGTTATCGCCGCAAAAATGCTTCTCAAGTGTCCGAAAGAAATGAAGATGGATAAATCAATGATCAAAGGGGTCGTCATCGGTTCGATCGCGATGGTGGCGATCAGTGCCAGTGGTGTGACCGGCTACAAGATGCTGAATCAACCAAAATCGGCCGAAGTCTTGGCTGTCGAGGAAATCAAGGAAAAGATTAAGACTCCGCATAAGGATTGCCAGGATATCCAGGTTCAGAGGCGAGCCCCAGTTCAGGATGTGAATCGCCCCGGTAATTGAGGAGGCTCCATTTCTTGAGAGAATGGAGCCATGAGCAAGACGAACAAATATTCCCCGGAAGTCAGAGAGCGTGCCGTACGACTGGTGCAGGAGGCGCGCAAGGATCGGCCATCGCTATGGGCAGCCGTCGAGTCGATAGCGCCGATGATTGGATGTTCAACGGTCACGTTGCACGAGTGGGTCAAGAAACACGAAGTCGATACTGGCGTACGTGATGGCATACCGACGGCCGAGCGTGAGCGCATCAAGGCGCTGGAACGCGAGGTCAAGGAACTGCGCCAGGCCAACGAGATTCTGCGGTTGGCCAGTGCGTTTTTCGCACAGGCGGAGCTCGACCGCCTCAAGAAGAAGTGAGGTCGTTCATCGATCAGCAGCGTGAGCGTTTCGGGGTCGAGCCGATCTGCAAGTTGTTGCAGGTCGCCCCATCCGCCTACTGGCGCCATGCCGCCCGTCAGAGAGATCCTTCGTTACGCAGCGCTCGCGCCCGGCGTGATGCCTTCCTGATGCCGCACATTCAGCGCGTCTGGCAGGCTAACTTTCAAGTGTATGGCGCCGACAAGGTCTGGCGTCAATTGCAGCGAGAAGGCATTCAGGTGGCACGCTGTACCGTCGAGCGCCTGATGCGCCAGCTGGGTCTGCGCGGCGTGCGGCGCGGCAAGGTGGTGCGAACCACGTTCGCTGACACGACGGCACCGTGCCCGCTGGATAGGGTCAATCGGCAGTTCAAGGCAGATCGGCCGAATCAGCTCTGGGTCTCGGATTTCACTTACGTTTCCACTTGGGCTGGCTTTGTCTATGTCGCCTTCGTCATCGACGTTTTTGCCCGCCGCATCGTTGGCTGGCGTGTCAGTCGCTCAATGCGTACCGACTTCGTGCTGGATGCCCTGGAGCAGGCGCTCTATGCTCGCCAGCCCGAGCGGGATGCCAGCTTGATTCATCATTCGGATCGCGGGTCGCAGTACGTCTCCATCCGCTACACCGAGCGACTGGCCGAGGCTGGGATCGAGCCTTCTGTCGGCAGCAGGGGCGACAGCTATGACAACGCTCTAGCCGAAACCATCAACGGTTTGTACAAGGCTGAACTGATTCACCGCCGGGCGCCCTGGAAAACGGTCGAATCCCTGGAGCTCGCCACCCTCGAATGGGTGACCTGGTTCAACCATCAGCGACTCCTTGAGCCCATCGGCTACATCCCACCTGCCGAGGCTGAGGATCGGTATTATCTGCAACTCGTCCAACAGGCCGAACCCGCCTGTACTTAAACCACGGAGCCTCTGCGAAACCCGGGGCGATTCAATGAGCACCGAATTGCCGGCACCGTGATTGGCGGCATTCTCGGAGGTGTGGTCGGCAACCAGATCGGGCGGGGTAAGGGTAATACTCTGGCGACGGTGGCTGGCGCAGCAGCTGGCGGCTATGCGGGCAATACCGTGCAGAAGGGCATGCAGGACCGGGATACGGTCTCGGCAATTGAGCATCGCTGCCGAACTGTCTATGAGACCTCCGACAAACTGGTTGGTTACGATGTGACCTATCGTCTTGACGGAAAGGAAGGCCGGGTTCGCCTAGATCACGCCCCGGGCAAGACGATTCCCACCAAGGATGGACAACTGCTTCTTGAATCTCCTACAGCAGCAAATTAGCTGAAAACGCCGTTTCCATTGCTTTACACAATATTCTGAAGAATATGGCTGGCCTGATTGAAACAAGCAAATCACCAAATGGTCTGCCATCGCCTATGGACCCGAATACTAGTGTTGGTTTGAGGTGCCCCCCGTAATCAGTGCCACCGGCAATTTAGTAAAGTCCGTTTTCGAGAAGGAGAATGGACTTGAAGAAGCGGTTTTCAGAAGAGCAGATCATCGGTTTTTTGCAGCAGGCGGAAGCCGGCGTGGCGATCAAGGAACTGTGCCGGCAACACGGCTTCAGTGACGCCTCGTTCTACAACTGGCGGGCGAAATTCGGCGGCATGTCAGTTCCGGATGCGAAGCGCCTGAAGGAACTGGAAGCCGAGAACGCCAAGCTCAAACGCCTACTGGCCGAATCGATCCTTGATGCCGAAGCTCTCAAAGCGGCCTTGGGCCGAAAGCGCTGAGCCCCCAGCAAAAGCGTGAGTCAGTCATGGTGATGCGGAAAGCGACAGCAATTTCCCAACGCCGTGCCTGCCAGCTGGTGGGTTTGTCACGCACGGTCCTGCATTACGTATCGAAGGCGCAGCCGGAGAACGAGCAGTTGCAAGCCAGGCTGGTCGAACTGGCCGGCGAGCGCCGCCGGTTCGGCTATCGCCGCTTGCATGCGCTGGTTCGGCGAGAGGGCGTTCGAGCCAATCACAAACGGATTTATCGGCTCTACAGTGATGCCGGTCTGTCAGTTCGGCGCCGCAAAAAGCGACATGGTGTGGCTGTTGAGCGGCAGGCACTGGAACGCCCTACCGAGCCCAACCAAGTTTGGTCGATGGATTTTGTCAGTGACGCGCTGGCCAATGGCCGCCGGATCAAGGTGCTGACCATCGTCGATGATTTCAGCAAGGAGGCCATCGATCTCGCGGTCGACTTCGGCATTTCAGGCCATTACGTTACGCGTGTTCTTGATCAGGCGGCTCGCTTCCGGGGCTACCCCAAGGCCATTCGAACTGACCAGGGACCAGAATTTACCGGCAAAGCGCTCGACCAGTGGGCCTGCCAGCATGGCGTTCAGCTCAAACTGATCCAGGCCGGGAAACCCACGCAGAACGCGTTCATCGAGAGCTTCAACGGACGCTTCCGAGATGAGTGCCTGAATGACTATTGGTTTACGAGCTTGCCACAGGCTCGTATCCTGATCGCCGCCTGGCGCCGGGACTACAACCAGCATCGGCCGCACAGCGCATTGAATTATCAAACCCCGGCAGAGTTCGCGGCCGAGCATCGGGCAACCACCTCTGCCCAGCCAGCCGCCGAAGAATGTCTTTAACGGTACAACCCAAGGACTTTTACTAAAACGCCCTTGGCACTAAAACCGGGGGCACCTCAGGTTTCGGGCAAAGGTGAGATTGGCCTAATGCTTGATGTGATGTCACACCCGACGAATCGCCGAATCGGATCGACCTGAATGGCTCGATCCGATTCTCAAGAACCTTTGGCTTTTCTGTTAAATCGTACTCTAGTTTAAGCAATACCAGCAGGTAGTAGTTTTAGGCGTCAGGATCCAAAGCGCTTGTTGTTGGGATTAAGTTGGTTCGCATGGTTGTTCAGCGCATGACGATGGGCGTCATTATTGGGGTTGAGGCTATTGCTGCGGTCATTATTGCTATTGAGCAACAATTGTTCGTTTAGGTAATAACCATGGGAGCCAAGGCCCAAATTGACACGCACATCGACAATGTTGACACCGGAATAAGGCCTATCCAGCAAGTAAAGGTAGTTCCAGATGTCATCTTTGTCACCGATGTCGATATCCACGTTAGCGCGTTTGGCCGTAACAAAGGGATCCAGTTCGCAAAGACAACGAGCGCCAGGACGGGATTCATCACAATGGCTGCGTAGTAATACCGGCTCAACCCTACCCAACATGTCGCAAAGTTCCTCTACCGTTTTGCATTGGTGCAGTCTAGGGCTACCGCCGGCATCATCACGAACGCTTCGACGGGAAAGGGTATCCGGATGGGCTCATTGGCGAGGCAATACCGTTGGCCGCACGGATTTTTGCCCTGGTCGACGTGTTCGACGCATTGACCTCTGTTCGCCCGTATAAACCAGCCTTGTCATTGGAAGAGACGTTGAGCATCATGGAACGGGAAGATGACCAGCATTTCGATCCAAAGATTCATGCCGTTTTCCGGCAGGTTGCTCCGGTGCTATACGCACAAGGCCAATCCAGAGATCATGCCCAATGGAGTCAGGAATTGAAGGCGATGCTTGAACGGTACTTCAAAATGAAAACGGCTCCCAAAGGAGCCGCCGAATTCGAGTGATGCGGGAAATTAACCGCGATGGTATTTGTGCAGCAATTCGTCAACACGCCAGATTTCGTTTCCGTTCATGATGATTTTTTTGCCGTCCTTGGTTTCCATCACATGGCCAGATTCCATATAGGTTGCGCGACCATATTTGTCTTCCATACCCATCTTGCCGTCTTTGAAAATATAAACAGTCGAACCGTCCTTCAACTCAATGGACTTCTCGACTTGAGAAGCATCAACTGCGTAGGCGGTAACACCCAGGGAACTCAGGGCCACGATTGCGAGCATCTTCTTGAACATTTTCATCTCCTCATGAATAGGTGCTGTTGTACTGCGATATCAATATTAAGGATTCGATCCTGACAATTTGCCAACGGCTGGGTGACAATTGCATCACCTAGCCGTCAGGTTGATCAGCCGCCCTGATAGGCAGGGTTTTCGGTCACGTAGACGGTGATGCCGTCGGCTCCCGATATGATCTTGGAAAGTGGAAACGGCGCGGTCCCCAGCGTGTCGAAGGTCCAGACGACGCTCTTGCCAGCGACGTTGATCTTGATGGTCTCCAGACGCGTGACGTTCAGATATTTGCTACCGCTGGACAGAGTGACCTCTCGGTCGGCGTTTTTCGTGGCCGTGTAACCAAACGAAGCCAGTTGATTTGCCGTCGGTGCGCTCTTGGTTTCTGAAACGTGGCTCAGCCAATGGTTGGTGCCGGCCTCGGAATAATCCTCGTGAGCGTAGCTCGTTCCAGCTGCAGCGAGGCTGATCGCAGCGATCAGGGCTAATTGGGAAAATTTCGTTTTCATGGTTCTCTCCTTGTGACATCGGGTTAATCGTGTCGGACTCATTTCGTCCAACCGTGATGTCATCTTAGGAGTCCGATACCAACAGGACGCTGACCCCCGCGTTACATTTTTGAAAGCTTTTCGCCGGAAATGGTCAGGGAGAGAGGTGCCCGTCGCTTTCGCACCAACGTTACTTGGTTTTTCTGTCGAAGCAGAGTTTGTTAGATATAAATGCTGCCGTTCCTCGCTTCTGCTTACTGCGCGGCAGGTAACCAGCAGTTTGCTGACCGAAGAGTGAAGTGATTCGAACGGCCGGATTGGCCGAATTGTTGTCTGTTGCCAAAGACATCAGGCAGGTCGTCGGCCAAAGCCGACCTTGCTTCAGCGCTAAGGATCAGACAGCAATGTGATGATTAGCTGCCACTCGGCAACTGATGGTGCTCAATGGAAACGTCGTTAGTAGCGTGGAGCGGTGTAGCCAGATCCGTGGTTCCGGTGAGTGAGTGCTTTCTGGTGCTATGTCGAATTTCTCCCCGGCTAAGAGCGAAGGAACGCTGCCAAATGAGTATGTAGGTATTTTTCTGCGCCATGTTGTATGGCAATTCTTGCCTGCACACCATTGCTCGGTATAATTTGCCCATCGCACAAGTCGATGCGAGCTGCCCATCTAGGCTCATCTGGTTCGCCGGAACGACATTTTTTTGTTTTGCAATCGTCTTCCCCATGGTTTTGCGGGTAGCGGCAATGGGCACTGCTTTTCCGCGTTACGACATGGAGAACGTATGCAAACCAACACCATCAGTGCCACCGCGTTAGAAAAGCTTAAGCGGCAGGCCAAGCAACACCGCGGCACTACCGGCTTACCACTCGCCGCATCCTTGGAGGCTGTCGCTCAACAAGCTGGCTACCTTAGCTGGAAGCAAGTCACCATGCTGGCCAGCATCCACAAAACGCGTCTCATGCCTACGTCGCATCGCCGGCGAAGCCATTGGGTAGCCGGATGGTCTTCTCTGCGCCAGCCAGCCAGGGATTGCCGGCGACGATCTCGATGCCGAGCATGGCGTGGGTCTTCATGACCTGAAATTCTTCGCTGGTCAGCCGTCCCGGTTTCAACAGAATCTGATCCGGAATGCCGATTTTTCCAACGTCGTGCAGAAAGGCGCCCAGCACCAGTTCGGCAATGGTTTCCTTGCCAACACCCAGTGCTTCGGCAAGTGAGACCGCATAGCAGGTAACCCGGTAGTTATGGGCGTCGGTATCTGCGTCACGCTTGGCGATGGCGTTTCCAAGGGAGCGCAGCAGCGAAAGATTGGATTCCAGGAGTCGAGACGACAATGCCACCGTTTGGCCCAGCAATCCCGACATTAACGGGTAAAGCAACAGCGCTGCCGCGAATACTGATATCGAGGCCGTCAGCGCAGCCCCGCGAATCTGTTGTTCTCTCTCTTGCAGTGCCGAGCGGGACACCAGGCTGATTCCCTCGACATAGCCTGCAAGACGGCCATCACTGGTGGTCATCGGCAGAATGACCTGAACCAGTTCTTCGCCAGCCACCGAAAATCGTTTGCTATGGCTGCCTGGAGCTGGCGGCCATGGATGGCGCTGTTGTCGGGCGATCTCTTTCAGCGACTCGGGGAGTGACCGCCAAGCATCAAACACCATCTCCGTATTGGGCGAAAAAACTCGAATCCCGACAAACTCATCGGTCAGCAACTGCGAAATCGCGGAATGGCTATCTCCTTTATCCCCGCCGACCGCCATTTGCATGGCGGGCGACTCGAAATGCCTGACCCCCGCTATGGCGCGTTCAAGGGTGCGCTGCTCTACGCGATACGATTCGACCCAGTAGGCAAGACCTCCCGCGAGACTGCCAACCAGGAGCGCACCTATACCGAGGCGCCGCGCCAACATGCGGCGCAATTGCCGGTGTGTCTGGGGCAGTTGAATAGCGTTCATTTCAGATTCTGTAGCAGTTCCATGAAGTGCTTGAAGTGGCCGCTGACGCGATCGAGTGAGAATTGGTGCATTAACGAATTTTCAGCCATTTTCTGTCGTTCGACATCCATTTCCACCGTGTTGCCATCAGTAGCCGCTTGGTAAGGTACGTGATACTTTAGTGGGAATGGTGATGTTTGCCCGGTGCCCGAGAGATGTCCGGTAACCGTGCTCGTCAATGGCAACGATGAGGAGGCACCTTGAACGATTTTGGCAGCCTCTTCAATGTCAATATCAACGGCCTTATAACCTGGAGTATCGGCATTGGCGATGTTCGAGGCCAGGAGTTGCTGCCGATAGACACGAACACCCAGCATTTTCTGCTGAAAATTGTGACCGGCATGACCGCCTTGTCCAACTGTGAAGTGATTGGGATGGGCTGACGCCGTGCTGGAGGCCATTCCGGAAGAATGCCCAGTGTGCCCAACTACCCCGGCACCTTGTCCGCCATGATTGCCATGACTGACCACTGGGTTGTTTGCCTGCTGAACAATCGCCTGATTCAAGGCCTCGGAAAACCCTCCGTTGTTGGCCCCCCCCGAGGACGCACTATGTCCCTCGTGCCCTCCTTGAACAGAAGTAGATGGGGGAATTGCCGGTGGGATAGGAGGGGCTCCAGCCATGACACTGATTACTCGTTCATGATCAGGATGGCCTTCACCGGATCAATCTGGCCGACGCCATGCCATTTCAGATCGCTGTTTGCTACGGCCGGCTTTGCCAGGCATCCATGATTGCATTCGATGATCCAGCGTTTCTGAAGCACCGTTCGACAATAGTTGTAGGTCAGCAGCTTCGGGTCACTGCCGACCGCAAGCGCCAGCGTGCGACATACACATCGATCGCCGTGCTCTGCCGGTTTGTGGATATCCATGACTGAAATGCCGAGGCCTCGATTCCGAGGCCTTTACTGGGCAGTTACTTTCCATCTCGCGGATGGAAATGTTTGCTCTTGTCCTTGGCTGCGTTCGGCTTGTCAGCCTTTGCATCCGGCATGCTTTGCGGCATTCCGGTTTTTTCCTGGACATGGGAATGTGGCTTGGAAGCAGCCTTGTCAGCCTGTCCTTCGGCAGCCTTCGGCGCAGCGGCCTTTTCGTCGGCGAAGACGACGCCGGTCATCGTGGTGCCAGCAAACAGAACGGCGGCAATGAGGGAGGAAACTTTCATGATCTTGACTCCTGAGTTTTGGGGATTTCAACGGTCCGAATCGAATGGACAGATTCAGTTTGTGCTTCTGTCACTGTCAATAGGATGACTTGTTGATTACATTGTTGTCAGGAAGTGTGGCCAAATACGGATTCACCAAATGCCCGATTGCGTCGGCAAGCGCATCACGCAATTGCCGTTCGCAACACCCCATCAAAATTCCGTCCTCCAGTGCATCCTGGGCCATCTGGCGAAGTTCATCCAGGTTCTCATTGAGTACCTTGATTTTTTCCGTACAGGCAATGACCTTGCCGGAAGAGTCTTGCCAGCGCACCGACCCCGACGAACTCATCATCGAGTTCACTTTGTCGAATGTTGGGCTAGTACCTGCAAAACCCGGTGCTGGTACTCCATGCTGTCGAGGGTGTATGCCTTCCAATACTCGATGGATAAATTGCCGACTGCAGCCCACCATGCCCCGCTTTGCCCAGGATCATCCAGAGACAGCGATGAAGTTTGCTCAAGGAGTTCCTTGAGCGGGGAAAACTGCGTGGAAACCATCTTTTCCAAACAATCGAGATTCACGCCAACCAACTGGGAAACCAAATGGAAGTCGGGGGATGTGTTGAAAATTGCGAACGAATTGTGTGCGGACATGATTTTCTCCCTGCGGCACGATCAAGGCCCATTGCCTCGTAGGGGGAGTTTGCCTGTGGGTAGCTGTCGCACCCATAACGGGAACATTACAACTCGGTCACTGTTTCGTCAGCTTGTTGCCGTGCTGTTCACTGGGAGCGATTATCTATTGAGTCTGGGCACTTAGCCCCAGAAAGACCTGTTGCCTCCGCCTCTCGAATTCGCCTGCGGAAACCTGCCACTGTGGGTTATGGGGGGAGTTCAGTTCGACAGCGACAATCCGACGCACATAAGCCAGCGCGGATGCCTTGCCTCGCGTAAGCCGCAACAGATCCGGCATTGCCGCATCGAAGGCATCGCGATGATGGTCTCTCAGATCGGTGGTGAGCACCACAAGAATGGCAACGGCATCCTCAAACGGTCGCATTGAATCGTCTTCTTTGGACAGTTTCCCCCCTGATAGTGCTTTGTTTGAAGCATCCGCTATTGGATGCCAACCTTCCGCTGCTCAGCCCGCACATAGGCGGTGACGTGGGCGACGTCGTCCGGCGTCACCCCTTTCACCGGAGCCATGTCGCCAAACTTCCAGTGATGGGCCCGCACACCGTTGGCCACGGCCAACTGGAACGCCGCATCGGCATGATGTGACGGCTCATAGATCTTGTGCAGCAGGGGCGGTCCCTTTTCCGATCCCTTCAAGTCGCCGCCATGACAGCCCGCACAGTGATTGGCGAACAGCGCCTTGCCCGTGCCGGGATTGGGCATTAGGCCGGGACTGGGTTTGGGAATGCTCCAGCCTTGAGCCTGGGCAAGGCTTGGCAGCATGGCCACAACAAGAGCCACAGGAATCCAATGCGAAAGCTTGTGTCTCATTGCTCCATCCCCCGTTTCATTCGCCACTGCTTGACCAGGGCGTAGATGGCGGGGATGACTGCGAGCGTCAGCACCGTCGAGGAAATCATCCCGCCAACCATCGGCGCCGCAATGCGACTCATGACTTCTGAGCCGGTACCGGTACCCCACATGATCGGCAACAGGCCGGCCATGATCGCCACCACCGTCATCATCTTCGGGCGAACCCGCTCCACGGCGCCTTCCATGATGGCCTCGTAGAGATCGTGCAGGGTTGGCGCTTGGTTTTCCGTCCGGCGCTTGGCCTTCAGCGCTTCCCAGGCATGATCAAGGTAAATCAGCATGATCACCCCGGTTTCCGCTGCAACCCCGGCTAGGGCGATGAAGCCCACGGCGACGGCAACGGACAGGTTGTAACCGAGCAACCACATCAACCAGACCCCGCCGACCAGCGCAAACGGCACCGACAGCATGACAATCAAGGTCTCTGTCAGACGTTTGAAGTTCAGGTAAAGCAGCAGAAAGATGATCAACAGCGTCACCGGGACGACGATCTTCATTTTCTCGATCGCGCGCTCCATGGATTCGAACTGGCCGCTCCAGGTCGCGTAATAGCCCGGCGGGAATTTCACGTTTTCCGCCACCGCCTTCTTGGCATCGGCGACATAGCCACCGATGTCGCGTTCGCGAATGTCCACGAAGATATAGGCGGAAAGCAACGCGTTTTCAGTCCGGATGCCGGGCGTTCCCTTGGCCACCTCGACGCGGGCCAATTGGCCGAGCGGAATCATTGCCCCCTCCATGGTCGGCACCAGCACCTCGCGGGCAATCTGCTGCGGATCGGAACGAAGTTCACGCGGATAGCGCACGGTGACGCCAAACCGTTCGCGCCCTTCGACGGTCGTGGTAACCATCTCGCCGCCCAAGGCCTGGCCGATAACATCCTGCAAATCGCCGACCGCCAGCCCATAGCGGGCCAACTGGGTGCGGTCCGGTTCGATATTCAGGTAAAAACCGCCGGTAATCCGTTCCGCGAAAGCCGAGGTAGTGCCTGGAACTGCCTTGACGACCGTCTCGATTTCGCGGGCCAGTCGTTCCATCTCGTTGAGATCCTTGCCGAACACCTTGATCCCGATTGGCGTCCGGATGCCGGTCGACAGCATGTCGATGCGCGCCTTGATCGGCATCGTCCAAGCGTTCGATACGCCCGGGAACTGCAAGGCCTTGTCCATTTCGGCGATCAGCTTGTCGGTCGTCAATCCAGGGCGCCATTCGGATTCCGGCTTCAGATTGATCACCGTCTCGAACATCTCCGTCGGCGCCGGGTCCGTTGCCGTGTTGGCACGACCCGCTTTGCCATAAACCGATGAGACTTCCGGGAAACTCTTGATGATCTTGTTCTGGGTCTGCAACAGTTCCGCCGCTTTGGTGATCGACATCCCGGGCAGCGAAGCCGGCATGTAGAACAGCGTGCCTTCATTCAGCGTCGGCATGAACTCGGAGCCCAACTTGCTGGCCGGATAAATCGAGACCACCAGCGCGAGCAGTGCGGCCACGATAGTGGTCTTTTTCCATTGCATGACGCCGGCGATGATCGGGCGATAAGCCCAGATCAGGAAACGATTCACCGGGTTTTTCGATTCCGGCATGATTTTGCCGCGAATGAACAGCATCATCAGCACCGGCACCAGCGTCACCGACAGCAATGCAGCGCCCGCCATCGAGAAGGTCTTGGTGTAGGCCAAGGGCGAGAACAGACGTCCTTCCTGGGACTCCAGCGTAAAGACGGGCAGGAAGGAAACGGTGATGATGAGCAGCGAGAAGAACAGTGCGGGGCCGACCTCTTTGCAGGCCGCAATCATTGCCTCGATGCGATCCCCGTGGGTATGATCCTCCGGCAAACGCTCGATGTGCTTATGGGCGTTTTCGATCATCACGATGGCCGCATCGATCATCGCCCCAATGGCAATGGCGATACCGCCCAGACTCATCAGGTTCGAGTTCATTCCCAGCAATCGCATGGCGATGAAGGCAATCAGCACCCCGACCGGCAGCATCAGGATGGCTACCAAAGCACTGCGCATGTGCATCAGGAATACGACGCAGACCAGCGCGACGATGAGACTTTCTTCCGCCAAAGTGCGCGTCAAGGTGTCAATCGCACGGTGAATCAATTCCGAACGATCATAGACCGTCTGGATCGTCACGCCCTCCGGAAGCCCGGCAGAAATCTCACCAATTTTTTCCTTCAAGTTGTGAATGACCTCCAGCGCGTTCTGGCCGTAGCGCGCCATGGCGATACCGGAAACCACTTCACCTTCACCATTCAACTCGGTGAGACCGCGCCGCTCGTCCGGCGCCAGTTCGACACGGGCAATGTCACGAACCAAGACGGGCGTCCCGCCTTGTGACTTAACCACCAGATTTTCAATATCGCCTGTGCCCCGCAGATAGCCCTTGCCGCGCACCATGTATTCGGTTTCCGCCATCTCGACGACACGCCCGCCGACATCGCGGTTCGATTCCCGAATGACCTTTGAAACCGCCGCTAGCGGAATGCCATAGGCGCGCAACTTCACCGGATCAACCGTGACCTGGTAGGTCTGGACGAAGCCGCCAATCGAAGCCACTTCGGCGACGCCATGTGCCTTGGTCAGTTGGTAGCGCAGATACCAGTCCTGCAGCGTGCGCAGTTCTGCCAGCGTCTTGTCCTTGGCGAGCAGCGCGTATTGATAGACCCAGCCGACGCCCGTGGCGTCCGGACCGATCTGCGGTGTGACGCCCTTGGGCATGCGGCCAGCAGCAAAGTTAAGATATTCGAGTACCCGGGACCGCGCCCAATAAATGTCCGTGCCGTCTTCAAAAATGATGTAGACGAAGGACGCGCCGAAGAAAGAGAAGCCGCGAACCACTTTGGACTTCGGCACTGACAACATGGCCGTCGTCAGCGGATAGGTGACCTGATCCTCGACGACCTGTGGCGCCTGGCCGGGGTATTCGGTATAGACGATGACCTGCACGTCTGAGAGGTCGGGCAAGGCATCGAGCGGCGTTTTCATGACCGCAACGACACCACCGACGACAACAAACAGCGTGGCGAGCAGGACGAGGAAGCGGTTGCGCCCCGACCATTCAATGATTTTGGCGAGCATGGTATCCCCTGTCAGTGGCCTGCGTGGGGATTGGCCGCCACTTTGCCAGCCATCGGTTTGATGCTGGTGACGACCCATTCACCTGGTTTGCGCTCGACAAACTCGAAGGCCACCGTCGCACCCGGTTTGAGTCCGCTCAACAGCGCCGGCGTCGCGACCTGGAACTCCATGGTCATGCCCGGCCATTTGAGACTGGCGACCGGCCCGTGATTGAGCGTCAGCATACCTGCCTTGGCGTCGAACCCCTCGACCGTGCCTTCGGCCTGATGCCCGACAGCAGCAGGCTTGGCTGACTCCGGCTTCGGCTGGCTGCCGTGGCTAGCATGGCCGAAACCGCCGACCGCCGCCTTCAGGTTGCTTTCGGCGTCGATCAGGAAATTGGCGGCAACCACCACGGGCTCGCCATCCTTGATCCCTTCGAGCACCTCAACATGGTTGTCACTGCGTTGCCCCAATTTAACCTCGCGTGGCTCGAAACGGCCTTCCTTGGCCTGGACCAGCACGATGCGGCGGGTGCCGCTGTCAATCACGGCCGAGGTCGGTACGGTGACGACCTCTCCTTTGGCCCCGACCGGCAACTCGACCTGGGCGAACATGGCCGGTTTCAGCAACTGACTGGGATTGGGCAGTTCGACTCGCACGGGTACCGTCCGCGTCTCGGCCTTCAGGGTCGGATAGACGTAGGTGATCGTCCCTTCGAACACTTTGTCCGGGTAGGCATTGATCCTGACCTTGGCTTTGGCACCGGTCTTGACCTGACCGATGTCCTGCTCGAAGACGTCAGCCACCACCCAGACCGCCGACAGGTCGGCCACCTGATAAAGCGCCTCGCCCGGCATGAAACGCATGCCCTGCAGGGCTTTCTTTTCGGTGACGATGCCGGCGACCGGTGAGCGGAAAGTCAGCGTGCGCCGTGCTTCACCGGATTTTGCCAGCGCCTTGACCTGCTCCTCCGATATATCCCAGTTTTTCAGACGCAACAGGCTTGAATCGGCCAGTTGCTTCATGCCGTCCCGCGCTTGGCCGCCGGCTTCCTTCAGCGATTCGACGCCTTGGGCGGCAATCGCGTATTCGCGCTGGGCGGAAACCAATTCCGGGCTATACACCTCAAACAGCGGCTGCCCCTTGCTGACCGGCTGGCCCGTGACATTGACGTGCAGGCGTTCGACGTAGCCCTCGAACTTAGGAGAAATCGCGTAGATGCGGCGCTCGTCCGGCTCGATCCGACCGGCGGCGCGTACCACCTTGTCAAGGATGCGCAATTGGGCGGCTTCGGTTCGAACGCCCAGTTTCTGTACTTTTTCGGTGCTTATCTTTATCTGGTTGGCCGATGCCGGATCGTCGTCCTGCTCTCCCTCATAGACCGCGATGTAATCCATCCCCATCGGGTCTTTCTTGGGCACCGGCGAGGTGTCGGGCAGTCCCATCGGATTGCGGTAGAACAGCAGCTTTTTCTCTTTCTTGGCCGGCTCGGCCGGGGCGCTGGTGACCGGTGCCGCATCGCCATGGGAAGCGCCGCCACGTCCGCCCAGCCAGTAACCACCACCGGCAGCCACAGCAACGGCAATAACGCCGATGGTCAGTCCTGCACCCTTGTTCATAGATCTTCCCCTAAAAGACGTTCGATTTCGGCCAGACGCATCTGGGCGTCGACTTGGGCCTTAAGCTGGTTTTGTCGGGCCTGCCGGATTTGGCGCTGGGCATCGAGCAAGGTGGCGAAATCGACCTTGCCGGTCTCATACCCGGCCAGCGCCGCCTTGAAGGTCAGTTCGGCCTGCGGCAGTAGGCTGTTGGCCAGCAGGTTTTCCGTGCGGCGGGCGGCTTCGATACCAGCCAGGGCCTCGGCCAGTTCGGCGGAGACTTGGTTGGTAGTGGCTTCCTTGCGCGAGCGGGCGGCATTGAGCATCGATTCCGATTCTCGCTCCTGCGCCCGGCGCGAAGACTGCTGCAGCGGGATATTCAGCTCGACCATCAACTCCCATTCCTTGATGGCGCTCTGGTACTGGATGGGGGATACGCCCAGCGTAAAATCGGGATAGCGGTTTTTGTAGGTCAGGTCGCGGGATTTCTCGGCGGCCTTGATTTTCGATTCGTCGGCGAACAGTTGCGGGTTGCGGGTTCGCACGCGCTCTTCCAACGTGGCGTAATCCAGCGCCACGGGAGTCGGCAGCTTGCGCAACTGCGCTGGTTCCTGCAAGGGCGCATTGCTTGGGCGGGCCAGCAAGGCATTCAGCCGGGCATGCAGGTGGTGCTGTTCGGTTTCCAGCGCAATCAATTCGTTGCGCATGTTGGTCTGCTCAACCTGGGCGCGGATAACATCCTGCTGCGCCGCCAGGCCGCCGGAATAACGAACCTGGGCGACTTTTTCCAGGCGGGTCATCAGGTCGAGGATTTCCCGGGTCAGTTGCTCATTGCGGTGTACGAAATACAACTGGGCAAAATTGACTTTGATCCGCCCGGCAACATCGGCCCAGGTGCCCAACGCACGTCCCTTGGCGCCGTCGGCTTCAAGCTCGGCGATTTCGCGCTTCAGGTCACGCTTGCCGAACCAGGGTATGTCCTGCATCAGCAAGTAACGGGTGCTGCCGACGCGATTTGGGGCTAGCGTGGCACTCTGTTCGCCCATCCGCGTTATGTCACGCAACTCGGTCCGAAACTTCGGGTCGGGCAAGGCACCGGCCGGCGTCACCCGCTCGCCTGACGCTTCGGCCTCGGCCTGCATCGCGGCGTACTCCGGATTGCGTGTCTTGGCATAATTGATCAGGCTGTCCACGTTCGCACCAAGGGCGGCGTCTTGGGCAAGCACGGGCGACCCAAAGGCGGTGGCAAGCGCCAGGATCAAAATGGGTAACGGCCTGAGTCGGCGCATGCGACCTCCCTGCAATATTTGTTTTTATGAAGCATGCTGACAGCGAGAGGTAAGCACCGTCTCGCCGTCAGTCGATTGGGTTATTTGGCGGGTTCGAAATGGACGACGGTGATGGCACCATTCACGTTTTCGGCCATGAAGCGAATCTTATCGCCGGTTTTCATCTGGTCCAACCAGGCGACATTGGAAACCTTGAGTACCATGGTCATCGCCGGCATGTTCAGGTTGGTCAGTGGGCCATGCGACAAGGTTACTTTGCCGGCTGCCTTGTCCACTTTCTTGACCTGAGCGTCGATCATCTGCATTTCAGCAGACGCGGCGCTCGGCGAGGCCATGGCATGCCCGGCATGGTCGCTTGCAGCTTGGGCAGAAACGGCGCCGAGGGTGGAAAAGGCGATCAGTGAGGCGGTGATAAGTGCTTTCATGAGTTTCTCCTGTTTGGGGGATCAATGTTTGGCAAAGATGCTGGTTTCGCCACCGGCCTGGACCAGCATCGTGTTGTAGGGGACGGGTCTCGGGCTTTCCATGCCCGGCGATCCTGGCGGCATCGACGGCACCGCGATGCCGAGGGCTTTCGGTTTTTCCTTGAGCAGACGCTGGATGTCGGCAACCGGCACATGGCCTTCGACCACATAGCCGGCCACCTTGGCGGTGTGGCAGGAGCCCAGCCGATCGGGCATCCCCAATTGTTTGCGGGCCGCCGGGACGTCCATGACGTTGTGCGAGCGGACCTCGAAGCCCGCATTTTTCAGATGATCGACCCACTTGCCGCAGCAACCGCAATTCGGGCTCTTGTAAACATCCACCATTTCGCCGGCCGCCACGGCAGTGGAAAGGCCGGCGCCGAGGACGGAGCTCAAAGCAAGAACAAGAAAGGGGTTACGCATGGCGAAGCTCCTGTGTCAGTCGAGTGGCGTCAGTATGGATAGCCGACGCCAACAATTTGCTGTCCGTCGGATTACATTTTTGTAATCTTTATGGGGTTAATGTTTGTGCGCTCCGTGGTCATGGCTGTGCGCATTTTTGCCCTTGGCCACCGGCTTTTCCTCGACCGGGGCTGCTGGTGCCTCTTCGTGGCCTTCCAGTCCGCCATGGGAATGACCGTCACTGGCTGCCACCAGTTGCTCGTAGGCGGTCGCCGACAGCAAAGGCATCTTTTGCAGGAAGGCCGTCAGGTCCCAAATGGCCTCATCCTCCATGCCGCCCTTCGACCAGGCCGGCATACCGGAAGCCTTGATGCGGTGCTTAATGATCCAGAAATCGCGGGCAGCGTCACGTGACGATGGCGCCGCCGGTTTTTCGGAAAGATTGGGGGGAGTCGGATACAACCCCTTGCCAATCTCCGAATCCGGCGCTTCCGGAGACAGGTGGCAATTGACGCACATTGCCGCATAGTTGCCGGCCCCGCGTCGCACGCGCTCGGGATCGGCAAGATCAGCCGGGGTCTGGATTTCACCCGTACGGCTGGCAATGGCTCTTTCGCGGGCAAACGTCAGCGCCTGGTAGGTGAATGAACTGTGGGGGGTATCGGCGCCGACATCGACGACGCCTGCCACGACGACGATCCCCGCCGTTGCCGCGCCCAAGCCGATGGTTGCCAGAGCACCCCAAATAAATCTGCACATAGTTTTTTCTCAGTAAGGGTATGCGGAGTCCAATTGGTCTTGCTCCGAAATTGCTATTTTGTCTTTACCAAACCAACATCTTGCTGACTTGCGGATTACATTTCCGTAATCTAGGCAATCGGCCTTTAAAAGCGACGGAAAATGCGCCATCAATAGCCAATGATTGGTGGAGAGAACGATGAAAATTCTTGTGGTGGAAGACGAAACCAAAACCGGCTCTTACCTCAAGCAGGGGTTGGTCGAGGCGGGCTTCGTCGTGGATTTGGCCGTCAATGGCCTCGACGGGCTGCATCTGGCGCTGACCGAGGCCTATGATCTGGCGATCCTCGACGTCATGCTCCCGGGCATCGACGGCTGGCAGGTGTTGCAAGGTATTCGCCGAGCCGGCAAGGAAATGCCGGTACTGTTTCTGACGGCACGCGACCAGGTCGAGGACCGGGTCAAGGGACTGGAGTTGGGCGCCGACGACTACCTGGTGAAGCCCTTTGCCTTCTCCGAACTGTTGGCGCGAGTCCGGACCCTGCTGCGGCGGGGCGGCAAGGCGAAGGAGTCCGAGTTCCTGCGCGCCGCCGACCTCGAACTCGACCTGCTGCGCCGCCGGGTCAATCGCGCCGGCAAACGCATCGATCTGACCGCCAAGGAGTTCGCGCTGCTTGAACTGCTGTTACGCCGCCAGGGCGAAGTGCTGCCTCGGTCGCTGATTGCCTCCCAGGTTTGGGACATGAATTTCGACAGCGACACGAACGTCATTGAGGTCGCCATCAAACGCCTTCGGGTCAAGATTGATGAGGGGTACGAACCCAAATTGATTCAGACCGTGCGCGGCATGGGCTATGTTTTGGAGATTACCGATTGACCCCAATCCGCGGCCCCTCACTGACACTCCGGCTGACTCTGCTGTTCGCGCTGGCCTCGGCCTTTGTGCTGTTCCTGCTCGGCCTGCTTATCGGCAATGCGGTTGAGCGCCACTTCGAAGAGCAGGATTTGGATGTGCTGACCGGCAAAATGCAGTTGGCAAGGCATATCTTGGAACGAAAACCAGATAGTCAGCCGAAAGAGACACTGACCCAGCAATTGGACGATGCGCTGACGGGGCATCACGGGTTGATCGTTGCCGTCTATGACCAGAATGGCGAAATGCTGTATGCCAACGAAGCGACGGTGTTTCCGCAGGATCTACTAAGCATTGGCGCGACACCAAGGCGCGAGCAACCCGTCAAATGGAACAGCAACGACGGCCAGCCATGGCGGGGAGTTTCCTCGATGGTCAAAGGCACCGATGGTGGCGTTAGTTACACCGTGGCAATTGCCACCGAAATCACCCATCACGAGCACTTCATGACTTCCTTCCGGCAGACTTTGTGGGGGTTCATGAGCCTGGCGACTCTGGCGATGGGATTGCTCGGCTGGTTTGTCGTCCGGCGCGGCCTGTTGCCTTTACTGGCCATTAAGCGGCAGGCGGCTGAGATCACCGCCAATCGCCTGCATACCCGCTTGCCGGTCGAAGCCATCCCCCGCGAATTGGCGGATCTGGCCGACACATTGAATGGCATGCTTTCGCGCTTGGAAGAGTCCTTTCAGCGCCTGTCGGATTTTTCATCGGACTTGGCTCATGAGTTGCGAACGCCGGTCAGCAATCTGTTGACCCAGACACAGGTCACGCTATCGAAAGCACGCTCCGCAGAAGACTACCGGGACACCCTGGCGTCGAACACGGAAGAATTCGAACGCTTGTCGCGAACCATTTCCGACATGCTTTTCCTGGCCAAGGCCGACAACAACCAGATCATCCCCAATCAGGAGCCGATAGACCTTGCCGAGGAAATTGGCGATTTGCTGGAGTATTACGGCGTGCTTGCCGAAGAGAAATCGATAGCCTTGTCGCTCACAGGTAACGGCCAAATCGTCGGCGACCGATTGATGTTGCGCAGGGCGGTTAGCAATCTGCTATCCAACGCGCTGCGCCACACGCCGAACGAGGGCAAGGTTACCGTTCGAGTCGACAATAACCGTGAAGGTAGGATTTTGGTCTCCGTCGAGAACACAGGGAGCGATATCCCTACCGAACATTTGCCCCGCCTGTTTGATCGTTTCTACCGTGTCGACAGTTCGCGCCTGCGCACGACCGAAAATTCAGGCTTAGGGCTGGCGATAACCCAATCTATTGTGTTGGCTCATGGCGGGGATGTTGGCGTCAACTCGGAAGGTGGAAAAACGCGCTTCACACTTTCTTTACCCTGTGCCCATCAGTAGGGGGCCGCTTTTTGTAAATCGATCCCGCCAATACCAAGTTCTAACTCAACTACAGGGCTAGAAACAGACGAGGGGGCCATTTGAATCTCTTGTGGGTGTTCAAAACCCATCATCGAGGGAAGGCTAAGGGCTTCGGCGAAACATTTTTAGCCAGTTTCTTCGCTTGACCTTGCCTCTGTAGTAAGGTCAAAGGGTCGCTTACCGCCGCATTGCCGACAATTTCAGCCAGAGTGTCGAATGGCAACTCAGGCCGAACTCCCGCCACCATCTAACGACAAAGCTGTCCCTTTCCCGTTCTTTTCAGCCTGCGACACTCCCAAGGTGCCATCGGATTCGGCTCCTGCCAAATCCCAATCCGTCCAGCTTTCGCCTGTCGTTCAGCTTCTGGATAACCCAGGCGCTGCTCTCGCGTAAGCTCTGGGGAAAACTGAAATGCGTACCAGGCATACCCCGCTTCAATCATTGCCTGTCCGACATCCCGATTTCCGACCCGTACATGGCACACCTGCCGATAGAAGCGATCCTCCTTGTAGCACCAAGCCGTGGTTTTCTGACCCGCAACGAGGGATCGAAGGTAATTCCTCGCCGATCTCCAATACGCCTGACCCGTTTCCGGCGTGTCGGCACCGGATAGACGAATGTTGATTAGACCTCGTTCGTCAGTCATGAGTTTGAGGGTATCCCCATCAGGGTTCTTCAGCACGCTGCCAGTGACTTCAAACGGTCTATGAAATCGGCCTTCCGCATGCGCGGCCTGGATGCCAGTCATCAACAGAGCGAGGGCAAATTGCCTAATTATTGTGCGGCTTATCGAAAGCATATTCCCGTCAATCAGTTAGGACTCGTCCTAAGCTCGAACCCACAAGCTTATCCACAGATTTCGGGGATAAACGATCTTTATCAAAGCAGGGGCTGCTGCGGGTTTTCGGCGACGAGGTTGTCAGCCGGATAGGCGTAGAGGAAACGTCGGCTATCTGACACTGATGCCTGGAGCCAGCCATCGTAGTCCTGCTCATGCAGGATCACGATGGACCGCTTTTCATCGTCAGGTTTATGAAACTGGCGCATGAGTGGATGCTGGTCTGCATTGATCGTCAGCATCGTGTAGCTGTAGGTCGTTTCGCCACCCGGGTTCTTCCAGATCGACCACAGCCCGGCAATCCCCATCGGTTTGCCATCGGCGCGGGAAATCCGGGTTGGCACTGCACGGCCAGTGCGCCAGTCGGGTTCATAGAACGCTTCGGCCGGAATGATGCAGTGCCGAGCCAGACGCCAGGCATCCCGGTACGACGGTTTCTCATGCACCGTTTCCGAGCGTGCGTTGTAGGTGTTGCGGGCAATCGTCGTATCTTTTGCCCAGTGAGGAATCAGACCGAACGAGCCGACCAGTAATTCCCGGAACGGAACCGCTTCGTCGCCGACATCGGCAAACTCATGTTTGCGCAGGAAAGGGCCGTGATACCCGGGCCACAGGCTGGGTTTCAGGCCGAGTGGCAGGTCGTGAACGCCGAAATAGGCTTTCAGCTGGGCAGGATCGGTCTGCGGATCATAGTGGGCACACATGCCCGGCAGAATAACAAAACCCCTCGGTTTTGGACGCCGAGGGGTTCTGCGGGACTACGAGATTACGGTATTACCAGACAGCAAGACTCACTTGGCAACCGGGGCTTGAGGTGCCGGCTTGGCTTCCGGCTTCACCTCTGGCTTGCCTTCGGTCTTCTCATGCTTCTCGTGTTTCTCGTGCTTGGCTGGCCTTCATCCGTCGCTGCAGAATCCTGGGCCTGTCACTGGCTGAGATTCACGAACTACAGAGCACCAGCAGTAGGTGAAGCATCAACCAGATAATCCGATGAGATGCCGGTCTGTCTCACTCTCATGCAAAGGTAAGATCAACCATTTAATCCGCTTACCCAGTTAAAAATGGTGCCGCCGGTGGCGATGTCACAGATTCTTCATCGGTTCGTCACGCGCAGGTAACACAGCCCCCCTACCATGGCCTGGCAATTCGATTTTGTAATCGTCATCGCAGTTTGATTGCGAAACCAACGAAGGACTCGCCATGATTCATCTGCACAAAGTATCGGTGCAATTCGGCAATCTTGTTGCCCTGCATCCAACCACCCTGGACTTCTGCCAGGGCCAGTTTACCGTTTTGCTGGGCGCCTCCGGTGCCGGCAAATCAACCCTCCTGCGCTGCCTGAACCTGATGCACACCCCGCATGCCGGCGAGGTCCGCGTCGACGGACACGGCCCCCTCCAGGACCGCAAGACGCTGCAGATGCACCGCCGTCAGACAGGCATGATTTTCCAGCAGCATCAACTGATCGGCCGCCTCCCGGCCCTGCAAAACGTGCTCATGGGACGTCTCGGTTACCACTCGACCCTGCGCAGCCTGTTTCCGTTGCCGCGCGCCGAACAGGAATTTGCGTTGCAATGCCTGGAGCGTGTCGGCTTGCTGGACAAGGCGCTGACGCGGGTGGACCAGTTAAGCGGCGGCCAGCAGCAACGCGTCGGCATCGCCCGCGCCCTGGCGCAGCGACCACGCCTGATTCTTGCCGACGAACCGGTGGCCAGCCTCGATCCCGTCAGCGCCGACAAAGTCCTGTCGCTGCTGCACCGTATCTGCAAGGAAGACGGCATCTCGGCGGTCATCAGCCTGCACCAGGTCGAACTTGCCCGCAAGTATGCTGACCGCATCGTTGGCCTGGCACACGGACGTCTCGTGTTCGACGCCACACCGGATGCCCTGACACCGGCGCAAGCCGCCGCCCTGTACGAGCACAAGGCGGCGGGCACGCCGCCGGCAGACGTCGCTGCCACCGTCCGTTTTCCCTTTCCCATCGCAACCGCAAAGGAAGCATTATGAAGAAACTGTTTGCCGCCATTAGCCTGGCCTCGCTTGCCCTTCTGGGCGCCGTCGCGCATGCTGCGCCCAATCCGGATCCGGACACCCTGAAAGTGGCCCTGCTGCCGGATGAAAATGCCTCGACCGTCATCAAGAACAACAAGCCGCTGGAAGAGTATCTGGAAAAAACGCTGGGCAAGAAGATTGAACTGATCGTCACCACCGATTACTCCTCGATGATCGAGGCGATGCGCCATGGCCGCCTGGATCTGGCTTACTTCGGCCCGCTGTCCTATGTGCTGGCCCGGCAGAAGAGCGAAATCGAAGCCTTCGCCGCGATCAAGCAAAAAGGCAGCACCACTTACCAGTCGGTCCTGGTCATCAATACCGGCGCCGGCATCAACGGCATTGCCGACATCGCAAAAAAGAACGTTGCTTATGGCGACAAGGCCTCGACCTCCAGCCACCTGATCCCGAAATCGATGCTGGCGGAAAATGGCTTGAAAGCCGGCGAGAATTACCAGGAACACTTCGTCGGCGCCCATGACGCCGTCGCCATCGCCGTGCAGAATGGCCACGCGCAGGCGGGCGGCCTGTCCAAGCCGATTTTCGAATCGCTGGTCCAGCGCGGCATCATCGACGCCAACAAGGTCAAGGTGCTGGTCGAATCCAAGCCCTTTCCGCAGTACCCGTGGACCATGCGCTCCAACCTGAATGCCGCGCTGAAGGAAAAGATCCGCGCCGCTTTCCTGGGCCTGAATGACCCGGCCGTGCTGAAGCCATTCAAAGCCGACGGCTTCGGCCCGATCAGCGACAAGGAATACGATGTCGTGCGCAATCTCGGCACGCTGCTCAAGCTGGATCTGTCCAAGTTCTAGGCACACATCGCACAAGCAATCAGGAGTCTTCATGCACGCTCAATTCGCACCGCTGCTGGACCGCCGGCAGCGCGCCTGGAACCGCTCGATGGTCTCCCTGGCCACCGTGCTGGCAATCGTCATCGCTTGCTGGTATTACGTTGGCCTGTTCGACGCCGAACGCCTGGGCGAAGGGATCCCCAGCCTGGCGTCACTGGTCGGCGAGATGTTTCCGCCGAACTTCAGCCAGGCCGGCTCCTGGGTCAAGCCACTGCTCGACACCCTGGCCATGAGCGTGGCCGGCACGGCGGTTGCGGTGCTGCTGTCGCTGCCACTGGCGGTGCTGGCAGCGCGCAATACCACGCCGCATCCGCTGGTCTACCAATGCGCCCGGGGCCTGCTGAACGGCTTGCGCTCGATCCCTGAACTCATCATGGGCATCGTGTTCGTCGCTGCAGTCGGCTTCGGCGCGCTGCCGGGCGTGCTGGCGCTTGGCCTGCATTCGGTGGGCATGGTCGGCAAGTTCTTTGCCGAAGCCATCGAACATGCCGACCGCGCGCCGGTGGAAGCCGCGCGCGCCGCCGGTTGCAGCCCGCTGCAGGTGATCTTCCACGGCATCCTGCCGCAAGTCTTGCCGCAGATGGCCGATACAGCGATCTACCGCTGGGAATACAACTTCCGCGCCTCGACGGTCATGGGCATGGTCGGCGCCGGCGGCATCGGCTTCGAACTGATGGGATCGCTGCGCATCATGCAATACACGGATGTCTCGGCAATCCTGATCGTCATCCTCGTCATGGTGAGCCTGGTCGACGCCCTGAGCGCCTTCCTGCGCCGCACCTTCAAGTAAATCATTTACGGAAATCGTTACATGAAACCCAAAGTCGTGCTCACCCACTGGGTGCATCCGGAAATCATCGAACTGCTGCAAGGCGTTGCCGAAGTCATTCCCAATACTTCGCGCGACACCCTGCCGCGCGAAGAAGTGCTGGCGCGCGCGCGCGATGCGCAAGCCATCATGGTCTTCATGCCCGACAGTATCGACGACGCCTTCCTGCAAGCCTGCCCGCAACTGAAAATCGTCGGCGCGGCGCTCAAGGGTTATGACAACTTCGACGTCGCCGCCTGCACCCGCCGCGGCATCTGGTTTTCCATCGTGCCCGACCTGCTGACCATCCCGACCGCGGAACTGACCATCGGCCTGCTGCTCGGGTTAACACGCCGCATGCTGGAAGGTGACCGCCAGATCCGCAGCAGCGGCTTTCAGGGGTGGCTCCCGCAGCTGTACGGCACGGGGCTCACCGGGCGTACGATCGGCATCATCGGCATGGGTGCGGTCGGCCGCGCCATCGCACAGCGGCTGGCTGGCTTCGACATGCAGATTCTGTATTGCGACCACGTTGCCCTGCCGACCGAACAGTCTGCGCAATGGAATGCGCGCCAAGTCGAACTCGATGAATTGCTGGCCGCCAGCGATTTCATCGTGCCGATGCTGCCGATGACGCCGGAGACCCTGCACCTGATCAATGCTGACACGCTCGCCAGGATGCGTCCGGGAAGCTACCTGGTGAATGCCTGCCGCGGCTCGGTGGTCGATGAAGCCGCAGTCGTTGCAGCGCTCGCCAGCGGCCGCCTTGCCGGCTATGCCGCCGACGTGTTCGAGCTGGAAGAATGGGCACGGCCAGACCGGCCGCGCGCCATTCCGCAAGCCTTGCTGGACAATCCTGCACAAACTTTTTTCACGCCGCACCTCGGTTCGGCCGTTGCCGAAGTGCGCCTGGAGATCGAACGTCAGGCCGCCTGCAACATTATCCAGGCGCTCAATGGCGAGGCGCCTGCCGGCGCCATCAACCGTCCCGGCAGGAAGACGGCGACATGATCAACCTGGAGTGCGTCGCCACATTCCTTGCGGTCGCAAATCAGGGGGGATTCCGCGAGGCGGCCAGGCAGACTGGCCAGTCGCAACCGGCCGTCACGCAACATATCAAGCGGCTCGAGCAATCGCTCAAGGTGGCGCTGATCCAGCGCAGCAATGCCGGCTGCACACTGACGCCGGAAGGCACTTCATTCCTGCCCTACGCTAAACATCTGGTACGCGCCGGCGCCCGCGCGCAAGCCTTGTTCGACAAGACAGTCCTCAGCATCGGCGCCAGTTCCAATACCGGCACCTACTTGCTGCAGCCGCGTCTGCGCGCCTACCGCGACCGCGTTGCGCACAAGCTCCAGATAGCTATTGGCAGCAACAACCGCATCGCCGAGCAACTGCAGAATTTCGAGATCGACGTCGCCATCATGGAATGGTGGGATCCACGCCCCGGCTTTACCGCCACCGTCTGGCATCGCGAGGAATTGCAGGTCATCGTGCCGCCCGACCATCCCTGGGCCGGGCGCACCAGCATTCCACGCAACTGGCTGTGCGGGCAGGCGCTACTGGGCGGCGAAGCCGGCAGCGGCACAGGGCGGCTGCTGCAGTCCTATTTCGGCGACGATGCGCGCAACATCGGGATCGCCATGCAACTTGGCAGCACCGAAGCGGTCAAGCATGCGGTGCGGGCCGGACTCGGCATCTCGCTCGTGATGGCGGCCGCCGTGACCGATGAAAACCGCGATGGCAGTCTGCGGGCAATTCCCCTCGAAGGCGGCGCACTGCACAAGGACCTGTACGTGATCAGCCGCGAGGACCTCTTGCCGGACGCGCCGGCGCGTCATTTTTGCGAATTTTTGCTGCAGGGTGAAACCGCGCCGCTGGCGCCCGCACCCTAGCTGATCCGGGCGTCGCGAAACAGCGCCTTGAGCTCGCGCGGCTGACAACGCCAGTACTGCGGCGGCGCATCCACTTGCGCGCCCAGTTCGGCGGCCGCATGCCAAGGCCAGCGCGGGTCGTACAGGATGCCGCGCGCCAGCGCCACCATGTCGGCCTGGCCGCTGGCGACGATGGACTCGGCATGCCGTGCTTCGGTAATCAGGCCGACGGCAATGGTCGGCATGCCGACGTCCCGCTTCAATCTTTCCGCGAACGGCACCTGGTAACCCGGGCTTAGGGAAATTTTTTGCTGTGGCGACAGCCCGCCGGTGGACACGTCCAGAAAATCGCAGCCGCGCACTTTCAGAGCGGCGGCAAATGCCAAAGTTTGCTCGATATCCCAGCCATCTTCGACCCAGTCGGTTGCCGAGACGCGGATGCCGACCGGCCGGCCGGCCGGAAAGGCTGCACGCACCGCCTCGAATACTTCCAAGGGAAAACGCATGCGATTTTCCAGCGACCCGCCATAGGCATCGTCACGCCGGTTAGAAAGCGGCGAAAGGAACTGGTGCAGCAGGTATCCATGCGCGCCATGGACTTCGATGGCATCGATGCCGATACGGGCCGCGCGCGCCGCGGCCGCAGCAAAGGCCTGGCGAATGCGCACAAGGCCAGCCGCATCCAGCGCCTGCGGCGCTTCATTGCCGGGAGTGAAAGGCAAGGCCGAGGGCGCCCACGTGCGCCAGCCGCCTTCGCCAGACGGGCGCAGCTGCCCGCCCAGCCAGGGTGGAACAGTGGATGCCTTGCGGCCGGCATGCGCCAGCTGCACTGCAATCGGCATGGCCGAATGCCGGCGCACTTGCGCCAGCGTGGACGCCAGCGCCTGCTCGTTCTCATCTGACCACAGGCCGAGATCTTGCGCCGAAATGCGGCCCTCTGCCTCAACGGCGGTAGCCTCGATGATCAGCATGCCGGCGCCGGAAAGCGCCAGCTGGCCCAGGTGCATCAGGTGCCAGGATGTGGCATTGCCGTCCTGTGCCGAATACTGGCACATCGGCGCTATCACGATACGGTTGGGCAGTGTCAGCGTTCCAAGTTCGATGGGAGCGAAAAGGGTACTCATGGGTTGGCAGTCTTCTTCATGTCCAGTCCTGGACGGTCAGATCATGATACCCAACATTGCTACCCGCCGTGAGCGAGGCGGGCGGCCATCACTGCCCTGCGGGTGCCGGCTGCGCCAGCAGTCGGTCGATCTCCTGCTGCAAGCCCTTGTTTGCTGGGCCGGTCATGCTCGAATAAGCGCTCGCCACCTTGCCGTCGCGCCCGATCAGGTACTTATAGAAGTTCCAGCCCGGCTCTTTGCCGGTGGCAGCGGCCAGTTGTCGGTAAAAGGGCGACGCCTGCGCCCCCTTGACCGAGCTCTTGGCAAACATCGGGAATTTCACGCCAAAGGTATTTTGGCAAAAAGCCCCGATTTGCTGGTTGCTGCCGGTTTCCTGCTTGAAGTCGTTGGAAGGAAAACCGAGCACCACCAGACCCTGGTCCTTGTGGCGTGCATACAGCGCTTCCAGACCGGCGTATTGGCCCGTGAAACCGCAATAGCTTGCCGTATTTACGACTAACAACACTTTGCCGGTGTACTGGCAAAGCGACTGCGGTTGATCGTCTTGCAATCGCGGAAAGGTATGTTGCAGCAGCGGCGGGCAGGAAGTGCGGCCGGCGGCGCTGGCTGCGTTAGAGAACGCCAGCGTACTGGACAACACTACCGCGGCAATGCTGTGGAAACGATTGAAATACATGGGCCGGCTCCCGTAATTGCGTATGCCCAGTGCCCCTGGCCAGGACCAGGCATGGACCATTTTGTCGAACTTGCGGAAATTCATTCCCTACAAGGCCTGTGTTTCAGAAATTCCGACTTCACTACTTTCTATTCTATTGCAATTTTTTGGGTAGGGCCTTGGCAAGCCGTCCTCTTTAATAGGACGCCTTAGACAGATCCTTCAATAATGGGATTGGGCGTTACCAGAGGCTATAGGGCGGCGCTCATTCGCCTCACTTTGCTTAGATTTGACTGGTGCCCTGAATACGGCTCGGTGCATTTCACCGTCGAAGATTGAGCGCTAGGGGGATAATGTCAAATGGGGTAGGGCGGTGATTTTATTTGTTATCCCCTTCAAATGGCTCTTTAATTGGGTTGTTCTCGCTTTCGGCGTTCGTAGTCCCCGCTGGCTCGAAGCAACGCTCTAACAGTGCCTTCTGAAAGCCCACTTTCCGCAGCGATTTCGGTGAATCGCCGTGAAGGAGCCTCGTTTCTTATCCAGTCGGCGAGCCTGTCAGTCATCCGCCGATTGCCTCCAACGCCTTCGACGCTCTCGTAGAAGGAGCGTCCGCAATTCTTGCAACGGAAGCGGCGTGTGATGACCTGCAACACCACGGGCTTTCCGTTTTCGGGAATATCTGCGACCGATTGGGTTCGTTTTCCGAAACCCACGACTTCGGAGAAGCCACAGGATGGGCAAGGCGATGGTTCTCCAGTCATCTCGACATGGAGAATGGTCTTGTCGCCTTCCTCTGTCTTTCCCTTAGCTATCGCTGGCATGTCCCTTGCCTTGCCTCTTCAAGTGACATGGAAGCAAGCCTTGCAATTTCCTCGCGGCTAACCGCTTCCTGGTCGATGCCTCTATCCGAACAGATGGACGCCAAGGGCATTGCATCCTCGGGCACATGCTCCGTCGTTCCTTGTTTTTCCTTGGCTGTCGCCTTGGTGTATGGATGCGAGATTCCTCTTTCCATCGCTTCCAGCATCGGAAGATATAGGGCACTCGCCCGAAGGGCAGGAAGCCCCTTTCGAAGGCTGGCGTAAATGCGTAGCCCCTCTCTATCCAAATCGCCCCAAAACAGGATTCTGGGGTGTCCAAGGAGCATTTTCGGAGATGGTGGATTGCCTTTTCTAATCAGGGGAACAAGTCGGTCTGCTTGTGCGACTGCTTCCGTCAAGCTGTTGCCGTATGCCTCTCCTGAACGAGAAAGCCCATATCCGTATGTAACGACGAGGGCGATTTTTTCGGCACACCCTGCGGCAATGGCTTCCTCGAACGAATGCGGATTCTCGAGGAGCAAGACGGCTTCGGGATTTTCAGGACCGGCGACAACTATTTGAGGAATAGCATCGGGGAAAGCGTCGATATCGATACCGAAGGCTTTCAAGGCAGGTGTAGGAAGGCTCCCCAGCATCTTGGATGAACCAAGGAGATACTTCGCCGAGACGACGAAGCGAGGCGTGTTCTTTTCCGCTTTTTGAGCCGATTTAAGACCTTTCAGACCGTTTGCGAGGTCTCGCATGTCGGCATCCGAAAAGCCGTCCAACCTGTCATGACAGGGAGCAAGCGTTGCCGCTTCGCTCTCATCCATTACTATCGCCCGAAGAGCCTCCCGCCACCTGATGAGTGAGACAGGCTCCTCGCGTTTGGGAGCTTCAATCGTCAGGGATACCCTTCCAAAGGCTTCTCCTTTTTCCGAAACGCCTACGGTGATTCCCTTGCGAGCCAACTTGCCCAAGGTCATCTTGGCTTCCAGCGGGTCGATACCAGCCTTTTCTGCGACACGTCCGACCAGCCCCTTGCCTTGCAGGAAGTCTCGCCCTCCCATCAGCGTCCAAAGGGCTGCAATGACCTTATCCTCGATATTCATGCCGCATCCGTCAGTTTATGGAACGAAGAAACTTCCATTGCTCCCAGACGAGAACCTACCTCCTCGGGGGCAATCAGGCGTCTGGTTTCGCTTTCCGCATACATGAGGTTTCCGCCGATTTCCCGAGCTACGACATAGGAGGGGAAGTAGGCAAAATCGTTCTTGTAGTTGGGTTCATGCCCCGTGATGATGAGTTGGAACTTGCCTCTCTTGCCTTTGACGCTATCCAAGGCATCCGTGATGAGACGCTTGTCGGAAAGGTGCGAGAAGGCTCCGTCGATGATGACGAACTGCGTTCTCATGCTGCGGACACGCTTGCGAGCGGCATTACTGACATTCTGCCGTTGAAGTTCCCGCTCCGTCACATAGTCAGCCATCTTCACGATCCAGAGCAGGGACATCGCAACACCCTGACCAGAAGAAACCATGTTCTTTTCGAGTTTCAGAGACTTGTGGCTAATGGATGGAATGCATACGCGAATCGTCGGTTCAAGAATGACATTCTTGTAGAACTCCTCGCGGATTTCCTTCCTCATGTTCTTCGTATAGCGGGAGCGAGAGGCGTCATCGTTGCCGAAATTCTCAATGTTCTTTTCGCCCTTCTCTACCTTATCGACAATGCCCGTCAGGACTGTTCTGACATCGCCCATATCCGCTACTCTCGCTTCAATATCGAAGCCAGCAGAGATGATTTCGCCAGAGACGGAATCGCGGACAGGCTTGAAGACAGACCTCATTGCCTCGAAGTTGGTTGGAAGGCGTCGAGTGAAATTTTCCAGCCAAGAACCAATGCCTTCCCACTCGTTTTCAAGGTGTGTTCTGGCTGTTTCGTTCGCTGCAAGGCTCTTGTTGAAGTTATCGGTCGTCGCAGCAATCATGCGAACCAGTTCGCCGATATCCTCCTTGGAGCCTTCCAGACCAATTCGCATCTGCTCGTTCAGGGCGATGGTTGAATCCCCTTTAACGCGGTCTATCTCTCCTGACAGATATTTCTTTGCCAATCTCAAAGAATCTCTTGCCGAGCCAACATCATGTTTCAAGGTCGCAGCCTCGATTTCATCGAGAGGGTTTCTCATCGAGAGAATCGCTTTCACCATATCCTCTCCCGATGTGGCAAGCCGCACTTCTTGAGCAGCAAGAGACAACGGATGTTCTGCCAAACGCTCCGACGAAATGGGAGCAGGGATAACCTCTGCCGTTGCCATTTCCTTATATTTCTTCCGTAATTCACGGATGAAGTTATCGATATCGGCGATTGCCGAAAGGAGCTTGAGACCCTTCGCTTCCATTGCCGATTTGGCTTCTTCCAAAGCTGGGATACGTTTCTCAATGATGTCATTCAGTTCAGGCGTGATGACCCCAAGTCGAGCTTCGATTTCCTTTGGACGGTTGTCTCCTGACTTGACGAATGATTCTGCGAGTTCGAACCTGAACCCCTTGCGTTTCTCAGCAGCGTTTTTTGCCTTGAGATATTCGTCGTCCTTGGTCGCGGCGGATTTCATGAAAGCAGGAGCACCCGCATCGATGAACCTCCCAATGCTCTTCAGCTTGGGGATTTCCGTTGCTTTTTCGCTCGCAGTTCTAAAAGCCGTTTGCAGGGCTTCCCGTTTGTCTGTGAGCGACTGGGCATCTGACTCATAACGAGAGTGCAATTCGCCCGACAGCCTTGCTTTCTCTTCCGCTTGTTCAAGGGCTTCGGCGAGTTCGTCTTCCGATGTGTCGCCCATCAACCTGCGATATTCGATTGCGGCTCGAATGGAATCGCCGGCTTCTTCCGATGCCCTGTCTCTCAAACGCGGCAAGGCTTCTTCGAGTTGCGATTTCTCTTCTTGCAATGCTCCATCCTTGGCAGGGAAGCCTTTCTCGATAGCCTCCCGAGCCTTTCGAGCAATGATGGCTTCCTGTCCTTCTGGGTCGAGTGCCTCGAATCGCTTTTGCTTTTCCCCAAGGGTCGCGGTTGCCTGATTGATTTGGGTATCAAGAGCTTCCTTTTCCCGCTCGACTAAGGTCGGGTCTAGCAAACAATCGACGGGACGAGTCCTGACACCGACTAGCCATGTTCTAGCCACGGAGCCGTTATAGGAGATATCCGTGCTGCGGCAGAATTCGGCAAGTTCGGACGAGACGAAGACGGGAGACTCAATCCCCTTCGTCGCAAGCATGGAGGCGACTTCTGCTGCTCGTTCGGCGTTTCCATAGACAGGAGAGAACAGAAGAGCCGAGAACATCGACAGGACACGCTCTTTCCTGTCTTGCTGCAAACCGATTTCATCGATGAATGCGTGCAGGGGCTTTGCATCCGTTCCAGCAAGGTCGAGGACTTCACGGGCAACCTTGCCTGGTGCGACTGCCGCCTTGTCGAGATCCGCTCTGCGAGATTTCAGGTCTTTGATGTGATCGCCAAGATTGGCTATCTCCGTCGAGAGAGCGGTCCGTTCCTGTGAACGCTTATCCAACCATGCTTTCGGGTCTTCATCCTTGCCATAAGCCTCTGCAAAGGTGTGAAGCGAGGACAAGGCATCTGCCATTGATGCTCGTTCGGCGGCAATGACTGAAACTCGCTTATCTGCATCAGCAAGTTCCTTTTTGACCAGAGCAAGCAAACCCTCGGGGTTCTCGCTTCCGAATCTGTTTGCAAAAGTCTGAACAAGGGGACGCAACTTCCCAATGTTTTCTGCTTTCGCAGCCAATGCCTCAAAAGCCCTTTTGTCCGTCTCGGCTGTGCCTTTGGCTGTCTTTGCATTCTCGCTGGCAGTCGCCAGTTCGTCTTTGTTGGCTTTTAACGCTCCTTCGGCATTGTCCTTTACCTCTTCCAATGCTTCGGCATACTCCAGCGGGTCAGCATCTTCTCCATGCTCTGCTACGAATGCTTGCCATTCCTCGAAGCTTTTCTTATTCAAGGCAACGTTTTGTCGGTGTGCAGAAAGGGTTAGGTCGGCAGTGGAAAAATCCTTTTCTGCCTTTTGCCCTGTCTGGAACGGTGAACGAAGTTCTTCCTCGGAGAAAAGACCGCTATCCGACATGCGACGGAATTCGGCTTGTTGCTCGCCGATTTGCTGTTGCTCGTCTTTCAGGCTGAGTTTTTCTTTCTGGAGAGCATCCCTCTTTGTGGCAAAGTCGGCTCGTTGCTCGTCCAGAGAGGCTATCTTTTCTGCCAGTTCGAGATTTTCGATTCTTGCGGGGTTCGTGTCGCCGTATGCCTCAACCCAAGAGAAAGAGTCCAGCACCATCTGGATTGCGGAGTCACGAATATAAGGGGATTTGAAATTCGTTGTTGCCTCCAAAAGTATCTTTGCATTTTCAACTGAATAGAGTTTTGATGGATCGCCTCCACCTTGCTCCCTACTGGTAGTCGCCGAACCACGATCACACGCAAAATCAATAAGTTGCGACTTTTCGGCTGCGGTAATCTCAATTTGCTGCCGCTGTGCTCGTTGATTAAGTGTCCTTGGGTCTTCCCCTGTGAAAATTTCGAATGCTCTATCAGGCAAGAACCAGTTTCCACCCTGCATCACCATCGAACGAATGAGGATAGGGGCTTCCTCGGGAGGTTGACGCAACAGCCCAGGAATGGGGTCGTCCACTACGACAGCCTTCAATGCCGCATGTTGAAGCGAAAATTCGGCGACCTTGCGTTCAGTAGTATCTTTTGCCTCGACGACGGCATCAGCCCTCGTCTTGACCCGTTCCAGTTCTTCGAGGACTCGTCTTGTCTTCTCCAAGTCATCGGCGGTCTTCGCCGTGCGAACCTTCGCCTTGATGATTCCTTGAACCTTCTGATGAATGACATCCTCAATGCCGCGTTCGTCGGCATATTCCTCGACGCTGCCCATCATGTCGACGAGAAGTTCGGGAGCCAGCCGTTCATAAAAAACTGCTTCCGAGAATTGCTTGCCGCGAGGCGGATTGACATCGAAATATCCGCTGCTGCCTTCGGCTCCCTTCGCCTTCTGATAGACAAGCTGCTGTTCGATGCTTGGCATGTCGAAGATGCCCGAGACATGCTCCCGCCAATTGACGCGGGTGTCCTCCCGTTGCGTTGCGGGGAAACGACCTGGCATGACCGACAACTTGTCGAGGAAATCCTGATTTCCTGTCAGCGTAATCCTGTTTCCTTCACGTCTACCGATTGGGCAATCCTCCAAGGTTCCGCGATAGGCGTAGACCTTAAATGACCCGCTCTCTCCAGCGTTTCCATACAAGCCAAAGACCATCGGTGTCCCGCCTGCATCGCCACCCGATTGAACAACCAAGTCGACGGGCGAATCGTCTTCGACCCAAATGTAGGTCGCGATTCGGATGTGGGTGTAATGCCCTGTCGATTGCGGAGCAAAATGGTTCTTGCGAAGTTCGTGAATGCTCTTGTCGTGTGCAAGCAGTGCGAGGATGGTAAGGACGAGTGTGCTTTTGCCTCGACCGTTCGGCATGTTGATTGCGGTGTTTTCGCTTTTGAGGTCGAACACTTGGAAAGTCCAGTCGGGACGCCAAGGGTCTTCCCGCCTGCTGTTCATGAAGTTGGAAACTTCGATTTTGTTGATGAGCGGCATCTGTCCCTCCCGTTTTATTGTTGTTGGTTTTCGTCTGCCACGGTCTCGCCGAGCAGCAATGCAGCCGTTTCACGGCTCGCCAAAGGTTGTTTGGGTGGCAGGAGATAGGAAATCTCTTGAGAGGAGTTGTCTGCCATCTCGATTGCCGCAAGGACGGTTTGTCGCCATTCGTCCTTGTTCCCCGTTGCCTCAATCATTCCCGATTGCTCCATGACATTCAGGAAGCGTGCAGCCCAAGTGGAAATTTTCCCCTTGTCCTTCCAAAAATGATCCCAAACGACGCCTGCTTCGCCTTCGGGTCTTCCAGAGTTCCCCATCTTCTCGATGCCCGAGGAGAGTTCCTCGACGAAAAGACGCTTGGAGACGAAGGCTTCGGAATAGCGGCTGACTTCGGATGGCAAGCGGTCAATCTTCTCGTAGAAGAACCATTGCAGTGTCAGCCAGAGACGGGCTGTCCAGAAAATCGTCTCGTGCTTCTTGGCTTCCCTGTCGCCGCCGCGACCATCTCGCATCGCTTCGATATACCAACGGTTGTCGACATAAGGGGCGACATCTTCGCCACGCTTGCGAGTCAAAACCCAAATCGTGTTCGGGGTTCCCGCTTTCGGGGGAATACCAAACTCGACGCCATCCCTATCGACGAGAGAAAAGCCCTGTGCGTTCAGGAAGTCCTCGAAGTCGTTCAGGGCTGAAGAATTGCAATTGGCGAGGATTCTCGCGACCGCTCGTTCGCCATCCCGCAAATTACGACCAGGCGGATTGCCTGAAATTTCCCGCCAGCGGAGCAAGTAGGCAAAGACGATACCGATTTCAGTCGGGTTCATAGGTTTTCCTCCGTGAGGAACATCAACGGGTCGGAGCCTGTGAAATGCAAACCCGCAATGCGTGTGTCGAATGTTTCTCCCGTGATACCTACGACGATGCGGAAGCCTTCGCCATCGAGGTGTTCGGGAGCGGAATAGACGCCGAAGAAATCGGCAGGAGTCTCGTCGGCTTCCAGCGAGAAACCGACATCGGAAATCATTTCGGAGAAGGTCTTTGGACTAGCCATCAGCCTGTCAATCACCATCGCCCGATTCCGCAGGATGAAATCCATGAGCCGGCTATGGCTTGCGGCACGGTCGGGTTCAAGATTGAAGGTGGAAACGGGAACATGTTTCTCGCCCTCATCCAAGGTGGTGAAATCCACGGAACCGACCATCAAGGAAGGATGGAAGAAGTTCGAACCCGTCCCCCAAGGCATCAGTTCGGCAAGGATGGCTTCCAGCCGTCGCAAGTTAGGAACGGTGGAGGGAACGGTCATTGAATCGGCGATAGACAGGAAGGGGATGCCTTCCCCGCCTGTCGACCTCGCCCGTTGAGCGGTTTCGAGGAAGCCCACGAAACGGCGGGACAGAACCTCGACATTCTGCATGACCAACTCGATTTCGGTTTGCAGATTGCCTATGGAATAGGAAACGGGATTTCTCTCCCGCCACATCTCGAACGACTCTCTCGTTCCTGCATCGAATATCTTGGAACAAGCCTGTTTAACGACTTCCGTTGCGTCTCTCAAGGCTCCCGCAATACCTGGACCATCATCAATGAGCATGTCCCGAAGTTCGGCGAGCGTGGGGCGTTCCAAAGCTGATGAGAGTTGTTTGTTCTTCGATGCAATTTCAAGAATCATCATTTTGCAGAAACGGGGAATATCGGCGAATTGTCCTCGCTCGATAGCCTTGACCAGTTTTTCGGCATCGATATCGCTGTAAAGCCAACTTTCCTTCATCGCCGAAATACGAAGCAGGAGCCGACCGTTTTCCGTCAGTTGGACTTGGGCAAAACCTCTCGCCTTCTCGACGAGTGGCGTCGACTCCTTGGTCAAGCCGAAGGTAATTCCGCCTTTGCCGTCCTCGACCCCGTATCTGATTTCCCGCTCGTGAGCCAACGAATCAATGACGAAATCCAAATCCTCATCTACTACCGTCGAGACCCGCTTCCGCATTGCAGTAAGAACTTCGCCGATAGGAACAAACGAAGGTCCGCGATCCATTTCTATTTCGCGAAGCGTGTCGAGAAAAATGAGAGCAAGGGCAAGCATCTGCCCAGACCGTTCCTGCGTTTCAGGAACGTAAACGCCAGTCTCTCGGCGGCTCTGATGCAGGTCTAAGAGCCGCGATATGGCAGCCACGAGACGAACGTCGTGGGGTATTGAGGAAGATGTCGAAGGGCGGCTCATCTGGATGAAAAAATCCCGAATGTCATCACCTGAACTTAACTGCCATCCTCTTTTGTGTCAATCACGGAATACGATTTCAAAAAGTCAGGCTATCCGTTCAAGATTGCGCCAGAGCGGACATTCGACTTGTTCTTCAGGGCTTGACCGGTGCCAAACTCGTTCAACGGCGGCGAAGAGCAGAATCTTGGCAGAGGGGGATAATGTCAAATGTCAAATGACGAAGGGCAGGGGAGTCACGCGATTCCGCTCCTCGGCCATTGCCAACGTTGGAAGTTTTTGGATGCTACGTTTGTAATTGGACTCATTGCAGCCGTTAGCTAATGCCGAGTAACCGTCGGAGTGTTCTGTTATCAACAAACACAGATATTTTTTCATCTTGAAAGCGTACAAGATGCGCCACATGCCAACGGTCTACATTTCGCGTGACGGTAGCCTACCTTAAACGCGAATGTTATTATCGACAGCGGTGCCCACCATACTTGCACGTGAGTAAAAACAGGCAACGCAGCAACGAGCGTCATATCCAGTAGACCTTCTCTTTTGAGCCTCGTCGTCGGGGACTTAAACGCGTGCACCTGACCCGAATCGATGAGGTTTTCAGGAAAGGTTGATCATGACGATCAAACAACTCGCGTTCGATACTCAGCAATATCTCCAAGCCCGAACCAGCACCGCCTTCAAGCGCAGCCACGTCTACGAACTATTGGCCGCTGCCTTCGGTTTCAACTCGTACGCATCCTTGTGCGCCGAGTACGTTTTCACGCAAGGCGGCCTCACCAGCCGACGTCCGGCCAAGTATGGGGAATCGGTCGGGCGCCGCTGCCTGGAACTCGACTACTTGCCGGAAACGGCGCTCCAGCTCGCGCAGCCCCTCTCGGTATACCTTACTGACCAGGATATAGGCGTCATCCGCATTGCGGACCTTGTCGCGCATCTTCGATACGAAACGAATAGGGAGACCGATCATGAACTCGACGAGTTTGACGACGAGGCTGAGGATGACGAAGACACCTATGGTCCATGGTTTGATCGCGAATCCCTCGCCACCCCCATCCTGCTTGACGGACTACTGTCGGCTGCCAACAAAGGCGATGCCGATGCCCATTACGCCTTAGCGCTGATCTACGCACCGTCCGACGATCCCTACGACGAACCCAGTTCTGGCAGCGACTATTGGTACAACGAGGCGCGTAACGGCCGCGTACTCACCGGCGTCGAAAAGGAATGGGCGGACGAATACGCGGCCATGCAGACCCGTTCGGAAAAGTACGAACACCACCTGCGTGCGGCCGGTGCGCTTGGTCATGAAGCCGCGTTGCTCGAAATGGCTGAGATTTTTGGTGACCCGGCCTTCTTCGAACAACTAGGCGAGTTTTCCGCGAGCATCGACGCAGCCTATGCCGCTGATGTCGCCGAACATATCGGCCGGCGGAAGGATGCTTGGCGGTGGCGAACGATCGCGGCACAGAAAGGCGACACTGAAGCCATGCGTGAACTGATCGAAGGCTACGATCGGTTGAACCTACGGCAGTGCTGGACCTGGTTCTATCTTGCCGAACTACTGGGCGCCGATCTGTCGGCAGACGAGTATGAAGCCATCCACGAAAACGGATCCCGCTACGATGACGATGTAGGGGGGGGCATGTTCATCGATGGCCGTGGTGGGATCGAACTTGAACCACTCGACCCCGAAGAAGACGCAATCGCGCGACGGGCTGCGGCCATGCTCTATCAAGCGATAGAGGAAAGGCACGGCACATAACCTTCACCGCGTCCGAAAACCGAATCGCTGCAGAAAAAGCGGTGAATAACCCTGGATTCGGCTTACCGGTGCTACAGGCAAACTTAATAGGACCCCATAACGCTAGCCGGCTGCACGGAGCGTTGTGTGGACGTACTCATACTGCCAATTTGCGATTCCTTCGCAGCCTGCCGCCAGATAACGGCTTGATACAGGAACGCTGGGATGCATCATCACGTACATCCGTTCCATCACAGCTGCACGCGATAACTCATGGAGTCCGTCCCACCATGAAATTCGTATAGCGTGGTTCTCGCAGCACGACAGCGAGAAACGCAGAAGCATATCCTCGACCTTCTCTCCATTCGCCACTCTTTGCGCTAGAGACTGCATGAATTGAACACAGCTCCGATTACTTGAGACATGCCACCCGAATCCAAATGCCCAACCTTCATCAACAGGAGCAGTAAAGAAAGTAATCAGATCCCATGGCGTCTCATTATTCCCAAGGTCTTGGAGATGATTGCCTTCAAAATCATAGTCAGGATATAGCAGCCCTGACAACTGCACTGAACATGGCGACCTCGATGTGAAATAAGTGAACTCGAATTGCTCAAAATTACTGCCAGAAAGAGCGGTGTCGAATATCGATTTGTGGTGTTTCAACCCCTCAAGGCCAAGACTATGACCGATTAGCAAGGCAGACAAAAATCTACGACTTGATTCATCTAGTTCCGGGTGATCCTTCATCTTGGCAAGCACTTTGACCGCGTTCTCTTTGACGAAAAATTCACGGCATAAAGATCGGTATGCGTAGAGAGCAATTTGCTCTCTTTCAGGACCAAGCGGGAAGTTGTCAATCGGTTCGAATAGCTCATTGTCGTGATACTTGCAGTAGCCAGCAAAGGTCGACGCGCGGTTCACCCCCGTTTTTTTAAGGCTAGGGAACCCTTTCGTTTTTTCAAGTATGGAAAAATCTGCGTTCAGTCGATAAACGTGCCCATCTTCTGCGATGAGGTTTAACTGCCCTCGCTTCTGAATCGAGTGAGCGGAAACAACCTCATTGCAGCGATCACCATTTGAATAGTGGAGGCAACGCCCATGCCGACTTTGTCGCTTGAGTTCGCGCTGATAGTCTTCGAGAAAAGCCATGCTTTAGCCGCCTAGTTGTCTGCGGCTACCGGTCGATTTCGCTAGGGTCAGAATACAGGCGCCAATCCTTCAGCCATTTCAGAGCGTTAAACACGTTCGTATGGATAAACGTTCTTGTAATTCCGGTTAAGGTAGGAGCCAACCGACGGAGCTGTTCGCAGATTCTCAAACTCGTGCTCTGGAACACCCTTATAGGCGTAGGTCGAACCATTCAGAAACTGGACATATACTGTTAGATTCTCCACATCGTAGCCGATTGCGGCAATGTTGGATGAACTGACGGGCTCCATGTCTGGAATTGGCATATCGTCTCCTTAGTTGAATGATTGATTTCTCCAGTTGCGGACGCTGGTTTGGTAGACGGCCACATCTGGGCGGGCATTGGCCCACAGTTTCGATGCAATTGGGTCGGAACTCTTTACCGCATTGCCTGCTTGGAAAAACTTCACACGAGATGGAATCCGGACGGCCTCACCACTGACGATCGCTTCGCCTGTCCGTAGGCTCGAAAGCACGTCCGCCATTTCTCGTAGTTCATCCTGCATTGCCGAAGAAACGTGACCTTTGTCTCGGGTATTCGTCATCCTCAGCGCGATAATTGAACCGCACTGACTCAAGACGGTTTCGTCCAGCTCGGAAGGACGTTGAGTGACCAGGAGCATCCCAACCCCATACTTCCTGCCCTCTTTCGCAATCGCCTGAACTGTTCGTGACGAAATCGAATCCTCGCCAGCCTTCAAATAGGCGTGAGCTTCATCTAGCACGATGAAAAGAGGCTGCTGTTTACCGCCAACAAGCGTGTTCTGCCCCCAGTAGAGGGCGTCGTAGATGATCTTTAAGATGCAACCAGAAATCGTCTGCATTATTTCTGACGGGATTGCTGACAAGTCCAAGACGGAAACTGGAAATCCATGCCCAAACCATGTCGAGAATAGACGCGGGAGGTCATTGGGTACCGCGCCATTCAAAGCTGGCGAATAGCCAATGGGGCGAAACAGGAAGTTGTAGCTTTGGTCTAGAAGTCTCGATCTCATTCCATCCAGGAAACCGAGGATGCCCTTCGCTTTATTGTTCAAGAAGGGGGCACTGCTACCCAACCCAGCAATTGGGTATTGGTTCGAAACTAGTGATTCTGCGTCACCCGCCGAAATCAAAGCTTCTGGCGTAGTGCGGTCTGCTTTGAAGGTTATCCGCTCGAAGTTATCCAAGTCAAACCACAATTTGTTTATCGAAAATGGAATGGGACTGTCCGCAGTGATTGCCTCTGGCCTTAGTCCGCCAATTGCAATAGCCGACTCTCTCTTTAAGTCCAGCACCTTTGCTCGAATATAATCTTCATTCTGATCCGAGAGCCTGCCCGGGAAGATCGCCAGCAGCTCCTTGAATGGCAAAGCCCAGAATGGAACACAGAGTTCGTCTTCGCCACCAGCAGCATTTGCACCGACTCTGAACACTCGGCACTTCCCAGCCAGAGAGCTCGCGTATTCACCATGCGGGTCAATCATGAGAATGCGTGCGCTCGGGAATGGCTTCTCTGCAATCGCTTTCACAACGACGCTTACAGCATTGGACTTTCCGCTACCTGTGGCACCAAGAATCGCGCAATGACGCGAGATGAGCTTGTCCATGTCCAACTGTGCAGCAAGTCCCTCAGAGGCACTCTGATTCCCGATGACTATCGACGATTGGGCGTTGTAGCCCCCGTAGACTATTCGGAGGTCATCGTTCGTAACCAGATGGACTTGGTCACCCGAAGTCGGCGACTGGAGCACACCTCGCTCAAAAGACGAGCCGATCTGTTCGCCGACAAGAATCATCCGCAACCAGCGGTGTCCATCCACGATTGCCGGATTTTCCTTGTAAGCGTTTAGCAGTGACTCAGGCATCGCAAGGACGCCGGCCTGTGTGATGAGCCCATACAGATTGGCATAGCCCAAAGGAATCTTGAGAAACGATCCAATCTGTCCAATCCGGTAGACGGTGCCATCGACAATTGGCATGTTCGACGGGTAGTTGCTGGCCATCTTGATCGTCACGGAGTTCCCGCTCACGCTCTCAACCTGACCGATATGCGTTGGATTGTGTTTCATGTCGGTTGCAGCGTGCTCGCTGGCCCTTCGGACGAAGAGAGGTCGTTCAGAAAATCAGTAAGTTTCCGGAAGTCGGGCAGAAGGAACCGCCCAGTCCCCATCCATCGTTCATCCCCTTTCCGCTCACCCGCCTCGTCCGACGGAGTTGCAGCGTCTTCGTCAAAGTATTGGCTTACACGGATTGACTCCGTTGTCTTCGGTTCATCTCTCAATCTCCACTCGCCAAATTTCCCGCCGATAACGGCATGGCGCAGACCATAAACTGACATTTTTCCGCCAGTCTCGTATGTTGCAAGCTTGCGGACATTGTTGTTCACGTCAGCTAGGCCATACATTCTCATATTGTCATCAGCACACGTTTCGTCGTAATACATCGCGATCACGTGGGAATTCGCTCCCCGTCGGAGCGAAGTCACAATCCGTTCATTGATGTGTTCATCCCCGAACGAATATCCGCATGTAAAAAGAACTGCGTCATCCTGCTGGAGGAAGGCGCACAACCGGTCAATCAGTCCGACATACGGCTGCTTTTTTGACGTGTTGTATTTGAGGTGGGAAGGATAGATGAGTACTTCCGAGGCTGATTGTTGCCGAATCACAGCCTTGTCTGAGTCACGGTAGGTCCACCCTAGAGAACCATGCATTTTCCAAAGTTTGACTAAATGCGGGTAAGACTGGACATCTTCCACGGCCTCTGGGCAGAAAAACGGCTCAAAGCTACCAGAGAAGCCGTCGAAATACGGTATGCCAGATCCTTCGAGGGCAATTTCAAATAGGTAGTCGTAATTCGTTGTGAAGATTTCAGCGGGAAACCGCCTTCTCGCCTTCTGAATCCAATTTGCGAGACGAGCGTGAGCTAGTTTTTTTCGGTCTTCGGCCACTAAAGTTTCGTGCACAGAGACGAGTTTTACGACTCGGGTCTTTACAAGCGCCGCTAAGTCAGTGAATCCGACTGAGTCGAGGCCATTGAGATTTCCCGCGCCAATGACGGCGCGCTTGGCTTCAATACTCGAGAGGAGCGTTTCGATGTTGAAGGACACCTTTAGCGCCTCAGTTTCAGTTTGAATCTCCTTTATGGCAGCCGCGAACTCGGGCGAATGCGCCTCAACTTCAGTGACTATCGTCTCGGTCATTTTCTCGATCGCTGGGATAAAAGCGGTCGGCAGCCCTGTCGCAAATGACGACCCCGCACCGAACAGAAAACCTATACGCTTCTTGTCGGAAACCAGAATCTGGTGGATGCCTCGAATGTGTTCTCGTGGATCGTGTGTGTACATATCTTTCAAGGTTATAGATTCGGCGTAGAGGTCACTAGTTGTTTAGTTCCAATGTCACGTGAGCGATGATAGACATTGATTAAATTCCGTTGCTGTACATCGGGTTTTAACTCATTTGTCTCCTTGCCTCTCGGGCCTCTTAAACTCCGCAAACTTCTCGGCCATCGTAGGATTCCCACGCGTCAACCGCTTGATCGTCACATCCTGCGCCTTGTCGTTAGCGAGGCGCAGGTTCCTGTCGGTGCCGAGTAGGGCTTCCTTGGTTTTCTGTAGGTGGTCGATAGATTTGTCGATCTCGTCGATGGCGGTCTGGAAGCGGCGCGAAGCGAGGTCATAGTTCTTGGAGAAGGCGGACTTGAAGGTTTCAAGTTCGTTCTCGAAATTGGTGATGTCGATGTTCTGCGCGCGGACCAGGGCAAGTTCGGCTTTGTACTTGACCGCGTTCATCGCGGCGTTGCGCAGTAGTGTGATGATGGGGATAAAGAACTGCGGGCGGACCACGTACATCTTGGGATAACGGTGGAATACGTCCACGATGCCTGTGTTATAGAGCTCGCTCTCGGGTTCGAGCATTGAGACGAGCACAGCGTATTCGCAGCCCTTCTCATTACGGTCCTTATCGAGCTCTTTGAGGAAGTCTTCGTTACGGCTCTTGGCGGCGGTGAGGTCGTTCTCGTTCTTCATCTCAAACATGATGGAGACGATCTCGGTGCCGCTCTCATCGCTGTCGCGGAAGATATAGTCTCCTTTGCTACCGCTACGAGCGTCGTTGTCTTTCTCGAAATAGGCGCGCGGAAATGCTGTGGCCCGAATGCGGTTGAATTCAGTTTCGCAGTGTTGCTCCAACGTTTCGCCGATCATCTTGGTGGAGAGGCGCGCCTTCATGTCGCGCAGGCGCTCGATGGCGTCGTCACGATCTTTGAGCTGGGTTTCGTATTTGTCCTTGAGCGATTTTTCCGCGAGCTGCTTTTCGAGTGCGGCGCGCTCTAGGCTGCTCTTGAGTTCGTCGCGCTCTTTCTCGACCGTGCCGAGTACATCGGCAAGCGCCAGCTTCTGGTTGAGCGCGAGGGTGTCGAGCTGGACCTTGAGGGCCTGAATCTCGGCGTCCTTGATGGTGGCGCTCTTCTGCAGCTCGGCAAGCATCTTCGCTTCGGCCAGCCGAGCGGCGGCATCTTTTTCTTGCTGCGCTTGGACGAGCTGGCTGGCGAGCGCGTCACGCTCTTTCTCGATGGCACTGAGAGCTTGGGTGACTGCGAGTTGGCTCTGAACTTTGCCAGCGTCGATCTGGGCCTTGAGTGTCTGAATTTCGCTGTCTTTGGCGGCGGCGGCTTTCTGCAGTTCGCCGGTCATCCGAGCCTCAGCTAGTTCGACGGCTTTGAGTTTGTCCTGCTCGGCCAGCACCAGCCGCTCGTGCAGCTGCTTATCAAAGTCGGCGTCGCGAACTTGCTTGAGAATGTCTGCGTAGCCCGCTTCGTCGATCTTGAAGGCCTTCCCGCAGTGTGGACAGATAATTTCGTGCATGTGAGAGCTAACCCTTCAACGGAATGTGCCCGTTTATACTATGTGTTCTAGTTATTTCATGTATTCCGCATACTACTCTGAATCGCACCAGTTTTCGTCCTCACGCTGATGTCGGCTTTCCATTCAAAACCGGCTGCTTAGATCGAAGGCTCAGAATGGCTGCAAAGACCGAGATTCCGCCGTAGCTCTTACCACCGTATGCGATGTTTTTCTTCGGTCTCTTTGTGCCGACGGTCATCGTCGACATGAAGATATTGGCTCGTCGTACTCAACGACTCATGGCCAAGATTGTCTCTGACTAAACGCAAGTCGATCTGTTGATCAGCCATATGCGAACCGGCTGTATGCCTCAGCCAGTGCGCTGAGGCACGTTCAAGCAAGTCCGCTCGGACAACGTACTCATCACCACGCTGCCGTAGCCGCTCGGCTGCCCCCTCGAAAACCTTTTTCACAATCGAATGCAGTGCCGCTCGAGTCAATGCTTCCCGCGATCTTCCGATCGGCAGTATTAAGGGGGTTTCCTCATTGGGACTAGGGTAGGGCGCCATGCCTACCTCCCGCCGATAACGGGCCAGTTCCACCATCAGTTCACTGGTCGCTGGCACCAGACGTTCCTTGTCGCCTTTACCCAGAACCTCCAGCCACCAGCGCTCATCGCCCTCACGGTCACGCCGGCAAAAGAAACTGCCCATAGTGTTTTCAGCGACTTCCGAGATCCGAAGGCCGCCCAGATAGAGGAGGGTGAATAGCCACCGGACGCGAAAATAGTGGGCTCGCTGGCGATCGGTTTCTCTGGGCATACTATCAATGAAGACTTTCAGTTCCTGCCAAAGGTCAGGATCAAGATAGCGGGTGATCCGGGGTTTGGCACGACGCGCCCGGTGCCGGGATAAAGATAAGGGATTGCCAGCCAGATAGCCGGCATCGACCAGCCAGGAAAACATCACATTCAAAATGATCATGGCCTGGCGTTGGCTGGCTGTAGAGAGCGGCCCATAAAACGGTCGCCAGCGTGGATCATCCCGGGGATGCTTACGGCCTCCGCCGGCTACCCATTTTTCACGCGGTTGTGGATCCAAGAGAAACTGCTGGTACACCAGGAAATCCTCATGGGTCAGGGAAGAGAGGGGTTTGCCCAATTGGAGCGTTGACCACAGCAATAAGCGCTCAGCTTCCTTCCGGTAGTTGTCGAACGTTGTCTTGGTTTCGATGAAACGCGCCAACCAGGCGTGAATGGCCTGCAGATCATTGGTGGCGGCAATCTGAGCGACACGGCCAACGGCACGATTACGTCCTTGGCTGCCGTCGAGGTCGGCTGGCAACAGGATCTGCTCAACAGGGATCGGCGCGAGCGCGGTATCAGTCATTTTTGCCCTGAAAACGTGGAATGAGGTCTCAGTATTTCCTCAACGCCATCACGTCACAATAATTCGACATTATAGTCGTAATGTCAAATGTTTCGCTTTATTAATTGTATTTACAACGTTATACGTCGTATTATTAATTTCTGTATCGATAAGCATCGCAAGAGTTGCAACCGTAGGAGCAAAAGCATGAGCACAGAAGCCAAAATCAAAGCGGAAATCGAGGCGCTCAAAGCCCATGATCTCGACACGCAGGATCTGTACCGAGAAGTCTGCGCCATTCTCTTTTTTCGCTACGGCATAACCCCAACGGCAAACAAGCTCTACCAATTCGTCCGAAAAGGGAGCATGTCCGCGCCGGCTGAAGCGCTGGCCAGATTTTGGTCTGACTTGCGTGAAAAGAGTCGGGTCCGGATTGAGCATCCGGACCTACCTGAAGGCCTAAAGGCTGCAGCGGGAGAACTGGTGGTTTCGCTGTGGTCACAGGCACAAACGAGTGCCCAGGATGGCCTCGTTATCTTCCGTCAGGAAGCGCAGGATAAAGTCACTGAATCACTGCAGTCTGTTGCTGCTGCAGACCAAGCGCGCATAGCTGCTGAAGTAGAGTCTAAACAAACCCGAGAAGCCCTTAGAGCGGCCAATGAACGGATATTAGATCTTGAACGAGATCTAGCAGGTGAACGCTCCAGAACAGAGGCCCTAGAGCAACAAATTGAGTTAGCCAGACGTCAGCAAATTACGTTAGAGGTCGCTCTGAGCGATGCCAGAAAGGACTATTCCGCCGAACTCGAAAAGTATCGCCAAGAACTTAGGCGTACCGAAGAACGACTTGATGCTAGTGAAAAACGAGCATTGCTTGAAATCGATCACGAACGCCAGATGACGGTAAAAGTACAACGCGAACTGCTACAACTTCGAAATAGTAGTCTTGAAAATGAGGAGCAGTTGCGGCTTGAGCTGGATTCCTGCAAGTCTGAGTTGGCTAAAGTAAGACAGATGCTAGGTGCTGCTGAGGGGAAACAAGATGAGCTAAGGGCTGGAAATGAAAAGCATCTTGAAGAACTGGCTGCGCTCCGCCAGACTCTAGTTCAGCAGGAAACGAGGCTGGCATTGTTGCAACGGGAAGTTGAACTCGCCCAATTAGCATCTAAACAACTTCAGGAAAGAATTGCTTCAAAACCCACAATGCTCAGAGCGCCACGGCGAAACAGGAAAGTTTAAACACTTGCCTGAACCCCAGGGGGCTACTTTGTGGCCGGGGACTAGTTTGTGTCTTGGTGAATTTCGGGCTGCGGGGCTAAATTGTGGTCTTGGGGGGCCAAATTGCGGTCACAAAATAGGGAATCCAGGGTACTTATTCGTGTCACCTGACTAAGGATGAGGATCTGAACTGATCCTCTTTTTCTTCTCATTATATTATTTAACATAATACAAATTATGCGTTCAATGGCGATGTGTGTCGGTCGTTTGGAACGAATCAATGACCCGCCAAATGTCGCCCTGATCAGTACAGGCGATCTCGTCTTGCCATAGGTTTGAAAAACGGCCAGATCGACTTGGATTTACCGGTCGTTACGGTCGACGATCAAAAATCGTTCAATTTGTATCGCCAGGACGAGGCGGCACCACCTGTTCATTGGTCGACATGCTTTGCGTCGTTGCCGACTCCGCTGAGGCATTTCATCAACGCAAAAATATTTTTCAAACCAGGCGTAATAAATTCCCCGGTTCTCCGACTAATGGTCAGCAGTCGAAATTATTGATCGGCTGCCCGGACAAACCCCTGTCCCAACCTCATCAGGAGATACCACCATGAACAAGACTCTGACCGCCGCTTCGCTCGCCTTCGCCTTTGGCGCCGCCATGACCGTTGCTGCTGCTCCGGTTGCCGCCGCCGATATGGCCGACAAGGAAAAATGCTTCGGCGTCGCCCTCAAGGGCAAGAACGATTGCAAGGCTGGCGCCGGTACCACCTGCGCCGGCACCTCGAAGATCGATCACCAGGGCAATGCCTGGTCGCTGGTTCCCAAGGGTACCTGCGAAAAGACGATGTCCAAGACCTCGCCGACCGGTCACGGCCAACTCGCCGAATTCAAGGAAAAGAAGGCCTGATTTCCCTGAACCAAAGCGGAGCGCCTGCCATGACGACAGTTCCCCAGATTCTGCCGAAAACGGCAGGTGCTTTTGCCGCAACGGCGGCGGCCAGTGCCCCCATTTTGCCGGCGCGCGGCGGCCTCGGCCTCAAGCCAGATCACTTCCAGACCATCCTCGACACCCTGCCCGACCTCGGTTTTTTCGAGATTCATGCCGAAAACTACATGGTCGATGGCGGTCCCTTCCATCACTACCTGACGCAGATTCGCAGCCACTACCCGCTGTCGATCCACGGCGTCGGTCTGTCCATCGGCGGCGAAGGGCGGCTCGACGAGGCCCACCTCGATCGCCTGGCCGCGTTGATTGCGCGCTACGAGCCGCAGTCCTTTTCCGAGCACCTGGCCTGGTCAAGCCATGGTGACTTCTTTCTCAACGACCTGCTGCCGGCACCTTACGACGCCGCCACGTTGCAACGGGTCTGCGATCACATCGACCGCGTCCATGAGCGCCTGGGCCGACGCCTGCTGCTCGAAAATCCGGCGACCTACGTCGAATTCGCCGCATCGACCATGACCGAGACCGATTTCATCGGCGAGGTCGTCAAGCGCACGGGCTGCGGGCTGCTGCTCGACGTCAATAACGTCTACGTCTCGTGTACCAACCACGGCCGCGACCCGCAAGCCTGCATCGAGGCATTGCCGCTGGCGGCAGCGGGACAAATCCATCTGGCCGGCTACGCCCAGGACATCGATGCAGCCGGCGCGCCGCTGCTCATCGACAGCCATGGCGCCCCGATTGCCCGGGCCGTCTGGGAACTCTACCGATTCACGCTGGAACGCAGCGGCCCGCTGCCGACCCTGATCGAGCGCGACAACGACATTCCGGCCTTTTCGGTGCTGCTCGCTGAAGCGCAACAGGCGGAAGCGTTGCTGCAAACCTGCTTGGCCGAGGTGGCGGCATGAACCAGTTCGCCTTTGCCAGCGCCCTGCTCGATCCGGATTTGCCTGCCCCGGCTGGATTGACCGCCTGGAATGGCTCCGACCCGGCGCAACGTTTCCGGGTCTACCGGAACAACGTCATCGTCTCGCTGATCGACGCCCTGGCCGACACCTTCGAGGTGACGCTGCAACTGGTTGGCGACGACTTTTTCCGCGCCATGGCCCGGCTGTACGCCTACGGAAATCCGCCGCAATCACGCTTGATGGCCTTCTACGGTGCCTCATTCCCGGCGTTCATAGAGACCTTCCCGCCGGCCGCCGCCCTGCCCTACCTGGCCGACGTGGCACGGCTCGAATATCTCCGGGTGGTGGCCTACCATGCCGCCGACCTGCCGGGCATCGGCAGCGACGAGGTCGCCGCCGCGGTGGCCAGCCAGGAAACCCTGCCAACGCTGAAGGTGAGCCTGCATCCCTCGCTGGCTGTGCTTGCCTCGGGGTCTGCCGTGGTTTCGTTGTGGGCTGCTCACCAGGGCATTCTGGAATTATCGACGGTGAGCACGGACAGCCCGGAAACCGCGCTCGTGTTGCGCCATGGACTGGACGTGGAAGTCATGCAAATCTCCCCTGCGGCGGGCGCTTTCATTTCATCCCTTCAATCCGGAGCCAGCCTGGGCCAGGCCGCCGCAGCGGCTGCCGCCATCGATGTGGAATTCGACCTGGTTGGCGTGCTCGGCCTGCTGCTACAAAAATCAGCCATTACGGCACTGAATGCCTGAAGGAGACCATCATGAACTTGTCCACAGCCAAAATATGCACCGGGGTGAGCCGCCTCGTCGCGCTTTTCTCGCGACTCCCCGATTCGCTGATCGCCCTGCTCGGTCGCTTCTCCATCGCCGCGATTTTCTGGAAGTCCGGCCAGACCAAGATAGAGGGCTTCGCTGTCGATCTGGTTTCCGGTGAATTCCAGTTCGGCTGGCCACAGCTGTCGGATTCCGCGCTCGAACTGTTCCGCAGCGAATACCGCCTGCCCCTGCTGCCGCCCGAACTGGCGGCGCCGATGGCTGCTTTCGGCGAGCATCTTTTCCCGGTCCTGATCCTGCTCGGCCTGGCCACCCGCTTCTCGTCGCTGGCCCTGCTGGTCATGACCCTGACCATCCAGATTTTCGTCTATCCCGATGCCTACCCGACCCACGGCGTCTGGGCCACCGTACTGCTGGTACTGATCGCCCGGGGGCCGGGGAAGCTATCGCTCGACCACTGGCTGGCCAAGTGCTGCGCGACGCGCTGATGAGGCTTCACGGTTCATGTAAGAAAACACCGGTTGCCGACGACTAATTAGGTACGACACGCATCACCAAGGAGAAGAACATGCACGATCTCGTCAAGGACTACTACGGCCAGCAACTTCAGACCTCCGACGACCTGAAGACCACGGCCTGCTGCGACGCCTCGCAGATGCCGGCCTGGCTCAAGCCGCTGCTTTCCCGAATTCACCCGGAAGTGTTGAGCCGTTACTACGGTTGCGGCCTGGTCTGCCCGCCGCTGCTCGCCGGCTGCCGTGTCCTCGATCTGGGCAGCGGCTCGGGTCGTGACGTCTATGCCCTGGCCCAACTGGTCGGTGAAAGCGGCGAAGTGATCGGCGTCGACATGACCGAGGAGCAACTCGACGTGGCGCGCCGCCATCAGGCTTTTCATCGCGAAGCTTTCGGCTACCGGCAGGACAACGTCCGTTTTCTGCAGGGCTATATCGAGCGCCTCGATGAACTGGATCTGCCGGAAAACAGTTTCGACGTCATCGTTTCCAATTGCGTGGTCAACCTTTCACCGGACAAGGATGCCGTCCTGCGCGGCGTAGCCCGGCTGTTGAAGCCGGGCGGCGAGTTCTATTTCTCCGATGTCTATGCCGATCGCCGGGTGCCGGAATCGGTCAAGAACGACCCAGTACTGTACGGTGAATGCCTGGGCGGCGCATTGTACTGGAACGACTTCATCCGCCTGGCCCAGCGCCAGGGTTTCACCGATCCGCGCCTGGTCGAGGACAGGCCGCTGGAAGTCACCGACCCGGTGCTGGCCGAGCGGGTCGGCAACATCCGTTTTTATTCGGCGACCTATCGCCTGTTCAAGCTCGACGGCCTGGAAAATGCCTGCGAAGACCACGGGCAAGCGGTGATCTATCGCGGCGGCATCGCCGAACAGCCACACCGCTTCGGGCTCGACAAGCATCACCACATCGAGGCGGGCCGCGTGCTCCCGGTCTGCGGCAACACTTTCCGCATGCTTCGCGACAGCCGTTTTGCACCCTACTTCGACTTCATCGGCGATTTCAGCCGGCATTACGGCCTGTTCGAAGGTTGTGGCAACGCGATTCCGTTCGATCGGGAAGTTTCCGGCACGCCGATCAGCGCTTGTTGCTGAACGGCCCCGGCACTATCGTCCAGAGCCGAATTCGCCCCCCTCGTTCCTGTTGTCGAGCATTCGAATGCCACGGTCAACCGGAAAAAAACGTCAAATTCAGCAAGTCGGCAGCGAGCTTCGTTGCCGACTTGCGGGGTCTTGTTGGCGATTGATGGCGTAATCCCTTTCCTCTCCAACGAACGGTAGTAGCAAAAGACAGGGCAGCCACGCGCAGCGACCGGCTTCGGGCGATCTTCTCCGGTCTGCCTTAAAAAACATGCCGGATATTCGCTGTGTGTAAGAATTCGTGCATCTAGCCGACTAATTGGTAAGCCGGAAACATTTCGTCTCCGATCACAAACCTCGGGGGAGTCCCTCATGCAGTTGCGCAAATTGGCATTGGCTTTGACGGTCGGACTGGCAATCGCCAGTTTCTTCGTCTTCGATCTCGGCCAATACCTCAATCTCCAGACGCTCAAGGAACAACAGGCGGCCATCCAGTCTTTCCAGACAAACAATCCGCTCCTGAGTGTTGCCGGCTATTTCGTCCTGTACGTCGTCGCCACCGCCCTTTCCTTTCCCGGGGCGACGCTGCTCACCCTGGCCGGCGGCGCTGTGTTTGGGCTGCTCTGGGGAACGGTGATTGTGTCCTTCGCCTCGACAATCGGCGCCACCCTTGCCTTCCTGATGTCCCGTTATCTGCTGCGTGACTGGGTGAGCCAGCGTTTCGGGCAGCGTCTGGCCGCAATTGACGATGGGGTTCGCCGTGAGGGTGGTTTTTACCTTTTCACCTTGCGCCTGGTGCCGGCTTTCCCGTTCTTTCTGGTCAATCTGCTGTTGGGCCTGACGGCGATGAAGACCTGGACTTACTTCTGGGTCAGCCAGCTCGGCATGCTGGCCGGCACGGTGGTGTACGTAAACGCCGGCACCCAGTTGGCCAAGCTCGATTCCCTGTCCGGCATTCTTTCGCCGAGCCTGCTGGGTTCGTTTGTCCTGCTCGGCATCTTTCCCCTGATAGCGCGCAAACTGGTAGAGATTGTTCGCACAAACAAGGTCTTTGCCAACTGGCAGAAGCCCGCCCGCTTCGATCGCAATCTGGTGGTCATCGGCGGCGGCAGCGCCGGCCTGGTCACCTCCTACATCGCTTCCGCCGTCAAGGCCAAGGTCACCCTGGTCGAAAAACACAAACTGGGTGGCGATTGCCTGAATACCGGTTGCGTCCCCTCCAAGGCCCTGATTCGCTCGGCCAGGTTCCTGTCGCATGTCGCCCGCTCACAGGAATTCGGCATCGCCTCAGCCAATGCCCAGTTCGAGTTTGCCGATGTGATGGCGCGCGTACAGGCGGTGATCAAGACCGTCGAGCCGCACGATTCGGCCGAGCGTTACACCGGGCTGGGCGTCGATGTCGTGCAGGGCTGCGCCAGGATCGTGTCGCCGTGGGAGGTCGACATCACCCGCGAAGATGGCAGCACGCAGCGCCTGGCAACGCGAAGCATCGTCATCGCCACCGGTGCCCGACCTTTCGTTCCGCCGATTCCGGGCATCGAGGAAGTCGGGTATCTGACCTCGCCCCGCGCATCATGATTCGCGAAGACCCGGAGGTTTCCGAACTGGTCACCCAGCGTTTCCGGGCGGAAGGAATTGATGTTCTGCTTAATCACCGGGCCAGGCAGTTCATCGTCGACAGCGGCGAGAAGATCCTGATTGCCGAACATGAAGGACAGGACGTCCGTATCCCCTTCGATGCCGTACTCGTTGCCGTTGGCCGTGCTGCCAATCTGAAAGGCTTCGGTCTGGAGGAACTGGGGGTTCCAACCGGGCGCACTGTCGAAACCAACGAATTTCTGCAAACCAATTACCCGAATATCTACGCCGCCGGCGACGTCGCCGGGCCCTTCCAGTTCACCCACACCGCCGCCCACCAGGCCTGGTATGCCGCCGTCAATGCGCTGTTCGATCCCTTCAAGAAATTCAAGGCCGATTATTCGGTGATCCCGTGGGCCACCTTCGTCGAGCCGGAAGTCGCCCGGGTCGGACTCAACGAGCTGGAAGCCAAGGAGAAAGGCATTCCCTATGAAGTCACGACCTACGGCATCGGACAAGATCCTCGGCGTCACCATCGTCGGCGAACATGCCGGCGACCTGATCGCCGAATACGTGCTGGCCATGAAGCAAGGCATCGGGCTGAACAAGATCCTCGGCACCATCCATATCTACCCGACGCTGGCCGAGGCCAACAAGTACGTCGCCGGCAACTGGAAGAAAGCGCATGCGCCGCAGAAACTGCTGGCCTGGGTCGAACGTTTCCATGCCTGGCGGCGGGGGTGATCGGCATGCGGTCAGCCAGACAACAGCCCGCGCTCCTTCTCGCCATCGCGCTTTTCGTGCCATGGGCTGTCTGGGCCGACACGCTTTGGCTTGGACGATTCAGCGATGCGACCGCCGCCATTCCGGCACCATGGAAAATCGAACACCTCGACCGGCGTGTGCCGCCGACCCAATACGCAGTGCGCCTATGGGACGGCGTGGTTGCCATTGAGGCCAGGGCCAGCAAGAGCATGGCCTTGCTTGGACGGCCTGCTACGGTCGACCTGAAAAAAACGCCCTTTTTGTGCTGGCAATGGCGGATCGATGCGCCTGTTGCTTCCGCCGACATGAACCGCAAATCCGGCGACGATTACGCCGCCCGGGTTTATCTGACCTTTGCGGTGCCGCCCGAGCAGCTGGGGTTTGCCACCCGAGCCAAGCTTAGTCTGGCGCGCACGATCTACGGCAACCAGGTACCCGATGCGGCATTGAATTACATCTGGGACAACCGCCACCCGATCGGCACCATGCAGGACAACGCCTATACCGACCGGGCGCGTATGCTGGTGCTGCGCTCCGGCGCGGGACAGGCTGGCAATTGGGTGCAGGAACGACGGAATGTCCTGGCCGATTTCGACAAGGCCTTTGGCGGGATCGGTGGCAAATTGCAAGGGCTGGCCATCGCTTCGGATACCGACAATACCGGCGAGGACGCACATGCCGGCTTCGCGGATTTTCGTTTTGTGGAAACCGAAGCGGCTTGCCCGATCACGAAAAACTGATCTCTACTGTAAGAAACCGGACACGTCAACGACTAATAGACTCCACCATGAACACGCCCACGCTCTCCATCATCATCCCCGTGCTGAACGAAGCCGACGGCATCGTTCAAGTGCTCGAACGCCTGCAAGGCTTTCGCCGGCAAGGCGCTGAAGTCATCGTGGTCGATGGCGGGAGTGCCGATGGTACGGCCGAGCGTGCCCGCCCCCTGGCCGATTGCGTGACAACAGCCGGGCGCGGCAGGGGTCTGCAAATGAATGCAGGAGCCGCCCGGGCCAGCGGAGACGTCTTCTTGTTTCTGCACGCCGATACGCTTTTGCCAGCGTCTGCTCCGAGCCTGATCATCGAGGCCATTGACCACGGCGCCTGCTGGGGCCGTTTCGATGTCCGTATCGAAGGGGCGATCCGGGGGCTTGGCCTGGTGGCGTTCATGATGAACTGGCGCTCCCGCCTGACGGGGATCGCGACGGGCGATCAGGCCCTATTCGTTACGCGTGCGGCCTTCCTGCGTCACGGCGGATTCCCGGCCATCCCGCTGATGGAAGACATCGTGTTTTCCAGCTGGATGCGAGAAGAAGCACGACCGGCCTGCCTGACGGCAAAGGTCACAACCTCCGGCCGGCGCTGGGAAAAGCATGGCCTGCTGCGCACCATCCTGACGATGTGGTGGCTGCGTCTGCGATTTTTCCTGGGGGCCAGCCCGACTGCTTTGGCGCGAGAGTATGGATATATCCCTCATGAAACCTGAAACCACGCCGCGTATCGAGATTGCCATTCTGGCCAAGGCGCCGATTGCCGGCCTGGCCAAGACGCGACTCGTGCCCCACCTCGGCGCCGACGGGGCGGCCGCACTGCAGCGCTGGCTGCTGCAGCGGACGGTGGCAGCAGCCGTGGTTGCCGATCTTGGCCCGGTTACCTTGTGGTGCGCCCCGGATATCGACCACCCCGAGTTTGCCGTTTGCCGGGCATTTGGCGCCGTGGCCTTGCGCCGCCAACCGGATGGCGACCTCGGAGAGCGCATGCATGCCGCCATAGCCGAATCTTCGAGCAGTGCAGGCACGCTGGTCATTGGAACCGATTGCGCCGTATTGACGCCCGGCCTGTTGCGCGCGGCGGCAGAAAGCTTGCAGACGCATGACGCGACGGTCGTTCCGGCCGAAGATGGCGGCTATGTGCTGATCGGCATGCGGGAAGCCAGCATGGAGGCTTTCCGCGATGTGGACTGGAGTACCGAACGGGTCATGGCCCAGACCCGGGTTCGCCTGACAGCCGTGAATTGGCGATGGAGCGAATTTCCTCCGCTGTGGGACGTCGACCGCAAGGAGGATTTTGAGCGCCTTGCGGAACTCTTCCCGGATGCCCGCGCCCTTGCCCCGCAGATCGCGACGCTCGCATGAAACAGCTGGTTCTGGCCGGCGGCGGCCACGCTCATCTCCATGTTCTGAAGGCGCTGCCGGCACGTCCGTGGCCGGGTGTCGAGGTCACGCTGATTTCACCCTACGCCCGGCAGATCTATTCCGGCATGCTGCCGGGGTGGATGGCCGGCCATTACCAGCTGGATCAATGCGCCGCCGCTCTCGAACCGCTGCTCAAGGCAGCCAAGGTCCGTTTCATCCAGGATAGCGTGAGCGGCCTGAATGCCGGGCGGCGGGTTATTCAAACCCTGCACTCAGGCGATATCGCCTATGACGCCCTGTCGCTCGATACCGGCGCGCAGGTCGATGCCTCCTGTCTGGCGGCCACCGGTGCCAAGCTGCTGGCGATCCGTCCGATCGAGAATTTTGTGGTCGGCTGGATGCGGCAGCTTGATCTGTTCAAGCAAAGCGGAAAGGCTAGTCTCGCCGTCGTTGGCGGCGGGGCGGCAGGTGTCGAGCTGGCCCTCGCCGCCCGCTATCGACTGAACCTCGAACTGGGTGCGAACAAGGTACAGGTGATATTGATCGCCGGAGCGGGGCTATTGCCGGGGCATGGCCCCAGTATCGTCAGGCAAGTCACGCGTACCCTGGCGCATCGTCAGATTGAGGTCGTCCGAGGCTATGCGGCGGGGTCTTCATCAGGCCTTCAGTTGAGCGACGGCACAACCATTTCGGTCGATTGCGTCATTGCCGCCACCGGGGTAAAGCCGGCGGCTTGGCTGGCCGAGTCCCGGCTGGCGCTGGCGCCGGATGGCTTTATTGCAGTGCAGGACGGGCAGCAAAGCGTCTCGCATCCGGAAGTCTTTGCCGCTGGCGACGTGGCATCACGCATCGACGCCCCGCATGCCAAGTCGGGCGTTTATGCCGTGCGCGCCGGCCCCGTCCTGGCCGGTAACCTGCATCGCGTGTTGAATGGCCTGGCGCCGCTGGGTTACCAGCCGCAGAAGCGCAGCCTCTACCTGCTGGCGACCGGCCCCAAGGAGGCCATCATGTCGTGGGGGGGACTCTCGGCCGGTGGCGGCTGGGCCTGGAAATGGAAGGATTGGATCGACCGCCGCTTCATGAGGCAGTACGATCTGGGCCCGGAGAACGGAATGGGAGGGAAACGTGAGCCTGCTTAAAGAGATTGGCCAGCTTTTCGGTGGCCAGGGGAAAAGCCCGGGCAATTACCAGGAAGAGCTGTTGCGCAGCCTGCTCGTCATGGCCTGGATGGTCGAGGCGCGCGACCCTTATACCGGCGGTCATTTGTGGCGGGTCTCCCAGTTTGCGCGCGTGCTGGCCAGCGAACTCGATTTGCCGGACAACGATGTGGCGCGCATCAGCCTGGGGGGCTTCCTGCACGACCTCGGCAAGGTCGGCGTCCCGGATCAGATTCTGAACAAGAAGGACCGCCTGACCGACGAAGAGTACGAAGTCATCAAAACGCATCCGGATGTCGGCTGGCGGATGCTCGCCGGGCACCCCTTGGCCGGACTCGCCGAAACGGCCATCCGGGCGCACCATGAAATGCCGAACGGCAAGGGGTATCCGCGCGGGCTCGCTGGCGCCGATATTCCGCTCGATGCGCGCATTGTCGGCATCTGCGATGCCTTCGATGCCATGACCAGCACCCGCCCCTATCGACGCGGCATGCCCATCGAGAAAGCCCTGGCGATCATTGAGGAGAATCTCGGCGGCCAGTTCGACCGGGCGTTTGGCGAACGTTTCGTGGCGCTGGGCCAGGCAGGTGCGCTGCATCATATAGTCGGTCACAGCGATGAGGGCATTCCGCTGCGCGAATGCGTGATGTGCGGTCCGATCCTGGTCCTGCGCAAGGGGCAACAGGCTGGCGATCATGTTTATTGCCGCAGTTGTACCGGCGAATATGTGACCGCGCTGGAAGCCGGGCAACTGGTCATCCAACCTACCGGCAAGCTGGGCAAACCGCAGGACGTGGAACCGGAGGCCGATAACGAGTTGATCAGCCGTGTGGTCCGTGAATCGGCGCATGCCCTGCTGGCCTGAATAACATGGCATCGGTATGACATTTATCAGCACACTCTTGCAGACAGCCTTCAAGCGCTCCATCGTTCTGGCGGCGATCAAGGTGGCCATTGTGGTCGGCACGATATTGAACCTGATCAATCAGGGCGGCCGGCTGCTTGATGGCTTGTCTCTATCCTGGTTTCATGTCGGCCTGAACTATCTGGTGCCTTACTGCGTATCCAGTTACAGCGCCGCGCGCAACGAAATGCGCCGCAATGGGGAACAGGCATGAATGTAGTCGCGAATCTTTTGATTGACGATGTGTATCTCGACGAAATCCGTCGCGAGATGATCAAGTTTGCCCATCTGCAACTTCGGGATGAGGCCCAGGCTGAGGATGTGGTGCAGGAAGCACTGGTCGCCGCCCTCGATAACACCAAGGAATTTGCCGGTCGATCGGCGGTGAAAACCTGGATTTTCGCCATCCTGAAAAACAAGATCGTCGATCTGATCCGCCTGCAAGTACGCACCACCAATGTCTCCGCGCTGTCGGCCGAAGAGGAAAGTCTGGACCAGGCTTTCGAGTCGCTGTTCAAGACCAATGCCCATTGGTCGCCGGGTTCTCGGCCGAGCAACTGGGGCGATCCGGAAGAGTCGCTGCGCGAACAACGTTTCTGGGAAGTCTTTGATGCCTGCCTCAAGCATCTGCCGGAAAACACGGCCCGCGTCTTCATGATGCGCGAATTCCTTGAGTTCGAGACCGCCGAGGTTTGCCAGGAGTTGAGTCTCACGACAAGCAACTGCAATGTCATCCTGCACCGGGCGCGCAACGGATTGCGCCGTTGTTTGGAATCAAACTGGTTTTCTGCTGGAGAGCAGCCATGCTGAGTTGTAAGGAAGTCACCCATTTGCTGTCCGAATCGCAGGACAGAAAACTGACCCTGTCGGAGCGCCTGCATTTGGAAATGCACCTGGCCATGTGCAAGGGGTGCACCAATTTCAAAGGCCAGATGAACTTCTTGCGAGAAGCTTGCAAGCGATACGTAAAAACCAGGAGCAGCGTGGACGAGTAGGCCGACGAAACTGGCTTGAGGCTATTTTTTTCGAGTGCTTCGGCGCGAATGACAATGGCTATGACGTTACGCTTCGTCTGCGTGGATTCCCATCCTTCGCAATTTCTCCCAGAGCGTCTTTCTCGAAATACCGAGGGCCTCGGCAGTCTGTGTCATGTGCCAGCCATGTTTGTCCAGCGCGACCTGAAGATAGTCACGCTCGCAAGCCATCAGGTAGTCGGCTAAAGATGGGGTAATCTCCCCCGTCGATTCACCACATTCCAGACTGTCTCCAAAAAATGCCTCAGCTCCCAATAGAGGCCCAGGGGAAAGGATGCAAGCCCGTTCGACGGCATGCTTCAACTCACGGACGTTCCCCGGCCAGAGATAACTGGTGAGAACCTGCTCGGTGCGCGGATCAAGCCTGCGGGATTCCGATGGGTTGGCTCGATTGAACATTTCCACGTAGTGCCGCACGAACCAGCGTATGTCATCCTGACGCTCGCGAAGTGGAGGAATGCGCAACTGGATGACGTTGATCCGGTAGTACAAATCCTCTCGAAAATCCCCCATCTCGACCATTGCCTTCAAGTCCTGATGGGTGGCACAAACCAGCCGGAAATTGACGGCGACTGTAGACTCTCCTCCTAGCCGAACCAAAGTACGCTCCTGGATTACTCGCAGCAGTTTGGCCTGCATCGACGGCGGCATTTCACCGATTTCGTCGAGAAAAAGCGTGCCATTGTTGGCTAACTCAAAATATCCCCGCTTGGCTTTAACTGCCCCGGTGAAAGCGCCTTTTTCGTAACCGAAGAGTTCTGCCTCCAATAACGAGTCCGGTATCGCGGCGCAGTTCACCGCAACGAAAGGCGCTACATTACCAACGGCGTGGCGATGGAATTCCTTGGCCACATGTTCCTTACCAACCCCGGACTCGCCGGTTATCAATAGCGCCGATGCGTGGCGAGCCAACCGAGGCAAGTTCTCCGCAATACGCTGCATGACCGGAGAAACACCCAGCGCATCTCCCTCATTCGTGCCCCGGGCGCCATAACATTCAGCTAGACCGCATACTTTTTCCACCAGGGCATCGGTATCGAATGGCTTGGTAATGTAGTCGGCAGCGCCTGCCTTGAGCAATTCGACAGCCCGATCAATGCTCCCGTATCCGGTCATGAACAGAAATGGCGGCAACATCGGCAGACGTTTGGTCAGATCGAGAAAAAGGTCGCCCCCGTTGCGGTCAGGCAGGCGGATATCGCTGACGACGACGCCATAGCGCCGACTTTCCAACGCGGCCGATGCTTCGCGAGCCGTTCGCCACCAATCGACATCGAAGCCTTCCAAAAGGAAGCGCTGGGCAATCGACTCGCCCATGATCTCGTCGTCCTCGATCAGACATAGACGTGGGCGGATTTCAGACGGTGTTGCCATAAGGAATATCAACCTTGAAAGTAGTGTAGCCGGGCAGGCTCTCGACCTCGATTTCGCCACCCAGTTG
>PHCF01000163.1 GCA_002842145.1 Betaproteobacteria bacterium HGW-Betaproteobacteria-6 | reverse complement strand
CCTGCCCTGGTAATACGCCTGCGGCGCGCTCTTGTGATCGCCCAGCGCCACGACGGCGACGCCGCCGGGAACGGCGGTGTTTTGCGGGAGGGCGAATGCGACATTGGCGCAAAGCAGGAGGAGCAAACACGGCAGCAGGATGAGGTGCAGCACAATGTGGGAGCCCGGTTTCACCGGGCGATGGGGCAGGGGGAACCTCAGAAGCCGTATCGCCCGATAAATCGGGCTCCCACGACGTTCATCATGAGTTGGCTTGCCACAAAAGGCGTTCATTCTTCCACTCCTTCCACCCGGCACAGCAGGCGGCCCTGGCCGAGGCGGGCCTGCACCTGTTGTCCTGTTGCGGTTTGCGTGGCGGCGCGCAGCACGCTGCCGTCGGCGGCGGTGACGATGGCGTAACCGCGGCTCAGGGTCGCCAGCGGGCTGACGGTGTCGAGGGCGTGGGAGTCATCAAGCGAATATTGGTTTCGCAAAGTTCTGTTACCGGTGCCTGGAGAAAATTGCCAACCGGTTGTTTGTTGCGTGCGCCCTAACCAACATCAATTTGGTGCGCGGGTAACTCTTATGCAATCTGGAGCGCAGTGCTGATGCAAAACGCCAAGGGTGTCCAAAGGCCGGCCTTGCCAGCCCGATTCGGCGCTCGACGAGTCGCCTGTATCGACGATTTTCTCATGTTTTGTTACATATTCAGAGCATTTATAAGACTAATTCTAAAAATGGGTGTGTATGACGAATTGGGTAACATCCCTCTTCCGCACTAAGAACGGGAATGAGATTGTCACTTGACATTGAGAATGGAGGAATTAAAAATGCGGCAACTTCGGGAGCACACAACAGGGAGCACGGAAGAATGTTGATGGCCATGGTTGGTTTTCGATTTCCTATTGCAACAAGCCCCAATTTCTCCCAACTAAGGATGTCTGCAAAAGTTTCCTGTCCTGATCTTGCAACCGCATGAGCGGAACCAAGGATGGGAATAATGGAACAGCCGAGCCTAATCACAAAGTTCGAGAAACACACCAAGATGACTAAACGTTAGACGTTTCTGTCCGAGATAGACTTTCTGCTGCCGTGGGCGAAACTGTGTGCGCTGTTAGCGCCGTACTACCCCAATGTTGGCAAGGGCTGGCCACCCAAGGAACTGTAGATGATGCTGCGCATGTGTTTCCCCACCAGTGGTGGTTCAAATTATCCGATCCGATGGTCGGAGAAGCGCTGTACGACTCGCGCAGCATGGGCGCCTTCTCCGGCGGGTGAGCAGCCGTGCCAGACGATATCACCATCTGCCACATCCGACACCTTATTGGAGCAGCACAAGCTCGGTAGTAGGCTGTTCAAGAAGATACACCACTACCTGCAACACCATTGCTTCGAGCTGGGCATCGGACCCATCGTCGACGCCATCCTCATCAGAGCCCCGTTCTCGAACAGAAACAATGACCAGCAGAGCGACTTGGAGATAAGTTTCTATAGCAAACTCAAACAATTTGCTCATCGGGCTGCGCTCGGCTTTCTAGTATTAGGTGCTACTGCCTACGCTGGCAGCACAATGAGTGAAACTCTTATAAAGAAGAATAATGGTAGCGATTTCCGCCAGACATCTGCGGTCGCATCGGATGCCAATGTTGCGCGCGGTCTGGTTCTTCTTAAAAAAGGTGGGGATAGTGATCTGCGTGAGGCGTATCGGCTTTTTGAAGAAGCAGCCAGGGGAGGGGATCCAGATGCGGAGTTTAATCTTGGAACGATGCACCTCAACGGGCAAGGGGTACCGACTAATAGCAAGAAAGCTGCCAAATGGTTTAGGCAAGCCGCAGAACGCGGGCACGTCAACGCTCAATATAACTTGGGGAACATGTTTGAGAGCGGAAATGGGATAGATAGAAACTATGTTGAAGCAAGAAGATGGTTAAAAAATGCATCTGACGGGGGGCATTCAGTTGCAAGTTACAACCTCGGTGTTCTGTACTTGGAAGGACGAGGAGGGAAGCAAGACGCATCAATGGCCGCGTCATGTTTTCAGCGTGCTGCGGAACTTGGTTATCCACCCGCAAAACATAGCTTGGGCAGAATGTATTTGGATGGAGAAGGTGTAGACAGAAATCAGAAATATGCAATTTCCTTATTTGCTGAAGGGGCGAAGCTGGGCGATCTAGATAGTCAATACGCGCTTGCATATGTCCATTTTGAGGGGATAGGAGTTTCGGCTAGCTACAAATTGGCGTTGTCGCTGTTTGAAGCGGCGGCTATTAAAGGACACGCTCGCTCCCAATATATGACTGGATATATGTATGCAAAAGGCATGGGAGCTGAACATAACATGGAGAAGGTGCTTCATTGGATGAAAATGGCCGCAGCCCAAGGATACCCAGATGCGGTTCGCTTCATTGAAAAAGTAGAAGGGAAGTAGGCTTCAATTACGTTGATTGAACTGATTTGTCTACAAGGAGAAAAAAGTATGAGCGGCTTATGGGGGTGGCTTAAAAATGGGGTGGATCTTGTAGTTGACGACCATAGCCTAAGTAACGCTTCTAACGCGTTGGAGCAAGCCTGTCAGTCACTTGCGCAAGCCAATGACCCTACCGCTGAACAGCGAGCAGCGGTTAATGAGGCATTCAAGAACTGGGAAAAAGCCTTGGCAGATAGTGGTGGAAACTCCATCAACGGGCTACCAATTCCGTTTGCTGACGAAGCCTTGTCCGGGTTGATTCAGGATTTGCAGCAGTCACCCTATGCACAGTCGCCAAATCTACGTAAAGCTACCGAAATATTGGAAGCCGCAGGCTTGGGAGAAAAGGCTCGATATGAAAAGGGGTTATGTCGCGCTGCTGGCGAAAAATTCAGCCAGTCAAAGAACGCGCCCCCTCCTCTTAAAAGCCCCTTAGCCATTGATCTTGATGGCGATGGTATTGAGACTACGTCTGTAACAGAAGGCATTCGATTTGATCGTGACGGAGATGGCGTCAAAACTGCATTGGGCTGGGTAAAGGGGGATGATGGTTGGCTAGTGTTAGATAAAAACGGTAATGGGCAGATCGATAATGGGGGAGAGTTGTTTGGTGAAGACACCATTTTGGAAAATGGTCAGAAAGCGGCAGATGGCTTTCATGCGCTGACGGAACTTGATAGTAATAGCGATGGAGTAATTGATGCCAGCGATGCTGCATTTCATGGCCTGAAGGTATGGCGCGATATTGATCAGGATGGAGTCAGTCAATCCGATGAGCTATTTACTCTGACAGAGCTTGGTATCTCTAATTTCAATTTGGCCAAAACAGCCGTTTCCCAAGATCTTGGCAATGGCAATCTAGTTCTTTTTACAGGTACTTATACGCGCAGCAATGGAGCAACAGCATCTATTGTTGATCTTTATCCAGCAGAAAATCGATTTGATAGCGAGTTTGTCGAGTCGATTGCACTCAGCACCGAGGTGCAGGCGCTGCCCTCAATGAGTGGCATGGGTCTGGTTAGAAACTTGTCTGAGGCTGCCATGCTGTCGCCAGCGGTGCTATCCTTCTTGACGCAATATGCAGCCGCGTCCAATGTTTATGAACAGAAAGTGCTGTTGGAACAGCTCGTAAACGCTTGGGCTTCCACTGGCGATAGCCCAAGCCAGGGCGTGCAATATGAGTTTGCAGGTATCCAGCACTATGTGAACAACGACCCGCTTGCCGGAGAAACCGACGCCTATAAGACAATGCTCGGCAAGCTGCACGTGCTTGAAGTTTTCAATGCCGAATCATTTGCTGCGTCCGGCGTGACGAATCTCGCGCTTCGTGCGGACCAGGTTACGTTGATCAACGAAGGCTACGATGCCTTGAAGGCTGGTGTTTTCGATTCGTTGATATCTAAGACGCTACTAAAACCTTATTTCGACGCGGTTGCGGTAGTGGATGACGGTTCCAGCGTTCGCTTGGATTACTCCGGCGTCGTAACATTACTCAATCAAAGAATTAACACTGATCCATCCGCAGGGATGGCAGAAATGGTAGAGCTTTATCGTCAAGCCGGTGGTTTCTTTGTGGAGAGTGGCTGGGATATAGTTGAATACTTTGAAGGCGCGATCAATGCACATCCGGCCGACGACAATTTGACGGCACTACTTACGTCATATGGAATAGTGGCCGGTGGTGTCGGAAATGATTCGATTACAACCACTGCGACCCTGATCACTGTTTTTGGAGGCGACGGAAATGATTCGATTTCCAGCGGATCCGAGAACGCCACGATCTATGGTGGTGACGGCAACGACACGATCACGGACAGCTACGGCAGCGACACAATCGAGGGCGGGGCGGGAGACGACGTGATCGCCGATCAGGGGAGTGGCACCAATGTGCTGCGCGGCGGTGAGGGCAACGACACCATCACCTACTGTTACTACGCCAACAACACGGTCGAGGGCGGTGCGGGAGACGACCTGATCAAAGCGGATTACACCTCCTACAGCAACTACACCTACGCCAGTACCTTCG
>PHCF01000162.1 GCA_002842145.1 Betaproteobacteria bacterium HGW-Betaproteobacteria-6 | reverse complement strand
CCGGCATCGACGACGAGCGTGCCAAGGAACTCATTCTCAAGGCACGGGCTCACTGGTTCGAGTGAGCGGGAGGTAGCAAAGTATGTCCGCAACAACAGTTTCACAATTTGCCGTTGAACTCAAAATGCCGGTGTCGGCCCTGCTCGAGCAATTGAGCAAGGCAGGCGTGGGCAAGGAGGGTGCCAACGATGCCCTGACAGACCAGGACAAGGCTCGGCTTCTCGATTATCTGCGGCGCGCACATGGCGACGAATCGAAGACGAAGATCACCCTGACGCGCAAGTCCACCTCGGAAATCAAGGCTACCGATTCTCACGGCCGCGCCCGCACCGTTCAGGTCGAGGTGCGGAAGAAGCGCGTTTTGATGAAGCGCGAAATCGGTGAGCATGTGCCCGAGACGGAACTTGAAGCACTTGAGGTCGAGCCGGAAGTTCCTGTCGTTGAATTGGCGCCGGAGCCGGAGCCAGCACCAGAGCCGATTCCCGAGCCTGTCGTTGAGGTCGTTCCCGAGCCTGTCGTTGAAGTGCCGGTTGAAGCACCTGTCGAGCCGGTAGTCGAACCTGAGGTTGCCAAGCCGGCGCCGGTCGTTCTCGACCGTGCTGCAATTATCGGCGAGAAGGAACTGAAAGCACGCGAGCAGGAAAACCGTCGCTATACGACGTTGCGTGAAATCCAGGAGCGTGAGTTGCGCGAGAAGCAGGCGCGTGAAGCCGAACTGGTTCGCATGCGTCAGCAGGCTGAAGTTGCTGCCGCTGCCGCCAAGGTCGCCGAGCAGGCCAAGCAAACCGCTGCCGCTGCTGCCAAGGCCGGCGATGGCGCCACACCGGCTGCCGACAAGGGAACTTTGCACAAGAAGCCGGACGCGCCGGGCAAGAAGGGCGACAAGGGGCGTGTGGCCGACGACGGCAAGAAAAAGGGTGGCCTCAAGACGCGTGGCTCGGATGGCGGTACCGGCTGGAAGGACAACCGCCACGGCCACAAGAAGTCGCACAAGGGTGACGACGGTCAGGGCAGCTTCCAGGCGCCGACCGAGCAGGTCATTCGTGAAGTACATATTCCCGAAACCATTTCCGTCACTGATCTGGCACACAAGATGGCAATCAAGGCCATCGAGATCATCAAGGTCATGATGAAAATGGGGTCGATGGTCACCATTAATCAGGTACTCGATCAGGAAACGGCAATGATTGTCGTCGAGGAAATGGGCCACAAGGCGTTCGCCGCCAAACTGGACGATCCCGATGCCTTCCTCGAAGAGTCTGCCGATCACAAGGATGTGCCGCTTGAGCCGCGTGCTCCGGTTGTTACGGTCATGGGTCACGTCGACCACGGCAAGACCTCGCTGCTCGACTACATCCGTCGTGCCAAGGTGGCGGCGGGCGAAGCTGGCGGCATTACCCAGCACATCGGCGCCTACCACGTCGAAACTGACCGTGGCATGATCACCTTCCTCGATACTCCGGGTCACGAGGCCTTTACGGCCATGCGTGCCCGTGGTGCCAAGGCGACCGACATCGTCATTCTGGTCGTTGCCGCCGACGACGGCGTCATGCCGCAGACCAAGGAAGCTATCCACCACGCCAAGGCAGCCGGTGTGCCGTTGGTTGTTGCGGTCAACAAGATTGACAAGCCGGATTCCAATCCGGACCGCGTCAAGCAGGAACTGGTGGCTGAAGGTGTCATTCCGGAAGAGTACGGTGGCGATTCGCCGTTCTGTCCCGTGTCGGCCAAGAAGGGTACCGGTATTGACGAGTTGCTCGAGCAGGTTCTGCTGCAGGCTGAGGTCCTTGAGCTGACGGCGCAGAAGGATGCGCCGGCCAAGGGCTTGATCATCGAAGCCCGTCTCGACAAGGGGCGTGGCGCAGTGGCGACGATGCTGGTTCAGTCCGGCACATTGAAGCGCGGTGATGTCGTGCTGGCCGGCCAGGTTTTTGGTCGTGTTCGTGCCATGCTTGACGAGAACGGCAAGCCGATCAACGAAGCAGGCCCGTCCATTCCGGTTGAAATTCTCGGCCTGTCTGACGTGCCGGCCGCTGGCGAAGAAGCCATCGTGCTGACCGACGAAAAGAAGGCGCGTGAAATCGCCTTGTTCCGTCAAGGAAAGTTCCGCGACGTCAAGCTGGCCAAGCAACAGGCGGCCAAGCTGGAAAACATGTTCCAGCAGATGGAAGAGGGCGAGGTCAAGACCCTGCCGCTTATCGTCAAGGCCGACGTGCAAGGTTCGCAGGAAGCGCTGGTGCAGACGCTGTCCAAGCTGTCGAACGAGGAAGTTCGCGTTCAGATCATCCACGGTGCCGTCGGCGCGATCAGCGAATCCGACGTCAATCTGGCTCAAGCCTCCGGCGCGGTCATCATCGGCTTCAACATTCGTGCCGATGCCGGTTCGCGCAAGCTGGCCGAAACCTTCGGTGTCGATATCCGTTACTACAACGTGATTTACGACGCGGTTGATGAGGTCAAGGCGGCTCTTTCAGGCATGTTGTCGCCGGAGAAGCGCGAGCAGGTCACCGGCATGGTCGAAATCCGTCAGGTGTTCAATGTCTCCAAGGTGGGTGCCATTGCCGGGTGTTATGTGCTGGAAGGTTTCATCAAGCGCAATTCCCGCGTCCGCCTGCTGCGCAACAACGTTGTTCAGTGGGATGGCGAACTCGACTCGCTCAAGCGCTTCAAGGACGATGTCAAGGAAGTGCGTTCCAACTTCGAATGTGGTCTGTCGCTGCGCGGCAATAACGACATTCAGGTTGGTGACCAGCTGGAAGCTTACGAAATTCAGGAAGTGGCACGTTCGCTGTAATGAAGAAAAAAGGGTTTCAGCGTAGTGACCGGGTCGCGGAGCAGGTGCGCCGCGACCTTGCCGATCTGATTCGGACGGAGTTGAAGGATCCGCGCGTTGGCATGATCAGCCTGACGGCTGTTGAGCTGACGCCGGACTACGCCCACGCCAAGGTGTTTTACGCGACACTCAATTCCGATCATCTGGAAGAGATCGAGCGTGGCCTGAAGCGCGCGTCCGGCTTCCTCAGGCGTGAACTGGGTCGTCGGATCCATATCCATACCTTGCCGGAGCTGCATTTCGTTTACGACAACTCCATCGAGCATGGCGCCAGCATGTCGCTGTTGATCGATCAGGCCAATGCGCTGAGCGATCAGACGCCGGAAGACTAAGCACGCCATGCAAGTGAAGAAGACCTGGAAACAGGTCGATGGTGTGCTGTTGCTCGACAAACCCATCGGATTCACTTCGAACGACGCGCTGCAAAAGGCGCGCCGCCTTTTTTCGGCGGCCAAGGGCGGTCATACGGGCACGCTCGATCCTCTGGCGACTGGTTTGTTGCCGCTCTGTTTTGGCGAAGCGACCAAGTTTTCGGCTGACTTGCTCGATGCCGACAAAACCTACGAGGCTGTTCTCAAGCTGGGCGTGACGACCGACTCCGGTGACGCCGAAGGCAAGGTAACAGCGACTTCCACGGTCAACACGGAAAAAGCTGCAATTTTGAAATTGCTGCCGCAATTCACCGGCGATATTCAGCAGATTCCACCCATGCACTCGGCCTTGAAGCGCCATGGTCGTCCGCTCTACGAACTGGCCCGCAAGGGTATCGAGGTCGAGCGGGAGGCGAGGGCGGTGACCATTTACGCCATCGAACTACTCGACTTTGCGGGTGACACATTGATGCTGCGCGTGTCTTGCAGCAAGGGGACCTACATCCGTGTCCTCGCGGCAGACATCGGTGCCGCACTTGGCTGTGGTGCGCACCTGACCGCCCTGCGTCGGACTCGCGTTGGCGATCTTGATCTGGATGGCGCGGTTACCTTGGCCGAGCTCGAAGGACTCGACGAAGCCGGGCGCATGGTTCACCTGAAGCCGGTCGACGCGCTGCTGCATACCTTGCCTGTTCTGACCGTTGAAGGTGAAGCAGCTCAGCGTTTCAGTCATGGCAATCCAGTCGATTTGCCATCCGGCCTGAGTGGAAAGATCCGTGTCTACCAGAGCGGGAGGCTGATTGGCATAGGTGAGCCGGGGCAGGGTAATCGCCTGTGGCCAAAACGACTGGTTCAACTCGCGGATTAGCTGATATAATCCTCCGCTTTCCATCGCCAACGGAAAAATTTATCCACTGGCGCTGGCTCTATCAAACCGGGGCGGCGTCGTTTTCATGAAAGAGAGTTTGAAATGGCATTCACTACTGAAGTCAAAGCCGGCGTCGTAGCCGATTTCCAGCGCGCCAAGGGCGATACCGGTTCTCCGGAAGTCCAGATTGCCCTGCTGACTGCCCGCATCAACGATCTGACCCCGCACTTCAAGGAACACAAGAAGGATCACCACTCCCGTCGTGGTCTGCTGTTACCGCACCCTGATTACCCGCCTCGGTCTGCGCAAGTAAGCCAGATCGAAGCCACGAAAGAGCGGCCCGGATTGATCCCGGCCGCTTTTTTCTTTTTTGTACTATTGTTTGTTGTTGTCTATTGTAAGCTGTTGATAAATCGTTGTTTATTGTGTTGAGAGTGAAAGGAAAATATGTTTAATGTCGTGAAAAAGACCTTTGCCTATGGTGCCCATCAGGTCACTATCGAAACCGGCGAAGTTGCCCGCCAGGCTGGCGGAGCCGTCCTCGTATCCATGGAAGAAACCGTGGTTCTGGTCACCGTTGTGGCCGCCAAGAATGCCAAACCGGGTCAGGATTTCTTCCCGCTGACCGTCGATTATCAGGAAAAGACCTATGCTGCCGGCCGTATCCCCGGTGGTTTCTTCAAGCGCGAAGGCCGTCCTTCCGAAAAGGAAACGCTGACCTGCCGCCTGATTGATCGTCCGATCCGCCCACTCTTCCCAGATGGTTTCTACAACGAAGTCCAGGTCATCGCGACCGTGATGTCGCTGAACCCGGAAATTGATTCCGATATCCCGGCCCTGATTGGCGCTTCCGCTGCCCTGGCCATCTCCGGCGTGCCGTTCAACGGCCCGATCGGCGCTGCGCGCGTTGGTTATATCGACGGCCAGTACGTTCTCTGCCCTACCCTGAGCCAGCTCAAGACCAGCCAGCTCGACCTCGTCGTTGCTGGTACCGAAGCTGCTGTGCTGATGGTTGAATCGGAAGCCGACCAGTTGTCTGAAGAAGTCATGCTCGGCGCCGTCGTTTTCGGCCACACCGAAATGCAGAAGGCAATCAACGCCATCAACGAACTGGTTGAAGAAGCCGGCAAGCCGGAATGGGAATGGCAAGCTGCAGCGAAGGACGAGGCGCTTGTTGCCAGCCTGTCCGCTCTGGTCAGCGCCAAGCTCGAAGAAGCCTACAACATCACGGTCAAGCAAACGCGTAGCCAAGCTGTCAAGGCCATTCGTGCCGAAGCTGTCGCCGCCCTGGTGACCGGTGCGGAAGGTGCTCCGGATGAAAACACGGTCGGTAACCTCTTCCACGAAATCGAAGCCTCCATCGTTCGCGGCCGCATCCTGAGCGGTGCCCCGCGTATCGACGGTCGCGACACGCGTACTGTGCGTCCGATCACGATGCGTTCCGGTGTCTTGCCGCGCACCCATGGTTCGGCTCTGTTCACGCGTGGCGAAACCCAGGCGCTGGCTGTTGCCACGCTCGGCACCAACCGCGATGAGCAGATCATCGACGCGCTGGCCGGCGAATACCGCGACCGCTTCATGCTGCACTACAACATGCCCCCGTACGCCACCGGCGAATGCGGTCGTGTCGGTACGCCGAAGCGTCGCGAAATCGGTCACGGTCGTTTGGCCAAGCGTGCACTACTCGCCGTGCTGCCGAAGCCGGAAGACTTCTCCTACTCGATGCGTCTGGTTTCGGAAATCACCGAATCCAACGGCTCGTCCTCTATGGCATCCGTTTGCGGCGGCTGCCTGGCCCTGCTCGACGCCGGTGTGCCGCTCAAGGCGCACGTTGCCGGTATCGCCATGGGGTTGATCAAGGAAGGCAACCGTTTCGCGGTGCTGACCGACATTCTGGGCGACGAAGATCACCTCGGCGACATGGACTTCAAGGTTGCTGGTTCGACGACCGGTATCACCGCGCTGCAGATGGACATCAAGATCCAGGGCATCACCAAGGAAATCATGCAGGTTGCCCTGGCTCAGGCCAAGGATGCCCGCATCCATATCCTGAACCTGATGCAGGAAGCAGCTGCTGGCCCGCGTGAAGAAATGTCGGCCTACGCGCCGCGTCTGTACACCTTCAAGATCAACCCGGAAAAGATTCGTGACGTCATCGGCAAGGGCGGTGCAGTTATCCGCGCCCTGACCGAAGAAACCGGCACCACGATCGATATTCAGGACGACGGCACGATCACCATTGCCTCCAGCAGCGGTGAGGCAGCTGCCGCAGCGCGCGCGCGTATCGACGCGATCACGGCGGAAGTCGAGATCGGCAAGATCTACGAAGGTACCGTGCTCAAGATTCTTGATTTCGGCGCAATCGTTTCCGTGTTGCCGGGCAAGGATGGTCTGCTGCACATCTCCCAGATCGCCCAGGAACGCGTCAACAAAGTCGAAGATTACGTCAAGGAAGGTCAGATCGTCCGCGTCAAGGTTCTCGAAACTGACGACCGCGGTCGCGTCAAGCTGTCAATGAAGGCTGCCGCAACTGAAGAAGGTGTGGCCGTTGCTCAGCCGGTAGCTGTCGAAGCAGCGCAAGAGCCGCAGCAATAAGTATCATCCCGAGCTGAACGTACAAAGGGCGCCTTGCGGCGCCCTTTGTTTTTGGCCTCTATTTCCGGTTGACCGTAGCAATGCCAACCAAGACGAATTACTTCGCCATCTGTTTTTCCTTGAGTTCGTCCAGAGTCTTGCAGTCGATGCACAACGTTGCTGTCGGACGGGCCTCCAGGCGCTTAATGCCGATCTCGACACCGCACTTATTGCAGAAGCCATAGTCGCCGCTCTCGATGCTGGCAAGCGTCTCATCGATCTTCTTGATCAGCTTGCGCTCGCGGTCACGGTTGCGCAATTCGATCGCCATGTCGGTTTCCTGGCTGGCGCGATCGTTCGGGTCTGCAAACACCGTTGCTTCGTCTTGCATGGTATGAACCGTACGGTCGATATCCTCGCCCAACTCCTTTTTGAGCGTCTCAAGAATCTTGCGGAAATGCGTCAGTTGCTTCGCGCTCATGTAATCCTCGCCAGCTTTCGGCTGGTAGGGAGTGAAGTGTTTGTGGAGCAGTTCTTCTGCCATATTCTGGTGCGCCCTAGTGACGAAAAAAGCGATTAAATATCATGAAGACAGCCTGTGGGCAAGGATTCTTTATTTCGAAAAGATAGGCTCTTGATCTGGTGCGGTTTTCCGGCTGGTGCTAGAATGCCGTCTCTCGTGTCGGGGCGTAG
>PHCF01000161.1 GCA_002842145.1 Betaproteobacteria bacterium HGW-Betaproteobacteria-6 | reverse complement strand
CAGGCCCCATTCTTCGGAATAGACGGCGAAGATGAAGTCGGTGTGTTTTTCCGGGATGAATTCGAGGTGGGTCTGCGTGCCGTTCAGATAGCCCTTGCCAAAGGTGCCGCCGGAGCCGATGGCGATGATCGACTGGATGATGTGGTAGCCGGTGCCGAGCGGGTCGGTGGTCGGGTCGATGAGGGTCAGGATGCGCTTTTGCTGGTAGTCGTGCAGGGCGTTCCAGAGCAAGGGGGCGGCTGCGGCGCCGGCGACGATGAGTCCGATGATGATCTTCCATGGCAGGCCAGCAAAGAAGATGACATAAAAACCGACGGCGCCAACCAGCAGCGCGGTGCCGAGATCGGGCTGCTTGGCGATCATGGCGAAGGGAATAAGCAGCAGCAGGCTGGCGATGGCGTAGTGCTTCATCTTCAGCACGGCCTCGTACTTGTGGAAGTACCAGGCAAGCATGAGCGGCATAGCGATCTTCATGATTTCGGATGGCTGGATGCGGACAAATCCCAGCGGCAACCAGCGTCTTGCCCCGTTGACCTTGATTCCGAACAGGAACACGCCGACCAGCAAGACCAGACCGATGACGTAGAGCGGAATGGCAAAGTTCATGAGCTTCTGCGGCGGCAGGCGCGAGACAAACCACATGACGACCATGGCGATGCCCATGTTGCCGGCCTGCGAGACCATGCGATGGCTGCTGTCCCAGGTCGCCGAATTAACCGTGGCGAGGCCGACGCCCATGATCGCCATGGTAATCAGGAGGAGCGGAAAGTCGATGTGGGCGATCAGTTCCCGCCCGCCACGGCGGAGCGTGCCGACGATGTCGATCATTCTTCGTGCTCCTCCTCGATGGCCGCGCTGTCCTCCGGCGCGGCACCACCCGGCAGCTTGCCGAGCAGATAGTAATCAATGACCATGCGGGCGATCGGCGCGGCGGACTGGGCACCAAAGCCGCCGTTCTCGACGAGGACGGCGAGGGCGATTTTGGGCTTGTCAGCCGGCGCGTAGGCAATGAACAGCGCGTGGTCGCGCAACTCCTTGCGGGTACTGCTTTCCTTGTACTGCGCCCCCTTCAGGGAATAGACCTGGGCCGTACCGGTCTTGCCGGCCGCTTCGTAAGGAGCGCCGGCAAAGGCCCGGGCACCGGTACCTTCCTTGTTGACGCCGACCATGGCGCGCCGGATCACGTCGACGTTGCTCTGCTTCCACTGTAGGTCGCGAATCGGCTTCGGCTCGACCTGGCGTTTCTCGCCCGTTCCAGTTTCGATGATGTAGCGCACGAGGTGCGGGCGGAACATCACGCCGTTGTTGGCAATGGTGGCCGTGGCCTGGGCCAGCTGGATAGGGGTGTAGGCGTTGTACCCCTGGCCGATGCCGATCGAGATCGTTTCGCCGGCATACCATTTTTGCTGCTCCGGCTTCTTGAAGCGCTGTTTCTTCCATTCCTGCGATGGCAGGACGCCCTTCGATTCGCCGGAGTCATCCTTGCCGAGGTCGACGCCAGTGCGCTGGCCAAGGCCCAGCGAGCCCATGAACCGGGCGATGTTGTCGATCCCCATGTCGTTGGCCAGCACGTAGTAATAGGTGTCGCAGGAATGAACGATGGACTTGTACATGTCCACCATGCCGTGGCCACCCTTCTTGTCGTCGCGGAAAGTGTGGTTGCCGAAGGTAAAGAAACCGGGGTCACTGATTGCCTGATGCGGCGTGCGCTTGCCCAATTCCAGCGCGGCCAGCGCCATGAATGGCTTGAATGTCGAACCGGGGGGATAGGCGCCGTTGATCGCCCGGTTGACCATCGGCCGGCTTGGATGCTCGTTGAGGTCCTTCCAGTTATCCGGCGTGATGCCGTCGACGAACAGATTGGGGTCGTAGGTTGGTGCGGATACCAAGGCCAGGATGCCGCCGGTGCTTGGGTCGATGGCGACGAGCGAACCCTTGCGGTCGCCGAAGGCCTGCTCGGTAATTTCCTGCAGCTTGGCATCGAGGGTCAGGGTCAGGTTGTTGCCGGGAACCGGCGGAATCCGCTTCAGGCTACGCAAGGCCCGGCCACCGGAATCGATCTCGACCTCCTCGTAACCGGTCTCGCCATGCAGTTCAAACTCGTAATGCTGTTCGAGGCCGGTCTTGCCGACGTGGTCCGTACCCTTGTAGTTGCCCGACTTTTCGGAATCCTCGATCCACTTGAGGTCACGATCGGTGATCCGGCCAATGTAGCCGAGTGCATGCGAGGCAACCGTGCCGAGCGGGTACTGGCGGAACAGGCGGGCTTTTACCTCGACACCGGGAAAGCGATAGCGCTGTGCGGCAAAGCGGGCGACCTCGGCATCGGTCAAGCGGGTGCGAATGGGGATCGATTCGAAATTCTTGGCTTCGTCGAGCAGGCGCTTGAAACGCTTGCGGTCCTTGGCCTGGATGTCGATCAGTTCAGCCAGCGCATCAATGGTTTCCTCGACGCTGCCCGTCTGCGACGGCGTTATTTCCAGCGTAAAAGCCGAATAGTTGTGGGCCATTACGACGCCGTTGCGGTCGGTGATGACGCCGCGGTTGGGAACGATGGGGATCAGTGCGATCCGGTTGTCTTCGGCGCGCGTCAGGTAAAAGTCGTGCTGGATGATCTGCAGCCAGAAGAAACGGCCGAACAGGATGCCGAAAGCCAGCAGGACGCAAATCGCGGCGACGCCCAGGCGAAAACGAAAGCGATCGACATCGGCTTCCGGATTGGTGAAGTGAGCCATGGACTGCCGGCCTCGCACCTAGATCGGGCGGTTGGGGTCCTGCTCGACCGGCCGGTATTGAGGCAGGAGCAGGATGAAAGTGAGCGGAATCCAGAGCAGGGTCGCCACGACGGGGCCGAGGAAATAGCCCCAGCCCGGGAAATCAGCGCCGACGGCAAGGCGCATCAGGGCCTGGAGTACCTGTGTTGCGACGAGCAGCGGGAGGACCTGAAGCGCTTGCTGGACCAGCGGGAACCACAGAATGCGCCGGGACAGCGACGAGGCGGTATACGCGAGCAACACGTAGGCGAAGCAGTGCTGACCGAGAACGGCACCATCGGCGACATCCATGAGCAGGCCGAGGACAAAGGCCCAGCCCATGCCGACGCGCCGAAATTCGCGGATGCACCAGAAACAGAGGACCAGCGCCACCCAGTCCGGGACGCCTGGCCAGTGGGCCGTCGGCAGGAAATTGAGGAGGGCGGCGCCAATCAGGCTGAAGACGATGAACCAGGGGCGGACCGGCTGCAGGATGCGCGAGGAGGAAAAAGTCGGTTGCATCAATTGCCTCTGGTCGGTGCTTTTTTGTTCCTGCCGCGCAAGCCGGGCTGGTCACTGCTCCCGGGGCGGCCGGCTGATGCCGGCGGAGCGGGCGGCAAGGGCTGGCGGGCGTCGAGTACCATGACCTCGCCGAAGTTTTCGACGCCGGCGATCGGCACGCAGAAGATGCGGGCGAAGGAGTAGGCGTTGTCACGTTCGATATTGACCACCCTGGCGACCGGAAAGCCGGGCAGGTAGATGCCGTCGAGGCCGGAAGTGACCAGCACGTCGTCAACCTGGATGTCGGCGTTGGCCGGCATGTAGCGCAGTTCGAGCTGACCGTTGCCGAGGCCGAAGACGACCGACCGCTGACCGCTGCGGACAATCTGGACCGGGACGACCTGATCCTTGTCGGTGATTAGCGTGATTTCGGACGAGAATGCGAAAACGCGGGTGACTTGGCCGACGACGCCGGTCTCGTCGATGGCCGGTTGGCCGGCGGCGATTCCGGCTTGTTGCCCCTTGTCGACGATGATCTTGCGCGAGAACGGATCGCGGGCCGTGTACAGGATCTGGGTAACCTGGCCGTTGGCCTTCTCGCGCTCCTTGACCGAGAGCAGCTTGCGCAGCCGTTCGTTTTCCACTTCCAGCTGGGCCAGGCGCTGCAGGTTGGGGGCGGTCGTCAGCTGGGTGTGCTTGAGTTCGTTATTTTCCTGCTGCAGGGCGCGCATGCCCTGGAGGTAGCTCGCGGCGTAGTCGACGAGACTGCCCGGGGTCTGAGCGACGCGCTGCACCGGGTCGACGACCAGCGCGATGCTCTGGCGGAGCAGTTCAAGGCTCTGGAAACGCAGGTCGACAACAAAGATCGCCAGCGAAACGGCGAGGTAGAAAGTCAGAAGGGCCAGCGGCGCTGGCCCTTGCTTGAAGAATGGTGGCGGTGCGTGGTCGATGCCGGCCATCACTCAATCCGGGAATGCTACGGTCAACGCTTAATCCGAGGCAAAAATGCTGCCCAGCTTGTCCATCTTTTCCAGTGCCATGCCGCAACCGCGGGCGACGCAGGTCAGAGGTTCGTCGGCGACGATGACCGGCAGGCCGGTTTCTTCCATGAGCAGACGGTCGAGGTCGCGAAGCAGGGCGCCGCCGCCAGTCAGGACCATGCCCTTTTCGGCAATGTCGGCACCGAGTTCGGGTGGGGTCTTTTCCAGCGCCGACTTGACGGCGGAAACGATCTGGTTGAGCGGGTCGGTCAGCGCTTCGAGGATTTCGTTGGAGGAAATCGTGAACTTGCGC
>PHCF01000015.1 GCA_002842145.1 Betaproteobacteria bacterium HGW-Betaproteobacteria-6 | reverse complement strand
ATGACGGTTTTGTCCTGAAAGACGCGGTTGTGACGGCCACGGCTAAGTAGCCAGACCCAGGGGACCAGGGTAATGCGGTAACGGGCGAAGCCACCGTCGCTACCCAGCTTGCTGGCCGAACGGACCAGGCCGGTACGGGTGGCTTCGCTGCCATCGGAGAGGCGGGTCTTGAGACTGGCTGCGCGCCCCAGAAACTGTTTCAGTTCAAGGTAGGCATCGGTTGCCAGCAAATCGACATGAATTTCGAAGCCTTCAGACAGCACTTCCCTGCCCCACCAGGCTTCGACTGAAATCGCCGGGCCGCCTTCTCCGCGCCAAGTCAGTTCATAGAGACGCGTGTCAGATTGGAATACAGAGAGCATAGTAGTTCAACAGACCTTAAGCCGAGAAAGCGGGAACAGCCCCCGAAAGCGATCCAAATAGCATGCAATTTTAAGTCATGACCCATATTGCATGAAACACTTTTACCGACTGTTTGATGAGTATTTTTTCATTTGATACGACATATTGTTGTATTGGCGGCGAATTGACTTCTTTTCAGATGATTCACGAAAAAGAGAGAATCCTACGGTCAACCGGAAATTTTGGCCAAAATTGAAATGACGTGCCCAATTGTCGGGTCCGTATGGCGATTCAGGCGCATGCAAAGCCACATTGACGGACTATGCGTATAAACTATCCGACTTTACATTTATTTTCTAAATCATGGATATTGCATATCTTGTACAACCACTCTCCTCACCGGCGGGGCCATGCGGTGAAGATCTGATTTTTTCGTCCGAATTCGACGAAATTCAGGAAGCGCGGCGTTTCGACGACCCGACAATTTCCCAGGGGGAGTGGGTCACTGACATCAAGGAGGCTGACTGGCCGGCTGTTGTCAGAATTTGTGAACAGGTGCTTGCCAACAAAGCCAAGGATTTGCGCCTGGTTGCCTGGTTGACTGAAGCGCGTTGCAAGATCAATGGATTGGCCGGATTGGCCGATGGATACGCGCTATTGGGGCAATTGTGCGAGAGCCAGTGGGATCACCTTCACCCCTTGCCGGACGATGGCGATATCGAACAACGCGTCGGCGTCCTTGACTGGCTGGTCAACCAGACTGCCCGGCTGATACGCGAGGTCCCCGTAACCAACTCCAACAAGGGGAGTTTTTCATTAACCGACCTTGAGTCAGCTCGCGTCGCCACCAAGAACCTCGAGCGCGACCCCGGCATGGCTGAAGAAATGGCCCGCCATGCGGCGGTTACGGTCGAGCGCTTTGAGGCAGCAGCGAACGACACTCCACGCAAGCAATTTGATGACAAGCTGCAAGCGGCCGAGCGCCTGATGGTCGCCATGGTTTCGGCCCAGACGATACTGAATGCGCGGATGGGCGAATATGCCCCCTCTTTCGGACCTTCGTTGGATGCGCTCGACGACGTGAAGCGATTTTTGCTGCGCCGCGCCGGCCCGTCCGCCGCTACCAGCCCACAACCTTCAGGAAAAGCAGCCATGCCAGCCGCCCAAGCCAGCGCCGACATCAACGAACATGTTTCGGGCTCAACATCTTTCGGTGCCCCCGTACACTCTCGCGAGCAGGCGATCCAGCAATTGCAGGAAATCGCAGTCTTCTTTCGCCGAACCGAACCGCATAGCCCGGTGGCCTACCTAGCCGAAAAGGCGGCCAAGTGGGGCTGCATGCCCCTGCATGAATGGTTGCGCACGGTGGTCAAGGATGACGGCGCCCTGCTTCGCGTCGAGGAGTTGCTCGGCGTTGCCCCGAGCAACGAGTAAGGCGTCTCGCCTGGCAAAAAAATCCCCGCTTCGCAGGCGGGGATTTTTTATTTCTGAACCAGCTTGAATTCAATTCGCCGATTTCTGGCCCGTCCTTCGACAGTATCGTTCGAAGCCACCGGCTGATCAGGGCCGACACCCGAGGCACTCAGGTTCTCGGCAGGAATCCCCTTGTTCGCGAGGTAGGTCCGTACCGTATTGGCCCGCGCCAGGCTAAGCACGATATTCCCCGGTCGCCCCCCCTGGCTGTCTGTATGCCCGACAAGCATGACTTTCGGCGTGCCGATCTGCCTGATGGCACCATACATTTCGTCAAGGACGGCCTTGCCGAGCGGGGTCAGATTCGCCGAGCCACTTTCGAATTCGACAACCCGATTCGCCAAGGTTTTGTCCAGAACGTGCTGAGCCTCGCCGGACGGCGCCACCAGCGCGTTATCGATCGAATACGTCGGGTTCAGCGAGCTCGCCATTTGACTGACCACCTGCTGCCGCTGCGCCTCATTGGCGACATTTCCCTTCAGGGCGATGCGTGTCCCGTTCACCTGCATTTGCCCCTTATGGACCTGCTTGAGGTTGTCGGTCAGTATCTTGGTCATGTTCTCCGTCCAGTTCGGTGGCGGAACCACACCACCGACCTCCAGCTTGTCGACGACATTGGCCGCACCGTAGACGCTGCGGAGCCGCTCAAGAATCGCCACCTTGGAAGCCTCGTCGGGAACGGTGCCGGACACCGTGGCCCTCTCCCCTTGCTCCCCTGTCTTTTCCTGAGCCAGCACAGAACCAGCCCCCAAACCCAGCTGCAAAGCCGAGCACATTGCCAAAATCAGTATGCGGATCATCATGTTCATTCGCCGAGGAAAACTTCGCGGAAAGTATTGATCGCCTGTTCTAGCGAAATGCCAGGTTGTGCCAGATAAGACGATAGCTTGGCCACACCGTAATCACTGGCCAGCTCTGCCTGGTCCTCTATCCATTCCGGATCGACCAAGACGATGAGGCGTTCGCTCATCGATTCAGGCAAAACGCTGGCAATCAGCGTTTGCGGAGACGACCCGTTGAAGCCGACAATCATTCTTGGATTTTCTGCCCGACGCTCAAAGATCGCCTGCAATTCTACATTCGTCCGCCGCAAGAAGGCGGTTATCAAATACAACCACAAGCCGGCCACCAGGTTCCGGTTGCGCTCGTCGACCGGTAGCGGCAAAACGATTTCCTTGTCAATGGAAACGCTGGCCTGCCCGAGAATCGGGCGCATCAAAAGGCCGATGGCCAGAATGATCCTTCGCACCGCATCGGGTTGGGCATTTCCTAACAACTCCTCGAGCGAACTCAAGGTATTGCGTCGTACAAAGTTTCCCAGAGGATCGGTTTGTGTCGCGAGTTCAAAATCTTCAGCACAACGCACCGATTCAAATTCATCCAAGACGTCGTTGATCTCCGTACCAACGATGGCAGCTTCGGACAAACGCGCCAACGAACCAAAGGACTGAGCAAGCCCGGCCGGGGCGCATCGGAACATCAGTGCGTCATCGCGTTCAATCGTTGCCGCAGCGATAAACGGAAAACGACGCCCGGACGAATCGACGCTGGGGCGCAAGTGCCCAACGACAGACAGGCGACTGCGTGTTCCGAGAAAGGCAAAATCGACGGGCGCCGCAGCATCGTAGGCTGCCTTCCATCGAGGATCATCTGACAGGCGCTCCATGCCTTGGGAAACCCAGCGATCAAGCACGCTGATCAACTGATGCTGCCCAGCCCCCTTCACGAAATCGCCGCGGGAAGGAATCTTGCCAAAACAGGTGGCGACAGAAGAAAGGCCCGTGCTCATTGCACACCTCCTGCCAACTTGTCGGTGCTGCTTCCAGATGCCGCCGCTGCCCCATCGGCGGTTGAGGTGGCCATATCCCGGCTGACGCTGTCAGCCACTACCCTAGCCGGCAGAACGACCCCGGCCAGGCCGCGACGGCTGCTACCGCTTTCACCTCCGTTGGCCTGAACCTGCGCACTACTGACCACCTTCAGATCGACACCAATCTCGACCCCATCGGCCGCCCAAACCATTCTGAACGACTCGTCGGCCTGACGTGTCCGTTTGGCCGCATTGATCATTTTTTCCAGGCCGAAACGGCCGGGAATATTGACCACCTCGACGACCTTCCCCTCAAACGTCGTCGCGACGATTTTTGCCCCGGGAGTACTACTCGGATTAGGCCAAACAAAGTTCACCCACTGCACGAGACCATTCCGATAGCTCAGTTTTTGTCCATCAATTTCAATGACGTAACCGGTCGTTCCTGGTGACGGTTGCGGCCGGACCATGAAGACTGTCTGAGCCTGGCCTCGGCCAGCACCCGCCGTCGCGCCCGCATCGTTGGCCGCACCTCCCTCAAGCGGAGCGACCCAATTGGAAAAATCGTTCGTCGTTTCGGCTTGCAGAACCAGACCGAGATCCCCCCATGTCCGAGGTGCAATGGTATTGCCACGACGGACCACCAGCGGGCCCATTGTTGTTTCCATGAACTTCGAGATTGCCCCTTCAGGACCGAACATTTGAGCGATTTCGACCGGCGAAGCTTCGATATTCGATTTGCCGGAAAATGGATACTTGATCGCCAATTTACGGTTGAACGGTTCATACACCTGAGCATCCCAGGTCTTGTTCAGTTCAACTGAGGCGGGCTTGATCACCGAGGCATATGACTGCAACAGCGGACGCACGAGCAGAGGACGAAGAACGGCTCGCTGCTTGTCTGGCAAACCGGTCAACATCTGTTCATCAACAAAACGCAAGGTTTCCGCCATTTCAGAGTTGCCTCCATCCAGCGTCTCGCGCATTAACTTGAGCGCACCGGGCCCTGGGTCTCCTTGGTTCTTCAACTGGTTCAGACGAGTACGCAATTTCGAAAGCTGCTTGAGGTACGTATCAACCAGGGGTTCACCCTTGTCGCGCGGAATGACCAGACGGCCAAATCCGGCAAACTCCTTGCCGATAGGCCCCATTGGAATTTCCGCCTCCTTGGCCGAAACATTGACATCAAGCTGCACCCGGCTGGGCGACATCTGCAACACCGACCGCTTGAACCACTCGACAAAGCCCTTTTGCGCACGCGCCATGTGTAGATTGGCCATGGCCGGGTTATCCCAGGCTGTCTGGTCGAAGGTAAGCTTGATCAGGGTCCCCACCGGCGACATCTGGGGGTCGCCCAGTCGATCCATTGCCGCTACCGCTTCGGGGAATGTCTCGAAAGTGGTGATGCCGATACCTTGAACAAACTGCTTCCATTCCTCGGCGTAGTCGCGCTTGTACATGGCGACGAGTGACTTCTGGATCTGCTCGGGACTCCCCTCAAGGGTCAGGTCATCCTTGGTCGACGTCTTAAGAACCCAGTCGGCATTGCTCTGTTCGTTGGTTGCCGCATCCTTGATGGCATTTTGTACGTACTCACGCCAAGCCTCGACGGTAAAAGCACCGGACACCACATGACTACCAGCAACCAGTTGCGAATTTTCCGGGCCGACGATATTGGCGACGGTCAGCGGCGCAAAGCGGGTGGAAGCCCTCGCCTTTATTTCTGCATACACTCGCTCGGCAGCCGGCATGCCACGGACAACCTGGCGCAACCGGTCACGAACCTCATCGACCAATACAACGTTGTTCGCAATGGTGGGCCACTCGGGGTCATTTGCGTGCTCGAGATGGAAGGTCAAAATCTGTCCCGCAACACGGATCATCTGCTCGCGCGGCATGGTCCCCCGGTTCGACTCCAGCCAGGATCGCCAGAAACGTGCGATCTGGTCCGAGAGGTGACCGACGTCGATATGATCGTGACTGGAAAGCATGAGATAGGTTTTCAAGGCGTTATAGCCATCCTCGACATCCGAAGGCGATGCCGCCTTGTATTGGCTGCCGGTCAGTTTTGCCTCGCTTTTGTCATCACCTTTTGCCTTTAAGCGATCGCCTTGCGCATTTACTTCGTAGAGGAATGCCTCAAGGTTATCTTTGACCGGAACCAGCATGACGTTGCCGATACCGGCGAAATACTCTCGACGCAATACGTCGGCCATTCGTCCGCCCTGGTATAAACCGAGGCCAATTGAAACAGGGTGGTCCTCGTTGAATTTCTCCAATTGCGCCAGCCTGTCCTGGATGATTTCAAGAGCCTCCAGGCGTGATTGCAGATCGATGCGCCCCTCCTGAACCTTGACCGCCTTGGCGACGTCCTGCTCGACATTGGCGAGCAGGCTAAGGTTGTTGAAATACGACCAACTCCAGCCCCCCAGGCCGAGACCAAGAAGGCACAACGTCCCGAACACGGCAAATTGGCGAAGGCGCGCTTTGTGTCTGGTAGTGTGTTGCCGAACAAGATTCCGGTCCGGGAAAATCACCTTCGAAAAAAGTTCCTTGAGAAAATAACCATGACTCAAGGTCGTGTGTACCTGACCGTTTCCGCTGCCCTGTAGCGCAAATTTGCGCAAGATCCGGTCATTGGCGACCGGGGTAACTTCATTGGTCTGAATTGCCGAGGTGACGTAAAAGCCCCGAAAAACCGGTTTGAACTGGAAAGGATTGTCCTCGAACAGCGTCGCCACAAACGCCCGCAGCGCAGGCTTGACAGCGGCAAACTCAGAGGGAAACGTTAATAGTCCCGGCGGGGTGTTCTCACCTTGCTGACGAGAAATCTGAGCCACACTGAGGGCACGCAGACCGTCGTACATTTCGTCAAAATGCTGGTCGAACAAGGCTATCAGATCACTCCCACCGGCCCGCTCGTAGGGGATCGTTGCGCCCCAGACTCGATCACGCTCGTTCCAGTCGAGATCGACAAAAAATTCGTGAAACCCGGGAATGAGGTCGACTTTGGTAAACAACACGTAGACCGGGGCAAAGACCTCCAGTTTCTCCGTCAGTTCCTGAACCCTTTGGCGCAAGCTTTTCGCAAGGCTGATGGCAAAACCTGGCGCATTACCGATCAGTTCGCCAATGCTTACGGTGACGATGATGCCGTTAATCGGGGCTCGCGGGCGGTGTTTCTTGAGCAGTTTGAGGAAGCCAAGCCATTCCTCACGATCTTCTTCGTGAATCGAATAACGCCCTGCGGTGTCGAGCAGGATACCTTCTGTCGTGAAAAACCAATCGCAGTTTCTTGTCCCGCCAATCCCTTTGATAATCGCGTTGCCCCCGTCATCGAACGGGAATTTGAGACCGGAGTTGACGATCGCTGTACTCTTGCCAGCAGCCGGATTGCCGATAGTCATGTACCAGGGCAGTTCGTACAGCGCTTCGGCTCCAGACATCTGACCAAGCTTTGATGTCTTTATTGTTTTGACGGCATCCAGCATCCGCTGGCGCAAAGCCTGAATCTCGGCGGACGCATCAGGAGCAGCCTTTTTGAGCGCTTTTTCCCCCTGCTGTTCGAGCATGGATCCGATATCCTCGCCCGCTTTTCGTGCCCTCCTTTTCCTATACAGCCAAACGACCAACCACACCGTGACCACTATTCCGCTGGCAATCGCCGCCCAAACCAGCGCAATTTTTAACGTATTCGCCCCGAGAAAAAAGAAAGCGGCAATCGCAGCAATACCAATAAATGAGAGAAAACGAGAGTCGGTTAGGTAGTTTCGTAATTGGAGCATTGGCAATTATTTCTGATCAGGTATTAGCGGGATTCAAGGTGGATGCCTGGGCTAACGGCGGTGACACAAGCAAGACGGCGCGTTCAGTCGGGTGCTGGTTACTGATTAACAGGACGTGAGCATCGTCGGCCAGTGCTTTGGCATGGGCACAAGCGAGAGCGACCAATCCACTGATCGGAGGGAGCGCACCGCAGGAGGTGCCAATCGCAGAGCAGTCCTCGATTGGATCCAGATGAGCGAATGCAGTGCCGAGGCCATCCAGAATTTCCGTCAGATGGTCGGCGCGGTGGTCTGTATCAGCCACAACCGCAGTGATTGCCGAGTGCTCAACGGCAGTAACATCCAGTAGACCGGATATCAATTGTTCAACGGTCTTTCCACGGATGCGTCCGCCGCTACTTAAAGGCTTGTCTCGCCCGCCCAGCGCAACCCGACTGAGGATGGTCGCTTGCCCCCGTTCGTCAATGCCCAGTGCCGCCTCATGCCCCAGCAACAAGGCCACTGCACCTTCGCCAGGAACAGATTGGTCTTGGCGTTTGGCAGAAAAAAGCCCCCCGTTTGCATCAAGCATTTCTACGATATTTCCATCGATAGACGACATCATTCCCAAGATCAGGGTCATGACTGATCTGGCTGAGTCGCGATTGGCATCCAGGATAATTTCGTCCAGATGCTTCAACGCCATGGTCTCGTGGCTAACCGGCGCGATCTTGATCGACAAACACGACTCCGACAAATCCGACCAGTAGCGCGTTTTCAACCACGTTTTTAGAGCCGCTGCTTCCAGGCCGTTCCAGTTGCTAGGGATGAGCCACAAGACATTGAGCAAGGGTTGTTTTTGCGGCTGATTCAAATAACCGGAGAGCACCTCACTGGCTTGATCGACAACGCTGGCGAGCAAAGTGATAGCCCGTCTCACATCGTTCCGAGCCTCCAATAACTCGGCAACACGTTTCTCGCCTTCAAATTCCTCAGCGATCATGCTGTGATCAAGATTTTTGACTTCAGCAAGAAAAACCGGAAACCCATCACTGTCTGTAAAAGATGGATTCGGGAGGGGGCGCACGCCATCTTTAATTGCCGCAAAAATGGACTCGCTGTCACTCCCGGCGGCAGTAACAACAAATGCATTGAGCAAATCAATCGAAAACAACCGCTCGGCGGCAGAGGTTTTTGCTGCAGCAATTGCCAAGGGGTCGAGGTCGGCAAGCGGTTTATCTTTGGGCACTTCCGCAGCAGGCGGCGCTTTCAGGTGTTCGATGAATCCCTTGAGAAGAAAATACCCACCGACTATCGCCAACGGTAAAGCACCAAGATATAGAGCCAAGTCGAGACGACTTGGCTCGTAGTCGTTGGATTGCCACCAGCCAAGCACCAATGCCCAGAGGAGAGCAACCGCAACCAGACTTCCGCCAACTATCTTGAATAAGCTAGGCCACATCTTTGAATTTCGGTTGCCTAGTCTGTTGTTAATGACTGGCTAGCGATCAGGATTGCGCCACAGGCGGTCTTGTCGCCGTGCCTGGCTGCCGGGCGGCCATCAATGATTGCTGTCGCGTCGCCGGTAACAATCGTAGTAACGCTCCCATGACCTTTTTTCGGACAAGTCACCTGATCACCTACCCGGGCAATTCCTTTGCCGCCGCAATCAGAGGTTTCCGAGGCGGAGACAACAACGCCTCCATGGTCTGTTTTATCGCCCAGCAAGATAAATGGCTTCGTCATTTTCTACCCTGATACCCAAAATATTCACTATCGAAGACCTAACGCGTACGTGCCAATACGCCTGGTTTTCTCAGTTCGACATGTCCTAAATCGAGCATCTTCCAACGCCCCCCCCAAACAAAACCGACCTGTTCGGCAACCTCTCCGTACAGTTGATAACCGCGCCTAGCCCATGGGTCACGCTCTGAAATCACTACTTGACCGTTGCGCAAAAATGCCGAATCTGCGGCTAATCCATGCTGGTGATAACTCAAATTTCCAGCGGCTTGAGTTACATGCCCCCCTTGTGCGAACAAATCGTTCTGACGCTCCGGGCTGCGATAACCCTCGATCAAGACCATCTCGTAACCGTGGCGTTCCTTCATCAACTTGAAAACAACCAACAAGCGCTGGACGAAATCCGGTTGCAGCAAGGCCCAATTACGGCTGGCATACATGACATCCGGCCGGACCATTTCCACTTCTTTTGTAGCAAAAATTTCCGGAGGGAACGGTAGCGGTGGAACAAGCTGCTCGCCGGTCAGCAATACTGCAATTTGTCGATCTTCTGAAACCCGAATTTCCGAATAGTCAAAAATGGCTGGTCTGTGAACAATAAATGCCAAAGCACTAGGCGCCAAAACAACGACAGAGACCCCAATCACAACCATTGGATTTCGCGCAACAAACGACCTGGCGTGTAAATACTTGGTTGATGAGGAACGAACTGCCGAAGACATTCCTTCTGAAACCAGAGAGCTACCACCAACGATGCGCGTAACCCCACCTTGAAAGACGCTTACCATCACGCCATAGAGTCGCCCCCGCAATGCGGGAAAGATCACCAGCGATACAACTGCTACGATCAGAAAGAAATAGGCAAATACGGTAACAAAAACCACTGTAGCTTCCCAAATGCAGCAAGGTGCCCACATAACAAACGACATGGCAACGTATTATTCTAATACGATCTAAAGTTTGTATTAATACATTTTTCATGTTGATCGTATAATTTTGCCTGTAGTGCAAACATGACTGCCAATTGCATATTCAATACGAAAACTTTGACGACACCTCCATGAGTATTTTGAAAGACTTAGATCCGAACTACGGAAACACTAACGTAGCCGACCAGCGGACAACGAGTAAATGGAAAGCAATCACACTGACCATGGGGGTTGCCAGCATCGCTTTGGTCGGCTGGACTGTCGCCCAAAATTTGGACGCAAAAGTGCCTGACGACGCACCGGCGCCATCAACAATACCGGTCGCAATAGCCGTCAAGCCGAGTTCTGAAGTCCGCGTCGAGGACGCGAACGCTCAAGCAGAGGGGGTAAAAGGTGCGGTAATAGACGAGTCGAAGGCTGCAACAACTACCCTTGCCAGCAATCTATCTCCATTGCCAGAGCAGTCATCAACTTCTGATGGCGCACACGAGAAAGACAGTCGCGCAAACCTGCAAAATACCAAGGGCGCGGCGGCGAAACCCAACAAAGGCCCAGCCCCAAAAAGTCGGAAAATCGGAAGGCCGCAATCCAGAAGCAACAAATCACTTGCCGACAGAGATGTCGCTATTATTCGCAGCCTAGTGAAATAATCGCTGAGCGTTGCGACCGCTTCCGCTTATTCCCACTCTATCATCTATAGACAGAAAAACTTACTATATAACAACATGTTGCAAATTATCTTCTATCTAATGCCATAAACAATACCATGCCAAGAAGAAGGGGCGCATGAGAGCAAGAGCAGCATCGGAACGGACCGTCGACCGCTTTATGGAGCTCAGTCTCACAATTTCACCAACGACAGAAACTTGCATCAAGGCCAGAATGCCCTGACCAGGATGATTGCAACCCTTCGATTGCGTTTCGCAAAGGTCTCATCTAGGTGGCAAAAGCGGGTATTAGTAAAAATCTGCTGCCGGCATTGGCGCCTACCTTCCTAGCTAATCTAGACTAGGCCGCGTACCGATTCAGGATCGAAACCTTGGGAATGCAGTTGGAGGTCGTCGACCAGATCCGCCAGCTTGACGAAGCGATTTTGCTCGGCCAACGCTTTGCAATGGTCATGCAGTTTCGACCCCTGCCTGATTAGGACCCGATGGCGGCCAAGAAATGCATAGGGCGTACCGCGATGACTCTCGAAATCACGCGAATACAAAGCGCCAGTCCACCGCCCTTGTACCCTGGCCATGATCTGGTGCTTGCCAGAGTCAAGCGTCAGGCGCTGAAGACTCCATCGTTGGAGAACCAGATGGACAGGCGCACCGTCGGGATCGTCCCGCAGGAGCATCGTCTGGATCGTGCTTGTCGGGTCCGCATCGAACAGCATGGATGCGCGTCGATTCGCTTCGAGCAGGTACAGGGGCTCCGCCATCTGCTCTTGTCGCTTGATGATGGTTGCCGCGGCATACGCGATCTCGGTAAGCTGCTCCGCGTAGAAACCTCGGAACAGTCCGTCGGGCGCAGGCAAATCCAGCGTCGTCTGGGCGACGACGCATGACCCCGAGAGTTGTTGGAGCCCCTTCCAATCCACGTGGCGCACGGCAGCCTGTTCGAATCGACGCGAAGGGTCGACCTCATACAGCCGGAAGCAGAGCAGATCCGGGTATTCATCGGCAGCCACGGAAAGTTGATTGTCCGTGTACTGATCGAAGACATTGCCGCCACCGAGTTCGGACTCTGCATTGAGACGACAGATCGACTCGGGGTCGTAAGCGTCGTGCGCTCTCAGGAATGCTCGGTAGCCATCATGTATGCACTGCGCAATGGCGCGGCCCATCTTCACACTTTGCTCCGACTCGAGCACTTGACCGCGATCGAGCGAGTACTCAATCCCCAGGGGAGACTTTACATTGGCGATGCTTGTCCCAACTCTCCATAGGTCGAAACAGGTCGCGGAGGGCCTGAATGGGGCCTGGAATCCGCAGACTGCCGTGGTGGACATCCCAGATGCTCGATTGAGTCTGGAAATCACGGACGTATGTGCATTTAGTCGAAACGTCGGCCTCTGGTCTTCGATACGGAACACCAGTCCCAAGGCGACATCGACTCCGGACTGCTCACCGCGCCATTGGAACGTATGCAACCCGTCCTCCTCCATCGCGTTCATCTTCGCCCCCAGCAACATCTCGGGGGTGACGTCGGGAACCGAGCTCGGGACCTTCTCAACCTCCCCGTCTAGAACCAAGTCGATCGGCACAGCCGCCGCAATCAAAAGATGGCGACATTGCTCGTATGTATCGTCGATGACTATGTCGTTTCGCAGGCTCAACGCCACCGCTGTGCCGGGAGACATTGGGCAATCGCGGAAGACGGTGTAGTCCTTCAGTTCGTCGAGAGAAACATCGAACTGCAGCCCCGTACGCGCGGTGGTTCCGGACTCGACGGCCAATGACTTGATATGGGCTGTCGTGGCCACCGTGAACACCGACCAGAAACCAGTTCCGAATCGGGCGATCGGGGCGTAATTCTTCGTCGCGTAGGCCGGCTCCTTCGCCCGGCTGCTCGCCACGCTCAAGAAGTGATTCAGGATGGTACGAAGCGACATTCCGCAACCGTTGTCGGATACGGTGATGGTGTGCCCTGCCCGGTCAAATTCGATTCTCACCTGTGGCTGGTATTCGTCGGCGGGGCTGGAATGGTGCGATCGGAATCGACATGCCTCGACCGCGTTCTGAACCAACTCTCGGATCGGCGCACCGGTTGAGCCTCTCCAGACAGCGTTCGACGCCACCAAATCTATGACTGCCCGCTTGCTCATCCTGACACCCAGGCGTTCAAAGGTCGCACCTGGCAGATCCAGTCTTCGTAGAAACGGTTCGGGTCGAATCTTCAACCGCGGAGTTTTTGACTGCCGATCAATGTCGCAGTATCCGCGTATCCAGCCTTCCATTTCATCAAACGTCCGGTGGGCAAGTGCAAGCACCTCGCCATCATCGAACGTGCCACTGACAACCACCTGGCCATCACCAGTCACAGCCAAGCTGTCGCGGATGCAATCGTGCTTCCTGTTTTCCCGGTAGGAGATCGCTGCTGCGCCACCACCGGTCTGTCGTGCTATCTCGACCACGCCGTCCAACACGCGTGTGTCGCTGAATTCGATGGCGTCAGCCGTACACAAGATCGCCGCAAGCTGGCGAACATCCAATACGCGATCATCCGCCGCGAACGGTATCCGAAGATTCGCTTCCAGTTCCGAAACACTGAGGTTGTGCGACTTCATGATCCAATCAAGTGGTGCCACCAGATTCTCGGGAACTCCGAAGACCGATGCGTTCCGATGGATGTACGCCCCCCCTCGCTTGGAATGTTCGCGACGCAGGTAATTGGTCAGCGTGACACTGGTTTCCCAATCGTCGACAGGCAGGTCCAGCTTTGACTTGAGATCGGGCGCCTCACCTGGGAAAACTGTCATTCCCAGATCATGGGCATAGGCAGCTGCAATAAGGAGAAATAACTCTGGCGCCCCCAGCGCTTTGTCCGATCCTGAATCGAAGCAACCATCGTGCAACACATCTTGCAGGCGGCGCACGACTTGGAATCCATGGTGCGCGTCGTGACGGGTGTACAGCGGGAAATGTTGCACTGTCGTCGCGAGAATGGGTGCTATCGCTTCTACGAAACGGACGGCGCGATCGGCATACTCTGGGTTCTGCGACGCAAGGTACGAAAAGACTTTCGTACTTTTGATTTCTTCGACGGGATCCCTGATCGGCATATTCACCTTCTCCTTGTCATTTTCTGCTCATTCTCGTTGAAGAGCGCGTAACCGCCCGAAAGACGACCGTTTTCTGGACAACGTTCCCTGGTAGTTGCCGCCCCCCTCGCCCCCCAAGAGTCAAGTCGCGGCATACCTCAGTAGAGTTGAAAGAGCCGTCACCAACCATCGTCAGCGCGATGGCCGCCCCGAAATTAGGGGCTACATCGTCAGAAACGCCGATCTTCAGCAAGCATGCGGATTGATGGAGCGTGCCAATCTTCAGCAAGCGGAGATGGCCGCCGGTGCCGTTTGATTCTTGAGGGGCAGTTTTGACTGATGAGGGGCGCACAGCGCCTTTCCAACCTGCGGGCACCGACAATCCCAACTGAGGCGGCGGCAGATCAGCCCTCACGAATCAAGTCACCTACACTTGTCCAGATGCACGACACCGACAAGTGGTTTCGGGCGCTTCGCATCGCCACCACCCTGCTCTTCCATAGCGCGTCGGCGGCGCAATTCAGCACGCATCCACTTAGATGCCTCTAACATGTCCAGGCGCAAGGCATCCAATTCGGAGAGGTTCAGAAGCCGATAGGCAGGTCTCTCAGTCTTCAGCATTTTTTAGCGGCTAAAAAGGGCATGGCCCGTGTAGCGTGTTGTAAGTTGTAGCGTACAACATACAACACGCTACACGCCTGTCCGATGAATTCATCATCGTGACTTCCCCCTGTCTCGATGCTTCGCCTTCTTGGCGTCCATCTCCAACTGCAACTTCGCCCGCCGGCGCTCCTGCTCGCTGACAGCCACGGTCTGCTTTGGCGTAGTAGTTTGCGACGGCCGCATCGTCTCGCTACCCTCGATGCCCAGCACGTCGAGCTGGCCGAGAGTCCGCAGGCCATGACGGCGATGTGGCGGAGGTTTCCGGCCGACAGGAGGGACGCCAGAGCGAATTGCGATGGGCCTGGTGCTGGCCTGGCCGGCTTGCTGTATCAGCGCCCGGCGGCGGCGCTCCAGGCCTGGATCGGTGAAGGTAATCTGAAGCTGGGCATCGGCAGCCACCCGGATGATTTGAGCCTTGAACTCAGGCGAGCCGGTGACGGTGATGCGCTCGCCGTACTTCTCCATCGCCATGCGCAGCGCGGCCTGTACCCCGTCGCGGTCAGCCTCGCGGGAGACTTGCAGGCGGTCGCCATCGTCCCGGACAGCCGACCGGCCTGCGCGATAGATAATCGTGCCCTTCTTGGTGATGTTGTCGATAGTTGGCGCGCCTCCCGGTCGCGGCTGGCCCTGCCCCTCGATGGTGTTGCCCTTGAGGCCCTGGGCTGCGTCCCTGGCGCGCAAGGCGGCCAGCGCCTCGGCGTTGCCTTGGGTGGCCTGTTGCTTAAGCCAGTCGGCCCACGGCTGCCGCTGGAAGCTCTGGTAGTGCTGGGCCCGCTCCTGGTCGTAGTGCTTGCGGATAGCTGCCAGGTCGGCCCCCAGCGAGGCACGGACCTGGGCATACAGCAACTTCTTGGTTAGCCGGCCATCGGTCAGCTTGATTGCCGCCCGTTTCGCAGCCGCTTGCTTCTTGGCGTTTTCGATTGCCCGATCCTTCTGCCGCTTGGCCTGGACCAGCGCCTCGGCCCTAGCCACCGTCCAGCTCTTCTGTTCATCCTTGTATCTGGCGTAAAGCTCGGTCGTGTCGATCCGCAGGCGTACGGGATCTTTCCGGTAGCTACGCTTCGCCTGCGCCTCCCTGCGCTCGGGCGCGGCCTCAAAGCCGCCTAGCCGCGCTTCGAGCGCCGACTTGGACAGCTCGCGGGCCAAGGTGCTGGCCTTGACCGAGGTGCCGTCGCCTGCCTCGATGACCAGCCCATTGCCACGGGTGCGCAGTTCCAGGCCGTTGTCTCGCATGAAGTGGTGCAACTCGGCCCAGCTCGTCGCCCCCCGGATTTCTTCCAGGCACTCGCGCTTGATCCAGCCGACCAGGCTTTCCACGCCGGCATGCCGCTCCATGTCGGCCGCCCTGGCCGCCGCCCCTCGCTGGTTCGGGATGTGGTTGTCTCGCTCCAGGTTGTAGTCGCGTTCCAGGACTTCGCACAGCTCGGCCAGCGTCCGATGCGGGTAATAGGGTTCGTGGATAGTGTGGCGGGTCGGGTGAATCTTGTTAATGGCGATGTGGACGTGCAGGTTGTCGGTGTCGTTGTGCACGGCGCTGACGCGCTGATGCTCGCCGTAGCCCAGCCCGGCACAAATCCGCTCTTCGATGGCCTTGAGGGTATCGGCGCTGGGCTGCTCGCCGGCACGAAAACTGACAATCAGGTGATAGGTCTTGTCGCTCCTCGCTCGAGTGTTGATGTGCTGGGTTGCAAGCACCTCCTCGATTGCCGCCGGCAGGGTCGCGGCCGCGCAGTTCGTGAGCAACACCTGTCCCAGCCGATGGTCTTTGCTCTGCGCGTCGGTGATGTAGTTCGCCAGGCCGGCGAAGTCACTCTTGCCGAGCGAGCGCATGGAAACGTGCTTGGCGATCATGGGTCGTTGTTTTAGCCGCTAAAATTGATTGGGCGGCTCGCTGGCCGCCCGGGGTTCAAGCCCTTCGAATTTGGGGCGCGAGGCGGGCAACCTTCGAATGAAGCTCTACCAGATTCTCGGTTGGGAGACGCCGGCAGTTGAAGTGATAAAGCACCATGGTGTTCACATCCGTCATGGCATTGAGCAACCTGGTAATCGCGCGGCGATCAGCAGATGACAAGCGCTGCCTTGGAGCGTACAGAACGGTCACAACATCGTTCAGCACGGCGGCGTAGTCGGTCATACGTTCGCGGATCATTTCCGCACTCAACATCGTTTGGGTAGCATCTATGGTTGCCATAATTCACCTCTCTAGCAGGTGGGATGTGGAAGTGTCGGCCGGCCTTCGTAGAAGCCCGCCGCGTCTGAAAACGGCGTAGCCCTCGTGAGGCTGCCGCAGCATTCGGAATTGCGCGTACCGCCGGCGATGGTTGGGGACGCCTCGATATCAGTGTCGGGCCGCTCAATGAATGCTGCGACCTCCGCCGCTGCATCTAGCTCGGTCGCTTGATCCCCGACCGGCTCAAACCGCACCGCTTGCGCCTGGTCGGCCCCGGTGTCCTGTCCATCCAGGCAGGCAAAGAAATCGCGCGCACGCTTGGTCGTCATCGTCACACCTCCTTGCCACTATCGCGGTTGGCGAATGCGGCTACTTCGGATTGAGCATCGGCATCGGTGGAACCGGCTGCCAGACTGTTACCCTCAAAGGCCGGCATCGCGGATTCACCGGCCGCTTGGTTTGCCTTGATCGCTATGGCAAGCCGACCACCGGCGGTCTGCCCGATCCGATCCTTCGCGGCGTCCACCATGCTGTTTGCCGCTTGCTGGGCCAAGATCGACCCCGCTTCGACAGCCACCTTTCCGGCATTCGCAGCAGAGGCCACGAGACCGCCCGATTTGCCTTCACCGCTCGACGGTTGCCCACTGCCCGAGTTCGCCGCTTTGAAGTTGCCACCCTTGGAGTTGCCGCCGGCGCTGGGGCCGGACTCGGTTGCGCTGCTACCAAAACCGGCCGCCTGAGCGAAGGGGGTGTTGCCGGTGCCGGTGCCGCTGTCGCCGCCGCCACCCGAAAAGCCGGCCGCGTCAGAGAATGACCCAGCCGCCTCGCTGTTCGCGCCGCGCATTGCGCTCATAAGGCTTGATACGCCATCAGCGCCGGCAGAAACATTCGCCTGGCCGGCCCGTACCGCTGCCATCAGAGCCTGAGCCCCACCCGCTGCTGACGCGCCGGCGGCGGCCAGTGCCGCACCACCGGAAGCAATAGCAGCGCCAGCGCCAACTGCTGCGCCGGCGATAGCACCCGCACTGAACGAGCTGCCGGAGCTGGCCGCATGACCGCCACCAGGAATCAACCCTGCAATGACGTTGGGGATCGAATGGATGAGAACGACCAGGACAAGCGAGACAACAAAGATCACTAACAGCTCGCGCATCGGTGTCCCCTGTTGCAAGCCGGTATAGAAACCGTCCATCACCGACACGGCAACGCCGATCAGCAAAGTCATCGTCATTAGTTTGAGGGCGACGCCAACGACTGCCCGGAAGTAGTTGATGGCGATATCCGAAGTCCAGCGCGAGCCGCCAAAGCCCAATACAAAGATGCCGGCATAGGCCATCACCCACGCGGTAACGAGTGCTAGCAGCACATTCGCGGCAACGACGCCCATGCACGCCAAAATGGCGAGGGTCGTGAAGAATATCGCCAGATTGTCGATCGGGCTCAGAACGCTGTAGTTGTCGGCCGCCTTGCCAATGATGTCAAAGGCAATGTCTATCGGCGCGGACGGTGTCAGCGTCCTCGTAGCACCGGCAGCGGCCCCGATGTCGCGCAACGAGTTGATGATGTCAATTGCGAAGTGCGGGCCATTCTCAAGCAGCCACCAGAAGAACCCGGTAAACATCGTGAAGCGGATGAACTCAGCAAAGAACTCGCCGATGTCGGCCTTGCGCAAGGCCATCATCCCGAATGTCCATACCATCGAAATGAGAATCAAGGTCCAAAATAGCCAGGAGGCATAGCCGGTGATCGTCGTGCCCCACGTCGCGCTTTCCATCAGGAAGCGATCCGCAACCGTGTCGAGCACGCCACTCTTGTCTATTGCTGCCGACGCTGTGTGAGACATCAGCAACACCGACAGCATGACCATCAAACGCAGTAAAGTGGATCTCATGGTCAGTACCCCTTGCTCTTCTGGCGATCAGTCGGCCCGCCCATGTCATAGAGCTTGTTCGCCTTCTGCTGCTGTTCCGGTGTCCTCTTGTTCAGCGCCTCGTCCTCGGACTTACCGCACCCTGCGAGCACGGCGGACATCAGAGCGACCAGGGCAACGGCACGAATCATATTTTTCATGTCAGTACCCCTTGGCCTTGCTGCGATCAGTCGGCCCGCCCATGCCGAACATTGCTTCTCCGGCCGCCTGCTGCCGCGCCTCGCGGTCAGCGTCGGCCTGCATCTTGGAGGCGACCGCGTTTTGCTGCGCGATCAGCAGGGCACGAATCTGCAAGAGCTGGTTCGCCTGGTTGCTGGCGAGCTGGTTGGCGTAGCCGAGGGCTTGCATTTGGCCGCTCGCGCCCTGGGCCGACGACTGCAAGCGTTGCAGCGTCGCCGCGTCCGCTTGCAGGTTGTCTTGCTGCTGATTCAGGCCCTTGAACAGCGCGTCATTGGCCTTCTTCTGCGACTCCGAGGCCAGCGCCTGGTTTTGCTTCATGGCCGCCCACTCGGCGGCCGTGCAGCCGGTGGCCGAGAAGCACGGCGACGACTTGTAGTAGGCGACGTCCTGGAACTTGCCCAGGTAGGCGTCGATGCTGCCGAGCTGGTTCCTGTAGTAGTTCAGGGTGTTCGTCGCATTCATCAGGCCGTTGATGGTCGACTGCGCCTGATCCCAGATGTAGGCCGCCGGCGCGGCCGTGTTTTGCAGCATGTTTTCGTACTGCTGCAATTGGGTCTGGTACTGCTCGATCTGCTTGGCGGTTTGGGCAACCTCTTCGATTGCCGTCATGATGTTTTGCGTCAGGTTCCCCGCGTCGATAACGGGGATACCCGCGTGCGCCGGCATGGAAGCGCCGCCGGCAAGGGTAAGCATCAGGGCGACGATCGCGGCTACGTTGGTTTTTTTCATGTCGATCTCCTTTCGGTTTTAGCGGCTAAAAAATTCAGTCCTCGGCCTTGGGGCGAACGATTGCCCGCATAACTCCGGCCATCTGGTCTTGGGTTGTTTCGATGCGCTCCAGCAGCGCCCGAACGGTCGCCTCGCCAAACCTGGCGGTGCGCACGTCATCGGTGAGCCACAGCTTCAGGAGGCCGCCCAGGCGGCCAAGATCGCCATTGATCCGCGCCAGCTCGCGGACTTGCTCGAAGTCCACGATGCCACGCACGCGGTAGCCCTGGCCCACCTCGCGCAGGAAACGGGCGACGCTCATGCCGGCATCCCTGGCATTGGCCTCGATGCGCTCGCGTTCGTCAGGGCGGCAATACACTTTGAGTGGCGAGCAGTCCTTGCGCGTGGGTAGCGTTTCGCTCATGGCGTACCCCACTCGCGGCAGCAGCCACCGGCCCCGCAGGGCAGGATTCCCGTTGAGCGCCTACGGCGCGAATAAGGGACAGTGAAGAAGGAACGCCCGCTTGCGGGTGGGCCTACTTCACACATCCTGCCCGCACTTCGGAGGCCACTTTCACGCGGATGAAACAGCAATTCTTTCGCAGCGCGCGCGCTATCGAAATGCAACAGAGCGCCAACACGGCAGTAACGGCAGGAAACGGCAGAAAGCGGTGCAGTTGAGGCGTTCCGGTAGCGCATCAGCAGCGCAACAGACACGCGGTTGCAGCGAGTGAGCGCGGCAATCACAGCAGTTCCTCTTTATTGGGCGTCGGATCGAAGTTGAATCGCCCCACCGACGGGACCCCACTCTTCTTCGGTTCAGGAATCTCCTTCGATTTGGACTCGTCGATTCCCCTGGCCTGTACCTCCGACTTCACTGGGCCGGGCAACTTGGGACGCTCTGACGGCGCATTCGTGATGTGCCGCCGAACATGCCGAAGGAAGGTCTCGTAGCGGAACGACACCCGGCCGGTTTCGTGCATGTGCTCCCAAATGGTCTTGAGGGCATAGCCGGCAGCAATGGCCTCCTTCACGTCCTCGCGCACAGCCAGGAAAGCCGCCAAGGTTTCCTTGCGCCTTGGTTTGGTGGTCTGGCTCGCTCCCCTTGCCCACTTTGCCAGCTCTTCGAGGAACGTACTCATTCGCCCGGCCTCTTCTCGCCAACCAAGAGATCAGCAACAGCTTCAGCGGGAAAATGAACACGGCGGCCGACGTAGACCTTGCGGTTGTTCAGCTCAATGGCCCACGCCTCGGAGCGCATCGACAAAGCTGCTCGAACGCCACCAGGTTTGCGCTTCAGGGCCTCGGCCAACTCATCAAGGGTCAGCGTCGGGCCGTACTTTTGCAGCAAGAAACGGAGAGTCGAACTCACTTCAGTTTCACCTCAATAGCATTTAAATAGTGCTTACTGAGGTGAATTTTTCGCTGTGCTAATGCAGAATGACAGGTAAATCAGAGAAGAATTTTTTACCCGGACAACATGCCCTAGCGAGCCATGAAGACAACAGCGGAACGTAAACGAGAAATCACACGCAGCAAGGCGCTGGTGCACATGCTGCGCGACCGTATCGGGGAAACCTCGGTTTATGGGTTTGCCGGTCGCTACGATGGATTGATGCAGGGGACCTCGAACACTCAGGAGTCAAAGAAATGGCGGCCTGTTTTCAGTGGCAAGCAGCCGTTGTCCACCCGCGCTTTGGCGTCGCTGTCGGAGCTGTTCCCCGACGCGCCCCAGCTCCACCAGGATGGACCGGCCAACCTATGGCGGGCAATGTGGGGCACCTTGGAAGAATCGCGCGTGGTCGTTGCCGACGATTTGAACGCTTGGCAATCCTTTGATGTTGCCCTTGCCGAGTTCGAGGCCGATTTGCTCTTGGCCGAGAGCTACGGTGCCCCCCTCACCCTGCAACACTTGGCGAAGGCAGTAGCCCTGCATCGGCTGCATCATGATCTGCTCGGATTGGGTGGCGCAGGAACGTGTCGCTGCGTCCGGCGCTGCGTCGATGACGAAAATGTGCAGGCGGCATTGCGCCGGATTGCGGTCCTCGATGACGTGCGGGCCAACCTCGCGGCCATCGCCAGCAATCCCCTTGCCGGCATTCCCGCCGATCAGCGTTGGGATGTGCTGGAAACGAAACTCGGCTGGATCAGTTGAACGCCAAGGAAGAACAATTTTAGCCGCTAAAACGGCGCCCTATTGACTGATGAGGGGCGGAAGCGCGAAATCCATCAGCCAAACCCCAGTCAGTTGGCTTGTAATTCGCGTGACCTTGAGCGGCTCGACCCCAAGCCCCCATTCAGCAACCAAGATTCATAGCCTGAGAGCGGATATTTACGGCTTAAGTCAGCTTGTTAAAACGGCCGGAATGCCGCGGTCGCCATCAACTTTTTTCCGACGGCCTATTTTGCAGCGATCTCGCCAGTCTGCACCCTCCTCCGTACTCGGCTGGCTTTCGAAATGAAGTCCTAACAACCTTTCGCCGCTCATGATGAGAAAATCCGGTGTATGACACAGGAGCACCAAGCACTTATTACGAATGCTAACGACGACCTTTGGAAACTAAAACGGTCGTGGCAGACGGCGAAGTTCAGCCCCGACGACGGCATCGGCCCTATGGATTCCTTGCATCAGGCAGGCGACTCTCTCGTAGCAGTGATTCGCTCTACGGATGAAGGGTTCGAACCTATCGGGAGCGGCGTAATGATCGGGCCTGGTCTCCTACTCACAGCCACCCACGTTCTGGAAGAAATTGCAGCCACAGGCTCTCCGCCTCTCTTCATGACCTTCCTTCCTGGCAGAGCACGAGCTTGGTTAGGGCATTCGAGCGTAACCAGTTCCGGGTTGAGCGAGTTCGACGCGCATCGAAGAACGAACTCCGACATTACGCTGGTAAGTTGCACACTTAATTCTGAAGCTCACGTGGATCGCGAGCTCACACTGGCGCCGCTCCAGGTCGCCCTTCCCCTCGTTGGAGATCGACTGTGGGCCTTTGGCTACCGACATCACGACTTCGAGGCAAAGACATCTCGCCTTACTCCTTTGGTTTCGTCGGGCCTAGTCACGGCCGTGTTCCCGGACGGACGAGGAGAACGCATGCCCGCAGCCTGTATCGAGGTCGCCATGGATACCTTCGGCGGAATGAGCGGCGGCCCTGTCGCCAACGATGATGGATATGTGATCGGTGTAGTTTCCTCCTCGTTCGACGGAGGGCCGAGTTACGTTACATTGATCTGGGATGTCATGAGACACTCGATCAATCTCACAGCGCCGTGGCTACAGAGAGGGAAGGTCACGCTGTTGTCTACACGGGATCTAGGGCTTGTCAAGCTGAAGGGGAATGTAAAGAGATCTCGCCGCGGCGACGTGGTCATGACCATGACTGCTGAGGAAATGAAGCAGTTCGTCGACGCGGTTGGACCCGCGCGCATTCGCCCCACGAACATCGCGCTTGACGACGAGCAGCTCGAGACGTTCATGGATGACCACTCGCACGACATAGATGAAGCCCTATCTCAGGCAGCGATCGACTACTTGTCTAGCGTGCCTGTAAAGACAGCCTGCAGGTTCCTTCGGAGCAATGGAGTTCCTGATGAATGCCTTGAATCGATCAGCAGCTTCAAGGTAGAGGACTTTGAAGGGATCGAAGACCTCAGTGTGATCTCAAACACACGCATCGAAGAGGCCGGCATCCTGTTCATGTGTGAGTTTGAACTGAGGACTGTCATCTGGACTGTCTCCGCTCCCACACCCGTGTATGTGGCCAACATCCCATCGTTTGACGCGCATTTCATAAATGCGGAAGCTGGGGACGACGGCCAAACGAACATGGAAGCGATTCAGCGCATTTTCTTCGAAGCCAAGTTGATCTTTGATAGGGCCGCCGATGAATTTGAGGAGACCCACATAACCATGACGGGCGTCATTCCTCCGCGAGGCTCCTCAACGTAGCCGAGCGTAGCGGGATAACTTATAAAACCGCAAAAGCAATTATCCACATTGCGGTCATTGGCCAGTGGCAGCATTTGGCCGATTGCTTTCAGTCCTCAAAGTCTTATGGCGTTGATGTTGTGGCATGTTGCGGCCGGAGGCAACAACCCTTCTGGCGTACAACCCAACGGCCGAAGGCCGACCATCGGCAAGGCCTTGGCGTCGCCCTAAAGGGCGGCGGAAAGTGCCGCGCCTAGTGGATGATCTTGGAAGATCATGGATGAAACTTGCGAACTAGCCGCAAGCCCCCGCCGTTGCTGTGTTTTCCGGTTGAAGGTGGGGAACGTTGCTACGGGTGAAGGGGAACATTGCTACGGAGCTTGGGGAACGTTACTACGGGCTTCGGCCTGCCAATTTCCCACTTCCCTGCCGCATACTCGCAGACCTCCCAGCCCACGGCGGCAAGCTCGGCCAGAGCCTTGCGGGCCTTCTGGCGGCGCTTCTTCATGGCCTCGGCGTTCGCCTCGTCCGGCCAGACGTAACCGGAAAGAGTATCCAGTTCCACGCGCCCGGCTTTGCCGGGATCGATCCAGCCGCATAGCCGCTGATGAATCAGGCGGGCCGGGTCGGTTTGTAGCGCCCGCACTTCGGCCATCTCAATGCGGGTATACGGACGCCGCCCAAGAATCGCCTCCGCGATCTGTGGGTTCAGCGCGACGAATAACCGTCCGTCCTCCTCGTCGAAGGCGTAGCTCATCAAGTGAAAAGACCTTTGCCTACTCCCCTTGGTGACTACCACCGTCACGTTTGCCATGCGCAGCAAACTCGCCTTGATCGCCCTGATATTGTCGCCGCCATCGGTCAAGCCGATTTCGGCTAGCAGGCTTGTCATGCTCTCACGCACGACCAGCGCATCCTGCCCTACCGCGTCGAACTTCGGCTCAAGGAATAGACGGAGTTGCTTCGGCAAGTCCGCTGTTGGCTCTGGCGTCAGGATGATGCCCCTCGGTCCTCCAAGAGCCACAAGACCTTGCAGCAGCCGCATGTCATCAGCGCCAAGAGGCTCGAAGCCGACGAACCGCGCTTGTTCATTCTCGGCGTAGTGATACGTCACATCGAGCTTGAGCTTCTTCCGCTCACCGCGCTTGAGGCTGCGGAACAAGCCGGGGACCAAGCAGTGCATTGGGTCGTGCCTGGCATGGGTGAGGTCAAAAGCCATCGCCGCGCCTCCGGCCATCACGTCCGCTTTCTTCGGCCCGGCTGACCTCATGCAGGTCCACCGGCACCAGAACACCGCCCGCGTGCCGCAAGTACCAGCGATCAAGTTGCGTAGCGTCGTAGTTCTGCTTGCTGACGCCGAAACGCACAAAGTAGCTGCGACGTTCGTTGCCGATGGGCTGCCGGTCATGGGTGCGGTCGCTAAGGCGCTTTGCCTCGTCCTCGGTCATGCGGGCGACGTAGCCACACCACCTGGCGTTGTCGATCAGTGCGGACGCGCCACGCGCGGCCTGCTGCTGGTCGGTCTGACCTTCGCGGGCGCTTCCCTTGCTGACATGGTGCAGGTAGAGCACGGATGCGCCCGTGGTGGCTGCAACGTGCTCCAGCACGGCCACGAGCTGAGCCATGTTTCCGTTGCTGTTCTCATCGAGGGCGTGAATGCGGCTTAGCGTGTCCAGCACGATCAGCCGCGCCCCGGCGCTGTACTCAACGACGCGGCGCAAGTGCGCATCGTCCATGATGTTCAGGCGCTTGCCCATGATCGACTCAAGCGCGAGGTTCTCCGCAATCGCTTGGCGGGCTGTGTGCCCAAGATGCTGGCCTATGGCGTGAATGCGCCGCACAAGCGCAGGCGGTGGATCTTCCCCGGCTAGATAGACCACGCGCCCGGCGTGTGCGGGGGCAAGACCCACGAGGTCGCCGCCAGCGACACTGCACGCGATGCTCATAGCCGCTTCCAACGCCCAGAAGCTCTTACCCGTGGCTCCTGGAGCGACGAGCGCGCCGACAGTCCCTGCAAGGAAGCCGGGCCATATGAAATCCAGGACCGGCGGCTCTTGCTCGAACGCCGCCAGTACATCAATCGCCATTCCTCAGTTCCCCGTTTCGTACAGGGATTCGTCGCTCAAAACGTCGGCGATCTGCGAGGTTCGGAAGTAGACCCGCCGGCCGATCTTCAAACGGGCCTTGTTGATCCGCCGCGTCCATTGGTTCGTCGCACGCAAGCTGATCCGCAATCCATCAGGCGAACGATCCAGGACCGTGGCGAGCTGAGCCATGCTCAGCAGCGGGCCGAAGCGTTGCAACAGCGTGTCTTCTATCGTCATTGCGTAAACCTCCGTTATCAACTGAATTGCAACGAAGGTTACGCAGCGCCATGCTTGATGGGAGCCTATTTGTTGTCGATAATGGTTGACATGGAAAGTGAAGAAGACGCGCAAAAACGCCTTGGCCCTTACTACATTGCCATCTGGCAAGGGTGCGCCCCTGGCGTTTCTCAGGCCATCAGAGACTTTCGTGAACGCTGGAAGCCATACTCCATATCCTCGAGACGCTACCCCATCTGGCGACTGATCCACGAAGTGGTCGACCCCGCCGTGAGCGCGTACTTGGCAACTCTACCGGCACGTTATTCTGGTTACGTCCCCGGCGCGGGAACAGGAATCGGCTTCAGCGCAATCATTCGGCTTGTCGGGTTTGATGCGATGGTTCGTGTGCAACGGCAGTTGCTACGCCAGTTCATCAAGACCGAAGACAAGCAAACAGCCAGAGATCAACGCTTTGTTGCCGCGTTCGAATCATTAATCGACTTGGTTAGTGACTGCGGCCGAAAGCGTCCAAAAACCTCGACTGCCGTCAGGGGCGTCAGTCTCAATGCAGAACGCAAACACGGCTTTTGCGATTTCTGCGGAAATCTTTCGGAGTTTTCAGCCTTCATGGCCAACGTCGCCGAAGAGAAGGTCAATGATGTGGAGCTTGAAAACCGCAAGAAGCTTGAACTCAGCCATCAGTATTGCAACAGGCATCGCCCCAAACTCCCGAATGGCGAGTGGAACCCTGTATACAGACAAGCGAAGCGGTCGCTCAGCCAGTTTGAAGTCGAGGTGGCGAGGCTCAGCCGCCAATGCGCCAGGCCATCCTCACCACAGGCAGCGGCGTCAGGAGATCCGCTGGTAGATAGCTATTACTACCGCTACTTGCTGCACAAGGGAGTGCAGCCGGCAGACAAAGCAGCCCTGCGCAATCTGGCCCGGTTGATGGTGGACAAAAAGCTGTCGGACACCAAGAAAAAAATGCTGGTTCTTCTACATTCCGGGTTCAATCAATCAGTGATCGCAAGCAAGTTGCAAGGCCATGGACAAAAACCGCTGACCCGCCAAGCGGTATCTAAAGCACTGGCATCGATTTCCGAAGTATTCGACCTGAGGAAACCCAATAGGCACTTCGTTTTTTGATGCCCATCTTGTCAACCATAATCGCCAACATTTGGACCAAATCAACCCACTTCACCAGGCACCATCAGGCACATGTTCGCAAGTGACTGAAAGAGGCCAGGAGATGCAGGCAACGACAAGCAAGACGCTCATCAACCGCAAGAAGCTGCTGGCAATGATTCCGTTGTCTGAACGCACGATTTTCAACATGGAGCAGCGCGGGGAGTTTCCGCGCCGGATCGCACTCACCAGCCGAAACGTCGCCTGGGATTTGGCCGAAGTCGAGAAATGGATCGAGGCGCGCAAGTCGTCAGGTGCTCAGGCCATGCGTCCTGGCTTCAGCCCGCCCATCAATGCCAGCGGCTCTACGGGACATTTTTAGCGGCTAAAAAGCTCAATACATCCAATATCGATAATATTGCGGGCGACGCGCGCGGTGCCGTCTCTCCTGCAAAGCACCTTTGACAAAACGGCGACGTGTTAGGCGCCTCTCAACAGGATGCCCGCAATGTCCGCACCACATGCGCTTCTAGCGTCCTTCAATGGGTAGCGCGCCCTCCTAATGGGCAATTGAACTCTCAGAAATTCGAAATCATGTCGATGCATCATGATTTCAAACTCTAACCCTACGAAATCCGGCATCTCCAGAAGGTCTTCATAGGTAAAGCCGCCAGCGTTTATCCTCGAAAGCACCGCGTCAAGCGTTTCAAAGAAGCTCGTGGTTCCCTCATACCATTCGGCACGAAGGCGCGCTGGCTCCAGAAGCTTGTGTAGTAGCTTCTCTAGCCCTTTCACCTCTTCGCGGTACTCAGAACGCACAACGAAGGCGTGCGCGATCGGATGTGGGCAACCGGTCTGAATATTGGACAGACGGCGTTGAATGCTTGAGGTCAGCCCGATCTTTACGTAGGTCTTGGTCTCACCTTTGCAGGCGATTAAATAGACATAGTCCCTGTCCATATTGGTGCAGCCTCCCTGGCGCTCCAGCGGCTCACTTCAACTTGTCGAGTCCGTGGACCGTCTCAGTGTCCATTCGTCGATCATGTCCGCCCAGTCCTGCAACATCGCCGTGCGCTGCTCACGGTACTCGGCCTTGTTGTAGACGGCCCTGACGCCTCGCTGCTCGTGCGCCAGGCACTTCTCGATCCAATCCGTGTTGTAGCCAGCCTCATGCAGCAACGTACTGGCCGTGCGCCTCAAGTCATGTGGCCCGAACTTGGCGAGCGACTTCCCTTCCTTCTGCGCCAGTCGATATGTCAGCGTCAGCACCTGGTTGAGCGTGGCGCTGCTCATGGGCAAGTCCGAGTCATACCGTGACGGCAGCACGTAGTCCGATCCGCCAGCGAAGGTTTTGAGGGCAATGAAGATGTCCAGCGCCTGCCGGGACAGGAACACCAGGTGCGGATTGCGCCGCTTCATCCGCTCCTTCGGGATCGTCCAAAGTGCGTCGCTGAAATTGATCTCGCTCCAGGTCGCGTTGGTCAGCTCGCTCTTGCGCACCATCGTCAACAGCAGCAGCTTGGCCGCGGCCCGGACGGATGGTGCTGTGCCGATACGCTCCATGTACTGGTACATCAGGCCGATCTCGTCGGGCGTTAGCGCACGGTCGCGCGGCTCGAACCTGGCGATGGTCGTCGGGCGCACCAGCTCGGCCGGGTTCTCGACCTTCTGGCCGCGCTCGATGGCCCAGCGAAAGACCTGGAGCACCACCTCGCGGACATGCACGGCCGTCGCCGGCGCGCCGCGCTCGACGATGGCATCGGTCAGTGCGCGCAAGTCCTCGTGGGTGATCTCCACCAGCTTCTGATTGCCGAATTTCGGTTTCAGCTCGCGCTCGTAGATGGAGCGGCGCATGTCACGGGTGGAATCGGCCATCTGGTAGCCCCGCAGCCACTTTTCTGCCCAGGCCCCGAACGTCTCCGCGTCCTTGACGCGGGCCTTGTCACGCGCCTTCTCCTTGGCCGGCGACTTCCCGGCCGCGACCATCTTCTTGGCCTCGCCCAACCGCTCGCGGGCTTCCGCCAGGGTGATGCCGCCGACACCGTAGCGGCCGAAGGTGATGGTCTCCTGCCGACCGTGGATCGAGTAGTTGTAGCGGAAGGAGATCGCGCCGGCGGCCGTGACAGCCACATAGAGGCCATCACGGTCATTCACCTTGTAGAGCTTGTCTTTCGGCTTAAGGTTGCGCAGCTTGGTATCGGTTAGCATGGCATTCAGTCTGTGTCGGCTCAAATACCATGACTCATTCAAACCGAAATTCTTGCATTAACTTTAATGTAATCATTGTGTTACTGCAAATTAATACCATGTCACCTTGTAAATAGACTACATGGTATCGACGGCGTGTCATGGTATGAACCCATTCGATGCCATCTATCATGCCATGAAAAATAGATGCTTGGCGATGCCAAACGTTGCCAGCCAGTACCGGTTATGTTCACGAAAAATCCCGCATTTACGCGGGTTTGGGTGTATTTTCGTACCACTCGATGCCAGCCGGTGCCAGACGCCGGATCATTCCCACTCGATCGTGGCCGGCGGCTTGCCGCTCACGTCGTAGACGACCCGGTTCAGGCCGCGAACTTCGTTAATAATCCGGTTTGAAACACGACCAAGCAGTTCATAGGGCAGATGCGCCCAGTGGGCTGTCATGAAATCACTGGTCACCACGGCGCGCAGTGCAACCACGTTTTCGTAGGTGCGACCATCGCCCATCACGCCAACACTCCTTACCGGGAGGAAGACGGCGAAGGCTTGGCTAGTGAGGTCATACCAGGTTTTGCCAACATCGGCGGCGGTGCAGGCGCCTGCTGCCACATCGCCCTCGGTTGCTACGGTCGACCTTAATTCTTCGATAAAAATGGCGTCGGCCCGTTGCAGCAGGTGGGCCGAATGCAGCTTGACCTCGCCAAGAATGCGCACCCCCAAGCCCGGCCCCGGAAATGGATGGCGATAGACCATCTCGCGCGGCAGGCCGAGTGCCACGCCGAGTTCCCGAACTTCGTCCTTGAACAGTTCGCGTAACGGCTCAAGCAACTTGAGATGCATGTCTTCCGGCAGGCCGCCGACGTTGTGGTGGCTCTTGATGGTGTGTGCGCCCTTCTTGTTCTTGCCTGCCGATTCGATCACGTCAGGATAGATGGTGCCCTGTGCGAGCCACTTGGCTGAAACCAGTTTCTTCGATTCAGCCTGGAAAACCTCGACAAATTCCTTGCCGATAATCTTGCGCTTCTGCTCAGGGTCCGAAACACCGGCCAGCTTGCCCATGAAGTCGTCGACCGCATCGACGCGGATAACCTTGACGCCAAGATTGCGGGCAAACATCTCCATGACCATGTCGCCTTCGTTCAGACGCAGCAAGCCATGATCAACAAAAACGCAGGTCAACTGGTCACCAATGGCGCGATGGATCAGCGCGGCCGCGACGCTCGAATCAACGCCACCGGACAAGCCGAGGATCACGTCATCAGTTCCGACCTGGGCGCGAATGGACGCCACCGCCTCGGCGATGTAATCACCCATCACCCAGTCGGTGCCGCAGCCGCAGATGCCATGTACGAAGCGTTCAAGAATGGCGCGCCCCTGCTGGGTGTGCGTCACTTCCGGATGGAACTGGACAGCGTAGAACTTGCGATCCTCATCGGCCATCGCGGCGATCGGGCAGGACGGTGTGGATGCCATTTTCTTGAAGCCGGCCGGCAGCTCCATGACGGAATCACCATGGCTCATCCAGACCTTGAGCATGCCGTGACCTTCGGAAGTCGTGAAGTCGGCGATATCATTTAGCAGGGCCGTATGGCCGTGGGCACGGACTTCGGAGTAGCCAAATTCACGAGCTTTGCCTGCTGCCTCGGCCGTCATCACTTTGCCACCCAGTTGCTGGGCCATAGTCTGCATGCCGTAGCAAATGCCCAGTACTGGGACGCCTAGCTGGAACACAATGTCCGGGGCACGCGGTGTATCACCCTCGGTCACCGAACTCGGACCACCGGACAGAATGATGCCTTGGGCGCCGTAGTTACGGATGAATTCGTCGGAAACATCGTAAGGATGGATTTCGCAGAAGACCTTGGCTTCGCGCACACGGCGGGCGATCAACTGGGTAACCTGAGAACCAAAATCGAGGATGAGGATTTTCTGGTGAGCCATTTTCAAAACCTTGAATAAAAAGGGCGGCTCCAGGAGCCGCCCTCTGTAACACGGAAAAGATCAGTCGAGGTGGTAATTCGGCGCTTCCTTGGTGATCTGAACGTCATGGACGTGAGACTCGCGGATGCCGGCCGAGGTGATTTCGACGAAACAGGCATTGTCATGCATGTGGGCAATGGTCGGGCTACCGAGATAACCCATCGACGAACGCAGGCCACCCATCAATTGGTGGATCACGGCAAGCACCGAACCCTTGTAGGGCACACGACCTTCGATACCTTCTGGTACGAATTTGTCGACATTGGAAGTCGTTTCCTGGAAATAGCGATCGGACGAACCAGCCTGCATGGCACCCAGCGACCCCATGCCGCGGTAGGACTTGTAGGAACGCCCCTGGAACAGTTCGACTTCACCCGGCGCCTCTTCGGTGCCGGCAAACAGGCCGCCAAGCATCACCGTGTCAGCTCCAGCTGCAATCGCCTTGGCGATGTCGCCGGAGTAGCGAATGCCGCCGTCAGCAATCATCGGAACGCCCGTGCCTTTCAGTGAATCGGAGACGTTCTGGATGGCGGTGATTTGCGGGACGCCGACACCGGCAACGATGCGCGTCGTACAGATGGAGCCGGGACCGATACCGACCTTGACACCGTCGGCGCCCATGTCGACCAGGGCACGTGCGGCATCGGCAGTCGCGATGTTGCCGCCAATGACTTCAATCTGCGGGAAGTTCTTTTTCACCCACTGGACACGGTCAAGCACACCTTGCGAGTGGCCGTGTGCGGTGTCCACGACGATTACGTCTACGCCTGCTTCTGCCAGCAACTCGACGCGCTCTTCGGTTCCGGCACCAACGCCAACCGCCGCACCAGCGCGCAGGCGTCCGGAGGAATCCTTGTTGGCGAGCGGATGTTCGGTCGACTTCAGGATATCCTTGACGGTGATCAGGCCGCGCATATGCCATTCATCGTCGATAACCAGCACGCGCTCCAGGCGATGCTTGCGGATCAACTCTTTTGCATCCTCGACACTGGCTCCTTCCCGGACGGTAACCAGACGCTTGCGCGGCGTCATGATGGCCTTGACCGGCTGATCGAGATTGGTCTCAAAACGCATGTCGCGATTGGTAACGATGCCAACAACCTTGCCTGCGCGATCAATCACCGGCAAACCGGAAATCCGGTATTGGCGGGTAATCTCGATCACATCACGCACCGTCATGGTCGGCGAAACGGTGATCGGATCCTTGAGAATACCGGATTCGAAACGCTTGACCTTGGCCACCTCGGCGGCTTGGGCCTTGGGTGACAAATTCTTGTGGATAATGCCGATGCCGCCTTCCTGCGCCATCGCAATTGCGAGACGACCTTCCGTCACGGTATCCATGGCAGCGGAAAGCAGAGGCAGGTTTAGGGTGATGTTGCGGGTCAGCCGGGTGGCCAAGTCGCATGGCCTTTAGCCTTTAATCCAAGGTCACAAAATCGTATTATACAGAAAAGCCAAGGAAACCCAGATGACCTCGAAATCCGCTTTCATTTTTGTCCTGTTTTTCCCGTTGACCGTGGGATCGTATTCCAGTCATGCGGAAACTTATCAATGGAAGGATATCAACGGTCAGACTGTAGTTTCCGACGTCCCTCCCCCGGCCACTGTCAAGGGGCGGCGTTCTATCGGTGGCGTGAAGCCAGGGCTGATTTCGGAGGCCATCCCCGAAAAAGACCCTGACGCGCCCAAGTCTGCCGAGCCCCCCCAAACCATTGCAGAAAAAAATCTGGAATTCAAAAAACGGCAGCAGGAGGCCGAGCAAAAGGCAGAAAAGCAGGCCAAGGAACGGGCCGCCGAAAAGGAAAAAAGCGAAAATTGCGACCGCGCCCGGCGGAACCTTGCCGTACTTGAGTCGAGTCAGCCGATCAACGCCATTGGCGACAACGGTGAGCGCAACGCAATGGATGCCTCTCAGCGTGCGCAGGAAATCGAGCGCGCCAGAAAATTCCTGCCCTCGGCGTCGGAATCCCCGGCGCCTTTTTTCATGACCTTGCCTTCAGCGGCTCGCTGCTTGCGAACCTCCTTGGGGTCGGCGATCAGCGGCCGGTATATTTCAATGCGATCCAGGTTGCGCAAGACAGAGTCCGGCTTGGAAAGCTTGTTCCAGATGCCGAATTTGTTCTTTTTCAGGTCGATTTCGGGGTGTTTCTCAAGTAGCCCGGAAGCCTCAAGTGCCTGCTGCAGCGTTGCCCCTTGATTTACTTTGATGCGAACCAACTCCTGCTTGTTTGACAAGGCGTAGCAAACTTCGACACTCAACATTTCAGCCATGGCTGACTCCATAAACCTGCGCAGCGCGGCGCACGAAGGCATCGACAAACGTGTTGGCAATATGGCTGAAAACCGGGCCGATGACCTTCTCGAACAATTTGCTGGAAAACTCGTAGCGCAACTGGAATTCAATCTTGCAGGCATTCTCGGCCAGCACTTTGAAATGCCATGAACCCTCTAAATGGCGGAAAGGACCATCAACCAGGCGAATTTTCATCAGCTCTGGAAACTCCTTGTCGTTTTCCGTTGTAAAACTGGACTTAACCGAATGGTAATTTATGTGTAGCGTTGCGACTGTTTTTGCCGCATCGCGATACTTCACCTCGGTATGACTGCACCAGGGCAGAAAGGCGGGGTAATCCTCGCAGCGGTCCACTAGTTCGAACATGCGTTCGGCGGACTGCTCGATCAAGACGGTCTTTTCAACAAGGGCCATGCAGCGGCGGTATTCCTGTTTCCTGTAGAATCGCGATTTTAAAGGAACAGCCGGCAGCATGAGCATTACGGTCAACAAAAAAGCCTTTCACGACTATTTTGTCGAAGATAAGTACGAAGCAGGCATTGTCCTCGAAGGCTGGGAGGTCAAGGCCATTCGTGCCGGCCGAATGAATATCAAGGAATCCTACGTCATCATCAAGGGCGGCGAGATCTATCTGATCGGGATGCACATAAGTCCGCTCGCGACGGCCTCCACACACAACCAGCATGACCCGGTTCGCACGCGCAAGTTGCTTTTGCACGCCAACGAAATTGGCAAACTGATCGGCAAGGTTGAGCGTGCCGGTTATACCCTTGTACCAATTGACCTGCACTTCGTGCGCGGCCGTATCAAGCTTGAAATCGGACTGGCCAAAGGCAAGAAGCAGCACGACAAACGCGCCGATGCGCTAGACAAAGATTCGAAGCGGGAAGCCCAGCGCGCCATGAAGGAACGCCTTCACTAAAGCCAACCGGCTTTCTCCATATCATTTTTGTTCGTCGTAGTGCCATACTCACAAATGACTGTGTCGTTTAGTAACCCTGACTGTGGCTCTTTGGAATATCCTTGTGATAACCATGAAAACGATACGAATTGTTCTCGCGGACGACCAATTACTGATTCGCGCCGGTATCCGAGCCATTTTCGACACGCTTCCCGGATATTCGATCGCAGCTGAGTGCACTGATGGTTACGAAACCATTGCTGCGATTCGCAGTCACCAACCCGACGTTGTCCTGCTCGATATTGCCATGCCCGGGCCGTCAGGCATCGAAGTGGCGCGCACCGTTCGCCAGTTCGATCAGGAAACCAGAATCCTCGTGCTATCCAGCATTGACCGCCAGGAGATTGTCGAACAGGCACTTAACGCTGGCGTCAATGGCTATTTGCTAAAGGACTTCGTTCTTGCCGAGCTACAGCAGGCGCTGGCCGCAGTGCTCGACGGGGGAAGTTTTATGTCGCCAAAGCTCAGCGCAATGAGCTTGCGCTCGGAGGCCGAATCCGACTCCGGCCGGATTTCTCGATTGACCATGCGGCAAACCGAGATTCTCCGCCACGTGGCGTCAGGCAGAACCACCAAGGAAATTGCCCGCGAACTGGGTATCAGTCCAAAAACAGTTGAGTTCCACCGCAGCCGCTTGATGGAAAAAATTGGCGTCCACGACGTCACCGGCCTAACCCGCTTTGCTCTTCACACGGGCATCGTCAACTGTCCCTGAGCGGATAGCGAATCAGCCCTTGCCGCCAAGGAAGTTGGTCAGTTCAGTTGCCATGCACTGTATACACAGGATCAACGGGGCGGACATTGATGGCCAGTTGGGGGCTGATTTGCTATTCGGAGCCTCGTGCAGTTGCTCGCGAACAAGCTCTTCGAACTCGCGCGCTTGATCGAGGCAACGATAACCGGAGAACAGGACGCAACTGCTTCGAATATCGTGGAGGACGTCTTTCAGCGCCGGCAAATCACCTCGTGCCGCCGCCGTTTCCAGTCTCGCACAAAGAGCAGGGGCGCCTTCCAGGAACAGGTGTATCAGCCGCTCTGCCGCCGCCCGATTTCGTCCCAGATTAACCAGCAAATATTCCAGATTGCAGAAGTCGCCACCCTTACGATTACTGCCGCTCTCAGACATTACCGAACACCTTGGCTTATTTGTATTATTCGGTCATAGCTTATGCTGGCGGGAAATGGCAGGGAACCCGGTGTTACCCTAGGGCGACCGTCCAGAAAACAGAAAAGCCCGAAAAGCAGAAGCTTTCGGGCTTGACGGCGCTTGGCGGAGTGGACGGGACTCGAACCCGCGACCCCCGGCGTGACAGGCCGGTATTCTAACCAACTGAACTACCACTCCGCATCATGGCGCCCGGTTTTGGCGGGCGGCAACGAGGGGCGAATAATAGCATGCGGCTATGGTTCCGGGGGGCAGGCTGCGACTACAATTTGACGTTTTCAGATGTGCAACGGAAACGATGACCGATACCGGTACGCTCAACTACTGCTGGTCGCAGGCCATGCTCGCCGGTTTTGTTGGGGCGGGCACCAGCGATGCCGTCATTTCCCCCGGCTCGCGTTCGACGCCACTGGCACTGGCCATGTTGCGCCAGCCGAGGCTGCGCTGCCATGTCGCAGTGGACGAGCGTAGCGCAGCTTTTTTCGCACTCGGCATTGCCAAGGCCAGCCGGCAGCCTGTACTGCTGCTCGCCACCTCGGGAACGGCGCCGGCCAACTGGCTGCCGGCCGTTATCGAGGCCAAGCAGTCCGGCGTACCGCTGCTCCTCATCTCGGCTGATCGTCCGCCGGAACTGCAGGGTTGTGGTGCAAACCAGTCCGTGGACCAGATCGGGCTCTTCGGCCCGCACGTCCGCGCCAGCCACGCGCTTGGCGCTCCGCATGACGGATTTGATCCCACCTACCTGCACCGCCTTGCCGCCCGCGCCTATGAGCAGGCGACCTGGCCCCAACCCGGCCCGGTCCATATCAATCAGCCGTTCCGTGAGCCACTGCTTCCATTGACGGAGGCCACTGAATCGGGAATACCCGAAACAGTGAACGTCGCCCGACCGGCCCTGCTGCTTGCGGGGGAGGATATTCGCGACTTCGCCAACCGCATCAACGGACGTCCCGGCATCATTGTCTGCGGTGAAATGCCGGCACGTCGCATGAATGGCAATGCCATTGCCGCCCTGGCCGAGCGGCTCAACGCCCCGGTCTTAGCCGAACCGCTGTCTGGTCTGCGCTACGGGGGTCATGACCGTACGCATCTGTGCGTTCGTTACAACCACTGGCTGGCCGATCAACCCTTCGTCGAACGGCATCAGCCGGAATGGGTGTTGCGCTTCGGCAACTTCCCGGTTACCCGTAACCTGCAAAACTATCTGGACGGAATCCGGAATATCCACGCCCTGGTCGAGCCTTGGCCTCGCTGGAGCGATCCCGCCCATAGGCTGACCCATCTGTTCCGCGTCGAGCCAGCCGACTTCTGCGCTGCCCTGCTGGCAGAACCGCTCATCGCCGCGCCAGGTGACTGGCGGCGGGTCTTTGCCAAGCAGGAGTCTGCAGCCGAGGAGATGGCCGACGCTGGCCACATTGGCATCATGCTTGAAGAGGTTTCCGATGCTACGCCGTTCTTCATCGGCAATTCGCTGGCCATCCGCCAACTGGACAGCCTGTCAGGCAGCGGCGAAAAAGCCATCCATTTTTACGGCAACCGGGGTGCCAGCGGTATCGACGGCAACATCTCGACGGCCATGGGGATTGCTGCGGTACATGGCAACGTCGTTGCACTCCTCGGCGATCTGACCTCCCAGCATGACCTAGGCGGACTGGCGCTGGCTCAGGGTCGGAATGTGGTGATCGTTGTGGTCAACAACGGCGGGGGCGGCATTTTCGACTACCTTCCCCAGCGCCAGCTAGCCGAGTTCGAACGAGGCTGGCGTACCCCGCAGCAAATCAGTTTCGAACATGCGGCACTGACCTTCGGTCTTGGCTTTGGCCGCGCTCAATCCATGGATGGCTTCCAAAAGGAGCTGCGCGCGGCACTCACCGCCGGCGGACCGCATCTGATCGAACTGCAGATGCCTTGAGGCCTTGCGGTAAAATCAGCCCCCATGAATTCGTCGATCAACGCCACCGACCCGAGCAACGCCTCGCCATTGGGCAAGGCCACGGAATACCAGAGCCACTACGCGCCCGACTTGCTCTACCCTATTCCGCGCCAGCTCAAGCGCGGCGAACTCGGCATTGCCGATGACGCCCTGCCCTTTGTCGGCGAAGATTTGTGGAATGCCTATGAATTGTCGTGGCTTAATCCGAAGGGCAAACCGGTCGTTGCCGTCGGCACCTTCCGCGTGCCGGCCGACAGTCCGAACCTGATCGAATCAAAGTCCTTCAAGCTCTATCTCAACTCCTTCAACCAGAGCACTTTCGCCGATGTTGAAGCCGTCTCGAAGACGCTAGCACGCGACCTCTCGGCCGCTGCCGGCAAGCCGCTCGGCGTCGCGCTCGAACCGCTCGCCGAGCGCCCGCAAGCCGTGATCGGCATCCCGGAAGGAATCTGTCTCGATGATCTGGATATTGCCTGCGACCGCTATCAGCCTGCCCCCGAACTGCTGACTACGCAAGTCGGCGAACTCGTCGAAGAAACGCTGTTCTCCCACCTGCTCAAATCCAACTGCCTGGTCACCGGCCAGCCGGACTGGGCGATGGTCGTCATCCGCTACCGTGGCCGTCCCATCGACCGGGCCGGCCTGCTGCGCTATATCGTTTCCTTCCGAAATCACAACGAATTCCACGAACAGTGCGTCGAGCGGATCTTCACCGACATCTGGAAGCATTGCGCGCCCGAGGCGCTGGCCGTCCACGCCCGCTATACCCGGCGCGGCGGCCTCGACATCAACCCCTTCCGCAGTTCCGGCGATTGCTACGGTAGACCGGAAAATATCCGCGAAATCCGCCAGTAATTTTCGCCTGCTGACAAAGAACAAGAACGACAAGCCCATGGTTAAAGACGCCGCGCCCGACCTATCCAAACACACGCCGATGATGCGCCAATATCTGGCGCTCAAGGCCAGCCACCCGAACACCTTGCTGTTCTACCGGATGGGCGATTTCTACGAGCTTTTTCATGAGGATGCCGAAAAGGCCGCGCGCCTGCTCGACATCACGCTGACCACGCGCGGCCAGTCGGCCGGCGTGCCAATCAAGATGTGCGGCATTCCTTTCCATTCGCTCGAGCCTTACCTTGCCCGCCTGGTCAAGCTCGGAGAATCGGCGGTCATCTGCGAGCAGATCGGCGATCCGGCAACCAGCAAGGGACCGGTCGAACGCGCCGTAGCGCGCATCGTCACGCCCGGCACGCTGACCGATGCGGCGCTGATTGACGACAAGCAGGACATCTGGCTGCTCGCCGTCACCACGCTGCGCAACACCGCCGGTCTGGCCCGGCTCAATCTGGCCAGCGGCGAGTTCGTGCTGCTCGAAGTCCCGGCCGAGCAGATTCCGGCAGCGCTGGAACGCATCCGTCCGGCCGAAATCCTTTACCCGGAAAGCTGGACGCCCAATTTCGGACTCGACGTCGCCCGCACCCGCCAGCCGGACTGGTATTTCGAATTCGACTCGGCCCGCCGCCTGCTCTGCGATCAGTTCGAAGTCGCTTCGCTGGCCGGTTTCGGCGCCGAAGGGCTGAAGCCGGCTATCGCAGCCGCCGGCGCCCTGCTCCAATACGCGCAGGCAACGCAGGCCGGGAAATTGACCCATCTGCGCGGGTTGACCGTGGAAATCGAAGGCGCCTACCTTGGCCTTGACCTCGCCACGCGGCGCAATCTGGAATTGACTGAAACCCTGCGCGGCCAGCCCTCGCCGACGCTGTTCTCGCTGCTCGACAACTGCGTGACGAGCATGGGCTCGCGCCTGCTCCGTCACACGCTACATCACCCGCTGCGCGAACGCGATCTGCCTGCTGCCCGCCACGGCGCTGTCGAATTTCTGCTCGACGACTATGGCCGCATCGCCGGCGAAATCCGTCGCGGCCTGCGCGGCATCGCCGACATCGAACGCATCGCCGGCCGTATCGCCCTGCGCAACGCCCGGCCACGCGATCTGGCCAGCCTGCGCGAATCGCTGGCCCGCCTCGATGGCCTGCGCGCCCCACTGGCCGGTGCTGTTTCGCCATTGGTTGGGCAACTATGCGGCGATCTCGACACGCCATTCGACACGCTCGATCTGCTGGTCCGTTCCATCGGCAGCGAACCGGCCGCGCAGATTCGCGACGGTGGCGTCATCGCCCCGGGCTACGATGCCGACCTCGACGAATACCGCTCGCTCAACGACAACTGCGGCGCCTACCTGGTCGACATGGAAGCCCGCGAACGTGAGCGCACCGGCATCACCAGCCTCAAGGTCGAGTACAACAAGGTGCATGGCTTCTACATCGAAGTCACGCACGCCAATACCGAGAAAATCCCGGAAGACTACCGCCGCCGGCAAACGCTGAAGAATGCCGAGCGCTACATCACGCCGGAGCTCAAGGCGTTCGAGGACAAGGCCCTGTCGGCACAGGAGCGTGCGCTGGCCCGCGAAAAGCTGCTTTACGAGGCCATTCTCGACGAACTGCAACCGGTCATTCCAACCCTGCAAATCATCGCCCGCGCCGTCGCCCATCTCGACCTCCTGGCCGGCTTTGCCGAAACCGCCCTCAAGCGCAACTGGTGCAAGCCCGAATTTGCCGCAGAAATCGGGTTGACCGTGGAAGGCGGCCGTCACCCGGTGGTCGAGGGGGAACTGGCCAACAATGCCGAAACCTTCATCGCCAACGACTGCCTGCTCGCCGAAAACCGTCGCCTGCTGCTCATAACCGGCCCGAACATGGGCGGTAAATCGACCTACATGCGGCAGGTCGCGCTGATCGCCATGCTCGCCCACATCGGCTGCTATACGCCGGCCGACCGCTGCGTGCTCGGCCCGCTCGACCGCATCTTCACCCGCATCGGCGCCTCAGACGATCTGGCTTCCGGGCGTTCAACCTTCATGGTCGAAATGACCGAAGCCGCCGCCATCCTGCATCACGCCACGGCCAACAGCCTGGTCTTGATGGACGAAATCGGGCGTGGCACGTCCACGTTCGACGGCATGGCGCTGGCCTTCGCCATCCTGCGTCACCTGATCGACAAGAACCGCTGCCTGACGCTGTTCGCCACCCACTACTTCGAGATGACCCGGCTGTCGCACGAATACACCGAACTGGCCAACGTCCATCTCGGCGCCGTCGAGCACAACGACCGCATCGTCTTCATGCATGCGGTGGAAGAAGGCCCGGCCAACCAGAGCTACGGAATTCAGGTTGCCGCGCTGGCCGGCATCCCGACCGCCGTGGTGCGCGCTGCTCGCAAGCAGTTGCGTGAATTCGAACAGCGCGCCACGGTCGATCCGCTGCAACCTGACCTTTTCGCCCAGGATTTTTCGCCAGAAGCGCCCGAGCTAGCCGAACCGGAGCCGCACCCGGCCCTCGACCACCTGGCCGCCATCGATCCGGACAGCCTGACGCCGCGCGAAGCACTCGATGCCCTCTATGCATTGAAGGGTTTGCTCCGTTGAGCGGCAAAACGGGGGTTTCCACGGTCAACCGGAAATTTTGGCCAAAATTGAAATGGGTTCTGCTGTTGATCGGTGGAATAACCCAGGCCCAAGCCGATGTCTGGCGCTTTGCCATCATCGGTGACACGCCCTATTCGGCCTACGAGCGGGCCGAACTGCCGAAAATGCTCGAGGCTATTGCCGACAGCCAGGCCCAATTCGTGGCCCATATCGGCGACTTCAAGTCGGGCAAGGATCGCTGCGACGACGTTCTATTCGAAAGTCGCCGTCACCTCTTCAATGCCTCCCGTGCGCCCTTTGTTTTTGTTCCCGGCGACAACGAATGGTCAGACTGCGATCGCATCTCGAATGGCAGTTACGATCCATTCGAGCGTTTGAACAAGTTGCGCAGCCTGTTCATGAGCGATGGCTTTTCACTTGGCCAGAAAAAGCTGGCGCTTGAACGCCAGGCCGGCAACTATCCCGAACACAGCCGCTTTCGGCTTGGCCCGGTACTGTTCGTTACCCTCAATCTGCCTGGCGGCAACAACAATTGGGGGCTGACCAGCCAAGCGAGCCCTGAATTCCTGTCCCGCAATCCGGTCGTCATCGACTGGCTCAAGGAAAGTTTTGCCCTCGCCCGGCGCGACAAACTGGCCGGTATCGTCCTGCTCTTTCAGGCCGACCCTGAATTCAAACATTTCAACCAGGGCATCGGCCATCAGGGCTACCGCGAATTTCTGGAATTGCTGCGCCACGAAACGTCGCAATACACCGGCCAGGTCGTCGCCGTCCATGGCGACTCGCACATCAGCCGAATCGATCGTCCGCTTCGCGACAAGCAGGGCCGACCGATGAGCAATTTCGTCCGCGTCGAGACCTTTGGCTATCCGATGATGGGATGGACGCGCGGCGTCATTGATACGGAATCATCCGCCTTGTTCCGTTTCGAAACGCACCCCTGGCCGCCCGGACAGCCATAAAAATGCCCGCTTCAGCGGGCATTTTTGGTGAGAGACAAGCCGCCGCTTAGTGGCAGCCTTCCTCGTCGTCATCACCGCCGTGCACATGGCCGTGTTCGATTTCTTCGGCACTGGCCGGACGAATCGCCGTGACCGTGCAGGTAAAAACCAGGGCCATGCCGGCCAGCGGATGATTGCCATCGAGCACGACCTTG
>PHCF01000014.1 GCA_002842145.1 Betaproteobacteria bacterium HGW-Betaproteobacteria-6 | reverse complement strand
CGAATACAACCTGTCGCTCGGCCAGAAGCGGGCCGAAGCGGTCAAGCGTTCGCTGACCCTGCTCGGCGTTGCCGAATCGCAGATCGAATCGGTCAGCCTTGGCGAAGAAAAGCCGAAGAATGCCGGCCACGATGAAGCCGCCTGGTCTGAAAACCGTCGCGCCGACATCCTCTACAAGGCTGCCGACGGTCGCGGCGAGTTCTAAGCATGCGCCCGGTTCGAATCGCCCTGTTCATCGCCGCGCTGGGTGCCGCCCAGGCCCAGGCCGGCGTGTTTGACGACGAAGAAGCGCGTCGCCAGGTTACCGATCTGCGGATCAAGACCGAGGCGCGATTCGACCAGCAGGCCAAGGCTCAGCTGGATCTGGCCAGCCAGATCCAGCGCCAGACTGACGAGATTGCCCGCCTGCGCGGCCAGATCGAAACGCTCAATTACGAGTTGGAGACGGCCAAGAAGCGCCAGCAGGACTTCTACCTCGACCTCGACAGCCGTCTGCGCAAGATTGAAACCGTGGGTAGCGCGAATGCGACGGTCAACCCGGAAAATGGGCAAAATCCGCAAGCTGCCGCTGATCCGGCCCGTGAATACGAAGCCGCCCTGAACCAGTTCAAGGCCGGCAAATACAAGGAAGCCGCCGCCAGTTTCGGAACCTTCGTCCGGAACCATCCGGATGCTACGCTGGCCCCCAATGCCCAATACTGGCTCGGTAACGCCTGGTACGCTCAGCGCGATTGCAAACAGGCCATCGAAGCCCAGAGCATCGTGACCACCCAGTATGCCGATAGCGCCAAGGCGCCGGATGCCTGGCTGGCTATCGCCACCTGCCAACAGGAAATGGGCAATCCCAAAGGCGTCAAGCGTTCGCTCGAAACCGTCATCACCAAGTACCCGGGTACCCCGGCAGCCGATACGGCTCGTGATCGCCTGAAGAAGAAGTAATTGGCTTTACGTCTCACAGAAATTTTCTATTCCCTGCAGGGCGAGGCGTCGCGCGCCGGCCTGCCGACCGTCTTCGTCCGCCTGACTGGCTGTCCGCTGCGCTGCACCTGGTGCGACACGACCTACAGCTTCACCGGTGGCGAACCGGCCAGCATCGAATCGGTGCTCGCCGAGGTCGGCAAGTACCCGGCGCGCCAGGTCTGTGTCACCGGCGGCGAGCCGCTTGCGCAGAAGGATTGCCTGCCGTTGCTCAGCGCGCTGTGCGATGCCGGTTACGACGTTTCGCTGGAGACCTCCGGGGCACTCGATGTCGCCGGTGTCGATCCGCGCGTGGCACGCATAATGGACCTCAAGGCGCCAGATTCCGGTGAGTCGGCGAAGAACCTGTGGGCCAATCTCGAGGCGCTTAACCGGCGCGACGAAATCAAGATTGTCATCGCCTCGCGTGGTGACTACGAGTGGGCGCGCGATGTCCTGCGCGAGCGGAAACTCGATCGCCTGTGTCCGGTGCTGCTGTCGCCAGCCGGCGGCTTGATCGAGCCGCAGTCGCTGGCCGACTGGATACTCGAAGACGGGCTCAACGTGCGCTTCCAGCTGCAGTTGCACAAGCTGCTTTGGGGTAACATGAAAGGCAAATAACGGAGGAGACGGTCATGGAACACAATCGCCGCAAGTTTTCCCGCATTTCTTTCCAGACTGAAGCCAGCCTTTACCTGCCGGACGGCGAATATGTCGTCGAAGTGCTCGATCTCTCGCTCAAGGGCGCCCTGATCCATCCCAACGCCAATGTCTTCATTACCGTCGGCACCAACTGCACCCTGAAAATCCGTCTCGACCATTCCGGTGCGACGATTCGCATGGACGCCACTGTCGTCCATCACCTGGCTAATTTCTACGGCCTGTACTGCCGCGACATCGATCTCGACAGCGTCACCCATCTGCGTCGGCTCGTTGAGCTCAACCTAGGCGACGAGGCGCTGGCCGACCGGGAGTTTGCCCTGCTCAACGAAAACACCCAGTAGTCCGTCTACGTCCGCCGGCCAGGCCAGGGGCAGAGGAACAAGCGGACAGCGAGTCAAAGCCGGCAGAAATTCAGGTATATTCGCGACCCATGATCAAGCCAGCCGTCGTTCTCCTTTCCGGTGGACTCGATTCCGCCACTTGCCTTGCCATAGCCCGTAGCCAGGGTTTTGACTGTTATTGCCTGTCCTTCAATTACGGCCAGCGCCACTGTGCCGAGTTGCAGGCGGCCGAACGGGTCGTCAAGGCGCTCGGCGCTGTCGAGCATCGCGTGCTCAACCTCGGGCTGGCCCAATTCGGTGGTTCGGCCCTGACCGATACCAACATCAATGTGCCGGTCGATGGCGTTCAGCCGGGCATTCCCGTTACCTACGTGCCGGCGCGCAACACCATCATGCTGTCGCTGGCTCTGGCCTGGGCCGAAGTGCTGGGCAGCCGCGACATCTTTGTCGGGATCAACGCCGTCGATTATTCCGGCTACCCGGATTGCCGGCCGGAATACCTTGCCGCTTTCGAAAAAATGGCCAACCTGGCCACCCGGTCCGGCGTCGAGGGCGTCAAGCTCAGTATCCACGCACCGCTCATCGATCTCTCCAAGGCCGACATCATCCGGACTGGTGCGGCGCTCGGCGTCGATTACGGCCTGACGGTTTCCTGTTATCAGGCCGACGAACAGGGCCGGGCTTGCGGTGTCTGCGATTCCTGCCGCCTGCGGGCCGAAGGTTTTGCCGCCGCCGGCCTGACCGACCCGACGTCTTACCGTACCTGATCATGGACATTGCCAGCCAGTCGACGACCGTTCTCTGGCTGGTTTTTGCCATTTCCTTTTGGTTTGGGGCGATCGCCCAGAAGACGCGCTTCTGCACGATGGGGGCGGTTTCCGACATCCTCACCATGGGCGACTGGAGCCGCATGCGCATGTGGCTGCTGGCCATCGGCGTCGCCATACTCGGCTCGGCCGCGCTGCATGCGGCGGGGCTGATCGATCTCGATAAATCGATCTACCGGACGCCGAATTTCACCTGGCTGTCCTACATTGTCGGCGGCTTTCTGTTCGGCATCGGCATGGTGCTCGCCTCGGGTTGTGGCTCGAAAACGCTGATCCGCATCGGTGGCGGCAATCTCAAAGCGCTGGTCGTCTTTGTCGTCCTCGGGCTGGTTGCCTACATGACCATGCGTGGCCTCTTTGCCGCTTTCCGTGTCAATGTGCTCGAAAAAGCGGCGATCGATTTCCCCGGCGGGCAGGATATTCCGGCTTTGCTGACGGCCGCCGGGCTGGAGACGAAGACGGCCTTTCAGTTGGCGGTGCTGGTCATCGGCGGTGGCCTGACGGCCTTCTGCCTGGTTAACCGTGAATTCCGGACCTTCGACAACCTGCTCGGTGGCCTTGGCACCGGACTGGCCGTCGTCGCGGCCTGGTACGTCAGCGGCAATATTGGCTACCTGGCCGAGCATCCGGATACCCTGGAGGAAGCTTTCCTGGCGACCAGCAGCGGGCGCATGGAGGCCTTGACCTTCGTGGCGCCGCAGGCTTATTCGCTGGAACTGCTCATGCTGTGGTCGGATGCCAGTCGCAAGCTGACTTTTGGTATTGCCAGCGTGCTCGGTGTGATTGCCGGCTCCTGCGCCTGGGCGGTAGCCACCGGGAATTTTCGCTGGGAGGGGTTTGCCGGCCCGGAGGATACCGCCAGCCACCTGCTCGGCGCCGCCCTGATGGGCTTCGGTGGCGTCGTTGCCATGGGCTGCACGGTCGGTCAGGGGATCAGCGGTTTTTCGACCCTGGCACTCGGTTCCATCGTGACTTTCCTGGCAATCGTGGCCGGTGCCGGGGCCATGCTCAAATTCCAGTACTGGCGGCTGATGCGCGAAACCTGAGCGGTGGCGTTCAGGGGCATTGCTACGGTCAACCGGAAATTTCGGCCAAAATCAAAAAGCGCTCAGGCGCCTTCGTTTTCCTTGAGTTTTTCGATGACCAGCGGGAAAGCGCCTGACCCGATCAGAGCGATGGCCGAGACGATGCAGGCCAGTCCGGCCATCGGGTCCTCCAGCAACGGGTGAAGGGTGGCGCCGAAACCGGCCAGGCTGACGATGCCGGCAATGGCGCACAGGCTGCCGAGTGCGGTCAGGACGATGAAGGAGAGCGGGTAGTGGCGCATGGTGGTCAGTGGTTCAGCAGATGCTTTCTAGCTGGCGCGTCTGCAGCCATTTGAGCATGACCACGAACAACTTGTCCGGATCGACCGGCTTGGCGATGAAGTCGTTCATTCCGGCGTCCAGGCATAGGGTGCGGTCTTCGGTAAAGGCATTGGCGGTCATGGCGATGATCGGCGTATCGGCGTAGCCGGGAATTTCGCGGATGGCCTGGGTGGCGCCCAGGCCGTCGAGTTCCGGCATCTGCATGTCCATGAGGATCAGATCGTAGCGTTGCTTGATTGCCATGTCGAGCGCGTGCGCACCGTTCGGGGCAATATCGACGGAAAAGCCGAGGGTTTCGCGGAGCAGTTCCAGGGCGACTTCCTGATTGACCCAGTCATCTTCGGCAACAAGAACGCGGCAATCCGGGAATCCTGCCCGCAAGACCCGCTCTGCTGCGATCCCGGTTGTCCCGGTATCGGCTGGCGCGGCCTGCGCCTCGACGGCCCGGCGCAGGCGCACGGCAAAGCTGAACGCGCTGCCGGAGCCGGGTGTGCTGACCACCTTGATCTCGCCGCCCATCAGGCTGACGAGGCGCTGGCAGATGGGCAGGCCGAGCCCGGTGCCGCCGAATTTGCGTGTCGTTGATCCGTCGGCCTGCTCAAAGGGGTTGAAGATGCGTTCGAGCGCATCCGGCGCAATTCCGATGCCGGTATCCCAGACCGATAGCTCGAGCAGCAGGGAGTCGCCGTAATCTTCGGCTATGCGGGCGACGACGCGAACTTCGCCGCGCTCGGTGAATTTGATGGCATTGCCGACCAGGTTGATCAGTATCTGCTGCAGGCGCAGCGGGTCGCCCATAAGCTGCAGACTGCCAAGGCGTGCGTCAATGTCCAGCACGAACCGCAGGTGGGCGGATTCGGCGCGGGGGGCGAGCAGGCCGGCCAGATCGGCCGTCAGCGCGTCGACCGTGAAGCCGGTCTCTTCCAGCGTCATCCGGTCGGCATCGATTTTCGACAGGTCGAGAATGTCGTTGAGCAGCTGCAACAGGTGGTTGGCCGCATTGTCGATCTTGCTCAGCTTGTCGATCTGGGCTGGATCCTCATTGTTGCGCTTGAGCATGTAGGTCATGCCGATGATGGCGTTCATCGGCGTGCGCAGTTCGTGGCTCATGTTGGACAGAAATGTGCTCTTCGCCCGGCTTGCTGCCTCGGTTGCTTCCTTGGCCAGCGACAGGGCTTGAGTCCGTTCCTGCACGGTGTCTTCAAGGTGGTTACGCTGGTCGGCCAGTTGGCCGTCACGTTCGGCCACTTCGCGGAGCATGCTGTTGAAAGCCTTGCCCAGCTGACCGATTTCGTCATCCGAATAAATTTTGGCGTGCCGGGAGTAATCCTTCGATTCGGCCACATAGCGTGCCGTGTCGGTCAGCGAACCGAGGGCGGCAAGCATTGAAGCCAGCATCTGGCGCGCGATGGCGAAGGCGATGACGAAGGAAATGGTCAGGGCCAGCAGCGACAGCGTCAAATTCCAGGCAATTGCCCGCCACACGGCATCGAGGTTGGCCGAAATGGCCACCGTGCCGACAACCTCATCGTCTGAACGGATGGGCACGGCGACCGTTACTGACGACCAGTCGGCGTAGACGGCGCGCTCACGATGCGGTCTGTCGCCGAGCGCTACCTGCGCCGGTTGCTCGCGGTCCACGGCATCGTAGCGATAATGAAAATCCGAGGTGATGCCAATCAGGCGAACCGCCAGCACGTCCCGATGTTCGGCAAACGAGCTGAGCAGGCGTTTGGCACCCAAAGCGTCGCGGAACTCGATCACGGCCGAGGCATTGAAAGCGACGACATCGGCCATGGCGAACAGCTCGGTGGTCTTGGCCTGGCGTCGCTGATCGATCTCGCGCACGGCAAAGGTCAGGAAGGAGAGCAGCAGGCCAACGCCGAGGGAGGCCGCGATGGCCAGCGCAATTTTTTTGCGGATGGTCTGGCGGGGGCTCATCGCTCTCCTCCGATCACCCGGTTCGCCAGACGCATCATTTGCGAACTCGGGGTCAGCCGATGGCGTGACAGTGTGTCTGCATTGACGATGAACTGCACACGCCCGCCATTTCGCAGCAATTCGATGCCGCCGCCGGATTGGGCAAAGCCGTCGGCATTGCTGGTGGTCAGGATGGGCATGCCCGACGTCCAGCGCAAAACTGCGCCGATACGAGCTTCCTCGACGTCGGGGATATCCACGAGTTGGCAACTGGTCATGTCATCCGGACTGTTCACCCGGCGAATGCGCAGCTCCCGGCCGCCGATGACTCGTCCTTCGTGACCACTCAGGAACGGACCCAGCGTATCCCGGCCAAACAGGCAGATTGTGGACGAACCCCGCTGGCTGGCCGGCCATTCGACGTATTTCAGAAAATTGACGAGATAAGCGGCTTCCAGCTGCGGCTCGGAATCCGGCTGGGCAAACACCGGCGAAATGTTGACGAACAGGACCGAAATCAGCCAGCGCAGCGGAAAAGTGCGGTAAGTACGGCCGGTCGGCATGATCAGAACTTCCAGCGCCCCGACAGCAATACAGATGGTTCGATGATGACGGGTGTCGCCGGCACGTAGTCAGTTACATACTCAACGCGCCGGGGACCGACCAGATTGCGGCCGGTCAGCGCCAACTCGATATCCTTGTTCAGTTTGAATGCGTAGCGCAAATCCAGCGTCACGTAACCCGGCACGCGGATCGTCGTGGTGTACGGTGAAAGCGTACGGTCAACGCTGGACGAACCCCGTATCCAGGCATCGAACTGTTGGCTCGGCGAAGCATTCCACTGCGAGCGCAGCGAACCGTAATGGCGAGCCGTACTGCGCTCTTCATTCAGGCCGCGAGCCTGGGCAATCGGGTTGGACGAATCGTCCATGTCGACATGCGTGAAGGCATACGACAGCTGCATCCGCCAGGTTGGTGCAAGCAGCCAGTCGGCGCTCAGTTCGGCTCCACTCAGCCAGCCATCGCCGCAATTGCAGCGATCAAGATTTTGAAAGGCCAGCGGAACACCCGAAATAACCACTGGATACAGCATGGTGCCCTGAGTGCTTGATACGACATCCGTGTAGCGATACCGGTAGACAGAAACATCGACGCCAAGCTGCTGGCTTAACTGGCTGCGATATCCTAGTTCGATGCCTTCCATTGTTTCCTGGCGTAAAGGTGCGTTACCTGGTTTGGCTCGAAATACCACCGGCGGGGTGGAAAGTGTGGGCGGTTGGTACCCGGTCAGCATGGTGACTTCGAATTCGGCACGCGCCGGCATGCGCGGCGCTTTCGAGTATTTGGCCCAAATGGTGTCGCTGCGCGTTGGCGTCCACATCAACGTGGCGTTTGGCGAGAAAGTGTCGCCACCCAGATTGGTCTGATCCCAGCGAGCGCCCAGGCCAAATTGCAGGGTGTCCTGGATCAACGTCCAGTTGTCATGAATGAAAAAGCCGGTTGTTCGTTGTGTGAATTCTGCCGTGCCAATCTCGATCACGTATCTGGACCAGACTTCGTCGGAAACAGTCCGGTGGCTTGCTCCCCACAAAAGATCGTGTTCGGTAAAGGTGTAGCGACCCTGATAGTCAATATCGAACAGTGTGTTACTGACCTCGAAGGCGCCCTTCAGCTCAATGCTGGAACTGCCAACCGAGGCTTGTACCGACGATTCGATACCCGTTCCAGTTAACCAGCGATAGCGGCCGCCCAGCGTTTGGGTGGCAACCTTCTGGGTAATCGCGAACGGGATAAGTGTGGGCGGATTGAGCGGATTGGGGGTCAGCGGGTACAAATCGCCCAGTGAGGACTTTCCTGCATTGGCCCAGATGCTGAAGTTGCTGCCGCCGGAAAGTGCGCGATCGAGGCGAAAATCGACCACGCCATTGTTCAGGTCGTCTTCGCTGTAGTTGTCGTTGGCGAGCTGTTTCGACGGTTGCGCATGACGCCCTTGGGCAGACAGTTTCCATGTCGTGTCAGCATCAATGCTGCCGCCGGCGCGGGTGTACAACTGACGCTGTCCATTGCTGCCTATCGTGGCGGCAACCATGCCGCCATTCTGCGTGCGGGAATGCCGACTGATGATGTTTATCACCCCGTTGACCGCATTGACGCCCCACATCGCGGCGCCGGCGCCCCGGATGACTTCGATGCGTTCGATATCCTCGAGTGGGATCGGGTCATATTCCCAGAGGGTCCCCGAGAAAAATGGGTGATAGACGCTTCGGCCGTCGATGAGAACCTGTAATTTGTTGGCAAAACGACCGTTGAAACCGCGCGCCGACACGGCATAGCGCCCGCTGTCGATCTGCGCCACCTGAATGCCCGGTACCATGCGCAGCACGTCAGGCAGGGCCAGTGCGCCTGAACGGCGGATGTCCTCGGCAGTAATGACAAAGGCGGCGGCGGGCACATTGCTCAGGCTCTGGGTGCGCCGCGACACGGAAGAAACTTCGGTCTTTGTCAGGTCTTCCAGGTTGAGATCGTCATCCTGGGCGCCGAGTGCGGGATACCATGCAATGGCCAGAGCGATGGTGATAGCCGCATAGGAAATTCCCAATACATTCTGTATTTTACTATTGAGAAACAATGTGTTCTGTGCGGAGTGTGGATAAGTGCGGACTATGCCATTGGTCAGGTTTTATATCAATCTGCTAATTCCGGGTATTGGTACAGGAACGGCATCACCGGTAGGGCGTACCAAGAAAAAAGGCCGGATCGCTCCGGCCTGATTTTGGGGTACGTCTGTTGCTACTGAACTTGCTGAATCCCGGCCAGTACCCAGCCGCGGCTGTTGTCGGTCGGCTTGGTCATGTGCCAGATTTCGTCGAATGGGGCCGGGGTGGCACCCTTTTCTTCGCTGATCAGACCGGTGAAACGGATGCTGACGATGTAGCGGTTGGCTTCTTCGGCGACATCAAGGACTTCGCCGTTGAGCTGGGCGACGTCGGTTTCCTGCTTTTCGTTGCCGCGCTCGCTCATGCCCATCTTGACCTCGGCGAACATTTCCGGCGAGGTGAATTCGCGGATGTCGTCGAGATTGCCGGCATCGTTGGCGGCCTGCAGGCGGATGAAGTTGACCTTGGCGTTGCGGACGAAGCTTTCAACGTCGAAGTCAGCCGGAATGTTGCCGCCCGTGGTGGCGGCAACGGACGTGCCGCCCGCCGGAATGAAGTCGGGCTGACGCGGGGCATTGCCACCGTGGTTTGCGTCGGCGGCTGCGTACTGCAGGCCGCCGGCTCGGGTTGCCCCGGCCTTGTTACGTGACAGGAAGCGGAAGAGCATGACGGCGCCAATGACGAGCAGACCGATCATCAGGATATTGGCCATGCCTTCGCCAAAGCCGAAGTGCGAAGCCAGGGCGGCCAGGCCGAGGCCGGCGGCGAGGCCCGCCAGCGGGCCCATCCAGGAGCGCTTGGGTTGCGCCTGGGCGGCGCCGGCCGTGCTTTGTTGCTGAGTCGGGGCGGCGTTGGTCGATTTGCTCGGTGCAACCGATTGGCGCTGCATGCCCGAGAAACCACCGCCACCGAGACGCTTGGCTTCGGCGTCGCCGATTTGCAGTGTGAAGCCGAGCACGACTGCCGCGGCCATCAATACGAAATTCTTCATGGTTGTCTCCGTGTGGAAAAGTTGCAAGCCGTAGTGTACCCGCATCCGCTTCCAGAAAAATTAAGCGCCGCCTGCGCTATTGTTCGAAAAACTCGAAGTTTTATCGATTTGAGAACAGGCTGGCAGCTGCCTTTGGGTTGGACGGGAAGTAAAAATGGACATAGGAGGCGGTTAGTCGGCCTTGTCGGTAGATTGCTTCGCCGTCCCGGCCGTCGGCAGTTTGGGCGCGAACGAGCGGGCTAAGGGGCGTTTCGCTTTTCGAATAATGGAAGGTGTGGCCAGCGAGGCGTCCTTCGGGGAGGTCGACGAATTGCGTACCCAGCGCGGCGAGCCGCTTTTGCATGACCGAACGCCCAGGCAGCAGGCCGCCAAAGCGGTGGCTGGCACCGGCCTTGTCGACCACTTCCTCGAACAGGCTCATCATGCCGCCGCATTCGGCAAGTAGCGGCTTGCCGGCGGCAACGTGGCTTTTTAACGCTTGCCACAGTGCAGCATGCTGGCTCAGGGCGTCGGCATGGAGTTCCGGGTAGCCGCCGGGCAGCCAGACGGCGTCGCAGTCAGGCAGCGAGTCGCCGGCGACCGGTGAAAAGAAATGCAACTCAGCACCCAGCGCGCGCAGGGTTTCGAGATTCGCCGGGTAAATGAAGCCGTAGGCGGCGTCGCGGGCGATGGCGATGCGCTGGCCGGCGAGCCGGGGTTCGATGCTCGGTGCTGGCGCGACTGCGAAATTGACCGGTTTGGGCAGGTCGACCGTAGCACTCGTGGCGAGCGCATCGGCCAGGGCATCGAGGCGGGCTTCGAGGTCGGTGATTTCGGCCGCCTGAAGCAGGCCGAGGTGGCGTTCGGGCAGGCTGTCGGCGCTTTTCGGCAGGGCGCCGAACCAGCCCATGCCGGCCGGCAGGCTGTCGCGCAGCAATTTGGTGTGGCCTTCACTGGCAGAGCGATTGGCCAGCACGCCGGCAAAGGGCAGGCCGGGGCGATAGGTGGCCAGGCCATGGGCGACGGCGCCGAAAGTCTGGGCCATCGCCCCGGCATCGATGAGGGCCATGACCGGGATGGCGAAGCGTTCGGCGATGTCGGCGGCGGAAGGCTGGCCATCGAACAGGCCCATGACGCCTTCGACGAGAATGAGGTCGGATTCTTCTGCGGCGCGGGCCAGTCGCCAGCGCGCATCTTTTTCGCCACACATGCCGAGATCGAGGTTCTGGCACGGGCGACCGCTGGCGACGGCGTGAATCTGCGGATCGAGAAAATCCGGTCCGCACTTGAAGACGGTGACGCGTCGTCCCTGCCGGGCATGCAGCCGGGCCTGCGCGGCGGTAACGGTGGTCTTGCCCTGGCCGGAGGCGGGGGCGGCGATGAGCAGGGCTGGACAGGCAGGCATTCTTTTTCCTTAACGAGCGGGCTGGCTAAAGCCTTGGTGGCGGTCCCAGTCCACGTAAAACAGGCGGGTCTGGCTGGCGCTGAAGGAGAACAGTCGCTTGCCCCCGGCCGCGATAACGCTTTCGCCGAGTGAAAAATCGAGCTCGGGTTCGCGTCCGGTGCGGTTGTTGACGATGAGCGGCAGGCCGGTTTCGGCGCTGCGCCGCTCCCACAGGTCGTCCGGCCCCATGCCGTCGACCGGCGGCCAGTTGGCCGGGGCGAGCAGGATGGCTGCGCCTTGCTGGCGAAGGCGGGCGGCCGGTTCCGGCCGGTAGGTGTCGGCGCAGATCAGGACGCCGACCGGGGTGCCATCGACAATGAAGGGCGCACCGCCGGTGCCCGGTGTCGACCAGCTTTCGGCGCCGCCATGTACACGCTGTTTGCGGTAGGCGCCCTGAATGATACCGTCGCGGTCGATCACCGCGACGCTGTTGTGCAGCTTGCCGCTTTTGGCATCGCGTTCGGCAAAGCCGATAAAGAGTGCCACCCGGTTGTCGCGGGCGATGGCGGCCAGGGTGCTGATCCAGGCATCGGGAAAGGGCGCGATCCAGTCGGTGCCGATGCGGCTGGCAAAGTTGTAGCCGGTTTCGGCCAGTTCCGGTGTCATGATCCAGTCGGCACCGTGGCCGACCGCTTCCTGGATGCCGGCTTCGATGCGGGCGCGGTTGCCGGCGATGTCGCCGGGGATCGCGTCGAGATGAAGCAGGGCGATGCGCAGCGCGTCCGGCGCCTTGGCCGGCGCTGCGGCAGGCGCCGCGAAACGCTTGCTTCCCGGCAGGAAGAAGCCGTTCTGCTTGCCAAGGGCTTCGAGCACAGCCGCGTAGCTGGCCTTGCCGATCAGTTCGCCGATCCGGCTGTGGCCGCCGGTGTAACTGGCTTGCGGCCCTTGCGTGCCGGAGACGACGATGATGCTGTCGGTGCCTGTCCCCGTCGCCTGCACTGTTTTGGTGTACGTGCTCGGCACCTTGAGGTCCTGCAGCGCCGCGGTCTTGCCTTCGGTGACGGTGATCAGGGCGCGCGCCATTGCCGCGTCGGTCAGGCGGATATTGGTCAGCAGCATGATGTTGATGGTGCCGGCCGGTTCGTTGCCTTCGATGTAGGTTCCGGTATCGACGCCGGTGCGGATGGCGTTGCTTTTGGCGCCGGCCGTGGCCAGCACGGTGACGGTCAGCGGGCCGTAGCTTTGGGTGACGACCGCCAGGTTGTCGAGGTCGGCGGCCGTGGCCATGCGGGCGACGGCGGATTTGTCGAGGTGCAGCAGGTTGGCCATGTTTTGGTGCACATGGTCAGCATAGGCTTTGCCGCCCCGGCCGTCCTGGCCCATGAAACGCATGCCGAGTGTTTGCCAGAGCCGCGGATGGCCGGCGTGGTTGAGCGCTGCCCGGGCGTCGAGCAAGCCATCGGAGGTGGACAGCGTGCGCCGCGCTCCGGGGAAGGAAACGAGCAGCACTTTTTCCCAATAGCCGTCGCGCTCGCCGCGGATGATCCGCGCCTCGGCCTGAATATTGGCCGGGATGTCGATTTCGCCCGCCCAGGCAACGGCGGAAACGAGCAGCAGGAAGACGAAACGGCTCAGGTTTTTCATCGGCGAGAACTCAGAATTCGAGGCCCGGCATGGCCTTGATGCCGCTCTGGAAGGCGTGTTTTTCCATGCCGATGTCGCTCACCGTGTCGGCAACGTCGCGCAGGGCTTGCGGAGCGCCGCGGCCGGTGATGATGACGTGCTGCATGGTCGGCCGGGCGAGCAATTGAGAGATGACGGTGTCGAGGTCGAGCCAGTTGTATTTGAAGGCGTAGGTCATTTCATCGAGGACGACGAGGCCGATTTCCGGATTGCGCAGGTGGCCACAGGCGATTTCCCAGGCGGCTTGAGCGGCCTTGGCGTCGCGGTCCTTGTCCTGGGTTTCCCAGGTGAAACCTTCGCCGCCGACGTGCCAGGCGACGTTGGGCTGCTGGCGGAAGAAGGCTTCTTCGCCGGTATCCGAACGACCTTTGACGAACTGAACGACGCCGACCTTGAGTCCGTGGCCGAGGGCGCGGGCGACGACGCCGAACGCGGCGCTCGATTTACCCTTGCCGTTGCCGGTGTTGATGACCAGCACGCCGCGCTCTTCCTGCGCGGCGTCGATCTTGCCGTCGATGACGGCTTTCTTCTTCTGCATGCGTTGTTCGTGGCTGACGGTCATGGTTTTCTCAAAAAAACAGGGTGGAGGTGGATTGCTACGGTCAACCGGGAAAAAGGGCCCAAAATGAAATGTGCCTATTCCGGGATAAAACAGCGGTGGCCGCGATCTTCGATCTGGCGCAGGCCGTAGCCGTACAGTTCGGACAGCGTTTTGGCCGTCAAAATGGTGTCGACCGGTCCAATCTCGGTGCGGCCGTCGCCATAGACGAGCAGGGCGCGGTCGCAGAATCGGTGGGCCAGCGCCGGGTCGTGCAGGACCATGATGACGCCAGCGCCGCCATTGCGCGCCGTGCCGGCGAAGAGTTCGAGGACGGCCATCTGGTGATTGAGGTCGAGATGTGCCAGCGGTTCGTCGAGCAGGTAGAGCGGTGCCGCCTGGGTGAGCAAGGTGGCGATGGCCAGCCGCTGGCGCTCGCCGCCGGAAAGCGTGTGGATCTGGCGGGCTTCCATGCAGTCCAGGCCGACCGCTTTGAGCGCACTGCGGGCCAGTTCGGCATCGTCCTTCGACTCCCAGTCCCAGCGCCCGAGATGCGGGTGACGGCCAGTCAGCGCCGTTTCCAGTACGGTCGACCCGAAAGGATCGGACTGGAACTGGCCGAGCCAGGCGCGGCGCAGGGCCGCCTGCCGAGCGTGCAGCAGGGCGGCATCTTCGCCGTCGAACAACAGGGAACCACCCGCAGCGGGGCGCAGCCCGGCCAGCGTCGACAGCAAGGTCGACTTGCCGGCGCCGTTGCGGCCGAGGATGGCAATGCGCTCGCCGCTGGCGACGCTCAGATCGACACGGTCGACCACCGTTTTGCCGCCGATGTCGACGGCCAGCTGCCGGGCTTCGAGCAATGGCCGGGTCATTTCGGTTGCCTCGAGAGCAGGAACAGGAAGACCGGCACGCCGATCAGCGCAGTCAGCACGCCGACCGGCAGTTGCTGCGGCGCGATCATGGTGCGGGCCAGCGTATCGGCCAGCACGAGCAGCGAACCGCCCGCCAGCACCGAGGCCGGCAGCAGCAGGCGTTGGTCGTTGCCGGTGGCCAGACGGACCAGATGCGGCACGACGAGGCCAACGAAACCGATCGAGCCGGCCGTCGTCACCGAAGCCGCCGTGGCCAGCGAAGCGAGCAGATAGATGGCGTAACGCAGCCGGCTGACGGCGACGCCCAGTGCCTGTGCCTGCATCAGTCCGCGCGACAGCAGGTTCAGCTCACGAGCGAAGGGCATGGCCAGCAGCAGGGCGATGGCCAGCATGGCAAAGGCCGGCCACCACTGGGCGCTTTGCCCGAGGTCGCCCATCAGCCAGAAGAGCATGCCGCGCAGCTTGTGTTCATCGGCGATGCTCAGCATCAGCGCAACCAGCGCGCCGCAACCGGCGGCGACGATGACGCCGGTCAGCAGCAGGCGTGTCTGCGTCCAGCTCCCGTCGCCGTGCGCCAGCCCGAAAACCAGCAGCATCGCGGCAAAGGCACCGACAAAGGCCAGCCCATCGACGCCGAGCACCGGCAAACCAAGCAGCATGGCGAACATCGCGCCGACCCCCGCGCCACCGGAAATGCCCAGCACGTAAGGATCGGCCAGCGGATTACGGAGCAAAACCTGCATCAGTGCCCCGGCCAGCGCCAGCAGGCCGCCGCAGGAAAAACCGGCCAAGGCGCGCGGCAGGCGAAGCTGCAGCACGACATCGCCGGCCCCACCCGCATGCCCGAGCAACGCGGAGAACACGTCGCCGTAGGAGACCTTGAAGCTGCCCACCGTCAACGCCAGCCCGATACTCGCCACGGCCAGGAGGCCGAGGCAGGCGAGAATCAGGAAAGCGCGCTGGCGGGTGGGCATGGTTTATTTCGGACTGTAGCGGACGCCGACAAAGGCGTTCATGCCCGGCGTGGCATAGGTGTCGGCCAGTACGTATTCACGGTCGAACAGGTTGTTGACCCGGGCGAAAACCGACCAGTCCTTGGCAAATCGATAGCTTCCATAAAGATTAGTGAGCGAATAACCACCCAGCTTCTTGGGCGGCTGGCCGTAAGGATAATCCATGCGGTCGTCGCTGACCTGTTCCTCGACGCGCCATTCCCAGGCGCCATGCGTTTTGCCGATGGCGGCGGCGACCCGATTCTGGGCGCGGCGGGCCAGGCGACGGTCGGTGTCCAGATCCTTGGCGTCGAGATAATCGTAACTGGCCTGGACGTTGAACCCGGCCACCACGCCCTCGTAGGCCAAGGAGATGCCTTCAAGGCGGGCGCTTCCGACGTTGCTCGGCGTGTTGGTCCAGACGATCAGGTTCTCGACTCGATTGAGGTACCAAGTCAGTGAAACGTGCTGCTGAGCGGCTTCAAAATGCAGGGTAGCCTCGCGGTTGCGCGCATTTTCCGGCAAAAGGTTGGGGTTGCCGTAATAGCCGAAATTCAGCGGATAGTAGAGATCGTTGAAAGTCGGTGCCTTGAAGGCCGTGCCGTAGCCCACATTGGCCCGCCAGTTGCGCGAGAAGCGGTAGCCGTAGGCGAGCGAACCGGTCGTCTTGTCGCCGAACTGCGAATTGTCCTCGCGGCGCAGGTTGGCCTGTAGGCGGTGGGCTTCGTAGCCCAGCGTCCAACCTCCGAGCAGGGAGTTGTTGGTGCGTTCGCGGACGGTATAAGCAGCCGTCGTGTCGACCTCCTGCTCGAGTCGCTCTGCAGCAAGCAGGAAATTGCCGTAGCGGGTACGCAGATCGTTTTGCCACGCGTATTGGCGCTGATCCGTCCGGAAATTGCTGTTCCGCAGCCCATTTTTCAGTTCATCGGAATCATCGGCGCTCATGCCGACGGTGACCGTGCTGGTCCAGTTTTCGGTGAGCCTGTTTTTCAAAAAGGCATTCAGGCTGCTCACGCTGTTGCGATTGCGCCAATCGACAGTTGCGCCGGAGCCGTCAAACTTGCTTTCCCCATCACTGTAGAAAACGCTAACGCCGGCTTCGTGTCCTTTGGCAAAACTGTAGGCCAGTCGTCCGCTCAAACTGTTCATCCAGAAGCCATCCTTGTCCTTGTTGGCGGAGGCTGTCCACGGCTTGCTGTTATAACCGGCAGTCGAATAGCTGGCCGCGTTCAGCGCGTAACGCCAGCCGTTCTGTGCACCGGAAAAGCCGCCGGAAGCTGAGGCCGTGTCGTAAGAGCCGGCACCCACTTCGCCGTAGAAACTCAACGGACCATCCCCCTGGCGGGTGAATACCTGAATGACGCCGCCGATGGCGTCGCTGCCATAGAGCGAAGAGGCCGGGCCGCGGACGATTTCGACACGCTCGATCTGGCTGGCCGGAATGCGACTCCACGAAGCGCTGCCCGACGTGGCCGATCCCATGCGCATGCCGTCGACCAGCAGCAACACATGGGCGCCGCTGGTACCACGCAGGTAGATGGATGAATTCGAGCCGAAACTGCCATTGGCAGAGAACTCGATACCCGGCAGGCGCGACAGAACTTCTTCCAGCGTCGACTGGCCGGCTGTCTCGATCTCCTCGCGTTCGATCACGGATACGTCCGACAACTGTTCAGAGACACGCATTTCCTGGCGCGTTGCGGTGATCAGGACGGGGTCGAGAGAGGCTATCTGATCGACCGCAAAGACGGATGGCGCAAATGACAAGGCCGCCAGGGCGGCGAAGGGGGGCAAACGTGAATGCATGGCTTTCCTTTTTCCGGCGGGCGTCCCCGCATGCCGGAAGAACATTGAAAAGGAAATGCCACGGGAGGGAGAAGGGCCGGTTGCGTAAACCCGCGCCACACCCCCGTGGCACTTCCGCGATTTGTTCGAGGCCGGTATCCGGGCTCGCAAGTCTTGACGTATCGCCTTCCCAGGTGGGCACCCAGTGGCCTGTTGATACGCCCGCACTTGCTTACCGTTGCGGGGGCAGCAGCGGATTTGTCTCGCGAGAGACGCACCGCTTTCCCGTTTAACTGCGCTTGGAGAAACCGTACGCAGCACCTAAAACGGCCTGCATTCTACATTCATTGTTGCTGCGCCGCACCAGTTTGCGCGTTGTTGTTTTCTATAAACCACTTTTAGAATAATGGCTTAGTCCTTGACCGGGCGGCGTTTTTCCCACTATAGTGCGCGCCATGAATACGGAACTCGAAACCCTCGAAGCCAAGATCGATCAGGTCGTAGCCCTGGTCCACCAACTGCGCGCCGAGAATGAGGTTTTGAAGAACCAGATGGCGGCGGCCGAGGCTGAAAGGCTGCATCTGAGGCAGACGATGACGACCGCCCGCGAGCGCCTTGAAGGTCTGATGGACAAGATTCCCGAGGATGTCTGAGATGACTGGCGAGCCGAATTTTCTCGACGTCAAGATCATGGGCCGCGAATACCGCGTCGCCTGCGCGCCGGAAGAACGCGAGGCCCTGCTCTCGGCAGTTGATCTGGTCGACAACAAGATGCGCGAAATCGCCCAGCGCACCAAGAACACCATCGCCGAGCGCGTCGCTGTCATGGCTGCACTGAACATTGCCCACGAGCATCTTTCAAGCGCTTCCGGTGATGCCGAAAAAGAGTTTTCGGAAGCAGTTGATACTTCCGAAACGAAGCGTAGAATCGACGACATGGGAGCACGACTTGATGCCGTGCTTGCGCCCCAGCAGCAACTGGACTTGTAGTCAATTTCTGCTGACCCCGGCGCCGCCCGCCGAGCGTCCCCTGCGGTGTTTGTTAAGGCCATACATTCCTTGAACCAATGCTAATTGGCATCGGTTGCGGACCATCAATCCGCTGTTGTGCGCGCTCCCAGTGAGCGTGCCTGATGCGGAAGGAATGCGACCACTCTGGACCCAGGTTCAGGATGCCGGCCTGACGGCACTTGCGGGGGCCTTTTTTTGCCCTTCAAATTTCCCGAACGCATGCAATATTGGCTGATGAAGTCGGAGCCGGACGAGGTTTCAATCGATGACCTCGAAGCAGCAACGGATCAGCGCGTGGCGTGGTTCGGCGTGCGCAACTACCAGGCCCGCAATTTCATGCGCGATGCGATGCAGGTTGGCGATCTCGCCTTCTTTTATCACTCCAGTTGCCCCGAGCCGGGCATCGCCGGCATTTGCGAGGTGTGTTCCGAGCCTTACCCTGACGAAACCCAGTTCGCTACGGTCAACCGATATTTCGACCCAAAATCGAAACCCGAAAATCCGCGCTGGTGGCTGCGTGACGTCCGCTTCGTCAAGAAGACGCGTCTGGTCGCGTTGTCCGAACTGCGCATCCATCCCGAACTCGCTAACATGCGCCTCCTTGCCCGCGGCAACCGGCTGTCGATCATGCCGGTGACGGCCGAAGAATGGGCCTTCATCAACCGTCTCATGGCAGATAACTCGTGACAATCTGGTGGCTAACCTATCCCCTGCTCGGGATCTTCGGCGGTTTTGTCGCCGGTCTGTTCGGCGTTGGCGGCGGGCTGACCCTCGTGCCGTTCATGTACATGCTGTTCGTCGCCCAGAACTTTCCGCCCGAGCACGTCATGCATCTGGCGCTGGGCACGTCGATGGCGACCATTGTCTTCACATCGATTTCCAGCATGCGTGCCCACCATGCGCATGGCGCAGTGCGCTGGGACGTTGTCCGCAACCTCGCGCCTGGTTTGGTACTCGGTACTTTTGGTGGCTCTCTGGTCGCTGGCCAGGTACCGACCGGGCCGATGACGATGATTTTTGTCGTCATCGTCTACTACGCTTCGCTGCAAATGATGCTTGATTTCAAGCCGCACGCCCACCGGCAACTGCCTGGTCCTTTCGGGCTGTTTGCCGCCGGTGGCGTCATTGGCGGCGTCTCCAGCCTGGTTGCGGCCGGCGGCGGGTTTCTCTCGGTGCCGTTCATGCTGTTCTGCAACGTCGCCATTCACTCGGCGGTCGGCACGTCGTCGGCGCTCGGCTTTCCGATAGCCATCGCCGGTGCCGTCGGCTATATCGTCGCCGGCTGGCGGGATAGCGGACTACCGCCCTATACCTTGGGCTATATCTATTTGCCGGCTTTTGTCGGCATCGTCGTGATGAGTATTCTGATGGCCCCGGTTGGCGCCAGGCTGGCCCACAAGCTGCCGGTCAAGAAACTCAAGCGCGCTTTCGGCGCTTTTCTTGCCCTGCTTGCCAGCAAGATGCTCTACAGCCTGATCGGCTGAGTTCGCTCAGCTGCCGGCCTTGAAGTCGCGCAGCGTCGCGACCAGGTCGGCGAACCGTTCGCCTTGAACGGTGACATGGGCGCGCAACAGTGCCGTCGCCAGCTCGCTGTCACCCTTGATGATGGCATCGACGATGGCCTGATGCTCGTTGAACGAGCTGTTCATCCTGTTTCGCACGCGCAGTTGGAGCCGCCGATAGGGGCGTAGCCGGCGGTGCAACGCACTCGTCTGCTCAACGAGGAAGCCGTTGTGGCTGGCTTCGTAGATGCGCTGGTGGAAAACCTCATTCAACTGGTAATAGATGTCCGGGGTGTTTGCGTCGCGCGCCGCTTCGCAGGCGCGATGGGCTTCCTGCAAGGCCACCTGCTCGCTTGGCGTAATGCGCCGGGCGGCGAGTCGGCCGCACATTGCCTCGAGTTCGGCCATGACCTCAAACATTTCGCAAACCCGGTCGGCCCCAACTTCCGGCACCGTCGCGCCGCGCCTTGGCTTGATTTCGATCAGGCCAACCGAGGCGAGCTGAATCAGTGCTTCGCGGACAGGTGTTCGCGACACGCCGAAGGTGTCGGCCAACTCTTGCTCATCCAGCCTGGTGCCGGGCGGATAGACGCCCGTGACGATGCGCTCCTCGATGAGTTCGCCCAAGCGTTCGGAATGGCGGGTGACGGCGGGGTTTTCGGCAGGGTGGTTCACGACTCATGCTCCGGCATGTGGCAATGATTTAATTATACGAAATTAGTTGACCAGTATTCAATGTTTGCTTATCTTGTATACACAACGGTGATTTTTGAACACAAAACAACAGTGCGGTATTCCCAGGTGCGGATAAGCCAGCCAGTGAGGTTTCACCGTCAGTGCTTTTCTAATCCAGGAGGAGATATCCATGTTCAGCAAGACCAAGCGCCACCTCACCCTAGCTATCGCTGCTGCCGCCCTGACCTGTGCGCTGCCTGTCGCCCATGCCCAGGCATCGCGTGTCATCAAGATTTCCCACCAGTTTCCTGCCGCCACCAATGAGGATGGCGATTTCCGTGATCGGCTCGTCCGCCGCTTTGTGGCAGAAGTCGAGAAGCAGTCCAAGGGTAGTCTGAAGTTCGAGGTTTATCCCGGCAGTTCGTTGATGAAGACAAACAGCCAGATCGGCGCCCTGCGCAAGAGTGCGCTGGATATGAGCCTGGTCCCGCTGGCCTACGGCGGCGGCGAAATTCCCCAAGTCAACATTACGCTGATGCCGACTTTGGTCAGCAGCTACGAACAGGGCATGCGCTGGAAAACGGCGCCGATCGGCAAGGAGCTCGACCGCATTCTGGCCGACAAGAACATCAAGATCGTTACCTGGATCTGGCAGGCTGGGGGCATCGCCTCGACCAAGAAGACGGTGGTCGTGCCCGATGACGCGTCGGGCCTGAAATTCCGTGGCGGCAGCAAGGAAATGGATCGGATGCTGAAGGGCGCCGGCGCGGCGGTGACCGGCATGCCGTCCTCGGAGATCTACAGTGCGATGCAGTCCGGCGTGCTCGATGCGGCGCTGACTTCCAGCACCTCGCTGATCAGCTTCCGTCTGCAGGAGTTCAGCAAGTTTGTGACGACGGCGCGCAACAAGAGCTTCTGGTTCATGTTCGAGCCGCTGTTGATTTCCAAGGGGCTCTACGATTCCCTGACGCCCGAGCAGCAAAAAATCATCAGCGATGTCGGTGCCAGCCTCGAGAAATTCGGTGTCGAAGAGGCCAAGAAGGACGACCTGCGCATGGCTGAAGTCTTCGCCAAGGCCGGAGCCAAGGTGGCTGACATGGACGAGAACGCCTTCCTGGCCTGGCGCGGTATCGCCGAGCAGACGGCTTTCAAGGATTTCGCGGAGAACATCAAGGATGGTCGCGCCTTGCTCGACATGGCGCTGTCGGTCAAGTAATCCACCGGCCGGGCAGGGCCCGGCCCATCATTCTTAAAGGTGAATCATGAGCCCCGGATATTTCATCAGCCGAGCGGTCAAGGCCTTCAATGTCGCGACAGGTTATCTGTCGGCTTTCCTGATCGTCATCGCCACCGGCGTCCTCGTTTTTGAAGTCGCCGTCCGTTACATCTTTGCCTGGCCGACTGACTGGGAAATCGAGTTTTGCGTCATGCTGCTGATTGCTTCCAGCTTTTTGGCTGCTGCTCACACCCAGCTCAATCGCGGCCATGTCACGATCGAAATTCTCGACGAAATCACGCCGCCGAGTTGGACACAGTGGCGCATGGCATTTTCCGACCTGCTGTCCTTCCTGTTCTGCGCCTTCGTTGCCTGGAACTGCTGGCACTTGTTCTACGAAGCCTGGGACGAAGGCCGAATGAGCGATACCTCGTGGTCGCCCAAGATGTGGCCGGTCTTTGCCACCATGGCAGTCGGCATGACTTCGCTCGCCCTGCAGATTTTTGTCCAGTTCATCGAAGATTCTCTGCCCGAAGCCATGCGTTCGCACCAGCCGCCGGCCCAGCACAACGCTGCCATCCAGGTGGCCATCGAACGCATCCAGCACGATGACGAAGGAGAGCGCAAATGAGCGTCGGAACCTTGGGCCTGCTCTACGCGGCCGCCACTTTCCTGTTCCTCTTTTCCGGGATGCCGATTGCCTTTGCCGTTGGCTCGGTCGCCCTGATTTTCATGTACTTTTTCATGCCGGTGGCGCAGCTGTCGATCATCGCTGAAACCATCTTTTCCGAGTTGAACAGCTTCACGTTGCTGACCATTCCGCTCTTCATCATGATGGGTGCGGCGATTGGCAAATCACGTGCTGGCGCCGATCTCTACAACTCGCTGAACCGCTGGCTGTACAAGGTGCCGGGTGGTCTCGGCCTGGCCAACACCCTGGCCTGCTCGGTGTTCGCGGCGATGTGCGGTTCCTCGCCGGCAACCTGCTCGGCGATTGGTTCCTCGGGCATTCCGGAAATGCGCAAACGCGGCTATTCCGAGCGTCTGGCGACTGGCCTGATTGCCGCCGGCGGCACGCTGGGCATTCTGATTCCTCCGTCGCTGACGCTGATTCTTTACGGTCTGGCCACTGAACAGTCGATCGGCAAGCTATTCATGGCCGGCGTCGGCCCTGGTTTGATGCTGACGGGATTGTTCGCGATCTGGGTGATCTACAAATCCTGGGCAGAAAAAACGGAAAGACTTGCAACAAGTCGGTCGACCGGCATGGCCATGCCGGCGGAAGAGTCCTACAGCTGGAAACAGCGCCTTGAAACGCTGCCCCGCCTGGCGCCCTTCCTCGGCCTGATCATCATCGTCATGGTCGCCCTCTACGGTGGCTGGGCAACGCCTTCGGAAGTCGCCGGCATCGGCGCCTTCGGCGCGCTGCTCATGGTCATGGCGATCTACGGCTGCTGGCGCTGGAGCGACCTCAAGGTCATCCTCTCCGGCACGGCGCGAGAGTCGTCGATGATCATGCTGATCATCGCCATGTCCTTCCTCTACACCTACGTCATGAGCTACCTGCACATCACGCAGTCGGCTGCCGCCTGGATGATTTCCCTGGAGTTGAGCAAATGGGCCTTCTTCTTCTGGGTCAATATCCTGCTCATCGTGCTCGGCTTCTTCCTGCCGCCGGTCGCCATCATCCTGATGGTCACACCGATCATCCTGCCGGCGCTGAACGCCTTGGGTATCGACCTGATCTGGTTCGGCGTGATCATGACCATCCTCATGGAGATGGGGCTGATTCACCCGCCGGTCGGTCTCAACCTGTTCGTGATCAGCGGTATCGCTCCCGACATCAAGCTCAAGGAAATCATGTGGGGTACCGTGCCTTTCCTGCTGCTGATGGTGCTCGGTATCGTGCTGCTCTGTGTCTTCCCGGAAATCGCCACCTGGCTGCCGTCGCAGTACAGCGGCTCCTGAGTTGGCGGAAAGACGATCATGAACGCATCTCTTCCGCGTGATTGGGACACGCTGCGCCAGAGCCGTGGCCGCCGCCTCGAGCGGGCGGTGAGCCTCGGTTTTGGCAAGGAAATCCCGGTCGACCGTATCATCGACCTGCTCGAAGCCGTCATCCAGCCGGGCGACCGCGTCTGTCTTGAAGGCAACAACCAGAAGCAGGCCGATTTTCTCTCCGAGTCCCTGGCTGACTGCAGCCCGGAACGCATCAATCACCTCAGTATGGTCCAGTCAGTCCTTGCTCTTCCGAGCCATGTGGACCTTTTCGAGCGCGGCCTGGCAAACCGCCTCGACTTTTCTTTCAGCGGCCCGCAGGGCGCCCGGCTGGCCAAGCTGGTCCAGGAGCAGCGCATAGAGATCGGGGCGATCCACACCTATCTCGAACTGTTCGGCCGCTACTTCATGGATCTGACGCCCAATGTCGCGCTGATCGCGGCGCAGGCCGCCGATGCCGAGGGCAACCTCTACCTCGGGCCGAATACCGAGGACACCCCGGCCATTGTCGAGGCGACCGCCTTCAAGGGCGGCATCGTAATCGCTCAGGTCAATGAGCGTCTCGACAAGCTGCCGCGCGTCGACGTGCCGGCCGACTGGGTCGATTTCACGGTGCAAGCGCCGCGCCCGAACTACATCGAGCCGCTATTCACCCGCGACCCGGCGCAAATCACAGAAGTGCAGGTGCTGATGGCGATGATGGCGATCAAGGGTATCTACGCTGAATACGGCGTGACGCGCCTGAATCACGGCATTGGCTTTGACACGGCGGCGATCGAACTGCTGCTGCCGACCTACGCCGCCGATCTCGGCCTCAAGGGCAAGATCTGCACGCACTGGGCGCTCAACCCGCATCCGACGCTGATCCCAGCCATCGAGTCCGGCTTCGTCGAATCGGTGCATTGCTTCGGTTCGGAAGTCGGCATGGATGCCTACATCTCGGCGCGTTCCGACGTCTTTTTCACCGGCGCCGACGGCAGCATGCGTTCCAACCGGGCGTTCAGCCAGACGGCTGGCCTCTACGCCTGCGACATGTTCATCGGCTCGACCTTGCAGATGGACATGGCCGGCAACAGTTCGACGGCGACGCTGGGCCGGATCACCGGCTTCGGCGGTGCCCCGAACATGGGCTCCGACCCGCATGGCCGGCGTCACGCCAGCCCGGCCTGGCTCAAGGCCGGGCGCGAGGCCTATGGTGCCAACGCCATCCGCGGCCGCAAGCTGGTCGTGCAGATGGTCGAAACCTTCCGCGAACATATGGCGCCGGTTTTCGTCGAGGAACTCGATGCTTGGAAGCTGCAGAAGTCGATGGGCGCCGAACTGCCGCCGATCATGATCTACGGCGACGATGTCAGCCACATTGTGACCGAGGAAGGGATTGCCAACCTGCTGCTCTGCCGCTCGCCGGAAGAGCGCGAACAGGCGATCCGCGGCGTCGCCGGCTTCACGCCGGTCGGCATGGCCCGCGACAAGGCGATGGTCGAGAACCTGCGCGACCGCGGCATCATCCGTCGTCCCGAAGACCTCGGCATCGACCCGCGACTGGCCACGCGCGACCTGCTCGCCGCCCGCTCCGTCAAGGATCTGGTGCGCTGGTCGGGCGGCCTGTACGCCCCCCCTTCCCGCTTCCGTAACTGGTGACCGCCATGGAAACTCTCGATTTTCGTTTCGACTCCAAGCCCGTTCCGCGGGTAGCCGATCCCGCGCTGTGCGGCGTGGTCGGCTCGGGCAATCTTGAAATTCTCGTCAAGCCCGGTATTGAGCCGGAGGCTTGCCGGGTCCGCATCAAGACCTCGGCCCGCGGCTTCGGCGCCACCTGGCAGGCTGTGCTCGGCAGCTTTGCCGCCAGCCATGCGGCCGGGGGTACCGTCATCGCCATCAACGACATGGGGGCGACACCAGCTGTCGTCACCTTGCGCCTGGCTCAGGCGCTGGCCGAATATCAAGGAGGCAACCCATGATCGCATCGCTTGCTGCACGCCACAGCTGGTTCGAGGCGACCGCCCGGGCTCGCCTCGGCGGCCTGCTGGATCCCGGCAGTTTCAGCGAAATCCTGCCGCCGGCCGAATCCAACCCCAGCCCGCATCTCGCCTTGCTCGACCTGCCCGGTGCATTTGATGACGGCGTGGTCGTTTGCTACGGTCAACTGGAAAAAAAGCCGATTTTTGCAATCGCCCAGGAAGGCCAGTTCATGGGTGGTGCGGTTGGTGAAATCCACGGTGCCAAGATTGTCGGGATGCTTCGTCGCGCGGCGCAGGAAAAGCCGGCGGCCGTGCTCTTTCTCATCGATTCCGGCGGCGTTCGTCTGCACGAAGCCAATGCCGGTCTGATCGCCATTTCCGAAATCATGCGCGCCGTGCTCGATGCGCGTGCGGCCGGCGTCCCGGTCATCGCGCTGGTCGGCGGCAGTTGCGGCGCTTTCGGCGGCATGGGCATCGTCGCCAAACTCTGTTCGGCCATCATCATTTCCGAAGAAGGCCGACTGGCGCTGTCCGGCCCGGAAGTCATCGAAACGGTGGCCGGCGTCGAGGAATTCGACTCGAAGGACCGGGCACTGGTCTGGCGCGTCACTGGGGGCAAGCATCGCTACCTGATGGGCGATTGCGCGATGCTGGTCGACGACGACATTGCCGCCTTCCGCCGGGGCGCCACGGAATTTCTCGCCGGCTGGAGCGAGCCCACCCCGGACGTGGCCACCCTGCGCGCCCGACAACGCGTACTGCAAAACCGCCTCGCCGCCTATGGTGCGCTACGCGACGGCCTCGACGTCTGGGCCGCACTCGGCATCGCGCAGCCGGAAAGCGTGCCGCTACTTGATCGCGACAGCCTGGTCGCTTTGAAGGAAGGATTGCCGACATGAGCCTCAACGACATTCTCGATAGCCTGTTCCCGGCCGGCCATACGGTCGCCGTAGCCAACCAGGTGATTACCGGCGAAGCGACGACGGCGCAGGGCACGGTTGCCGTGCTCGGCACCTCCGCCGCGGCGGCCATCGATCACGCCATGGCACTGGCGCTGTCCGGTTTCATTCTCGACACCATCGAACGGCACCCCGGCCGGCCGCTGCTCTTTCTCGTCGATACCAGCGGTCAGGCCCTGTCGCGCAGCCAGGAATTGCTCTGCCTGAACGGCTCGCTGGCCCATCTTGCCCAGTGCGTCGATCTGGCGCGCCGCCAGGGCCATGCCTCGCTCAGTCTGGTCACCGCCAACGCCGTCAGCGGCGGTTTCCTGTCTTTCGGCCTGATGGCTGACCGAGCCTACGCGCTGGCCGATGCCCAGGTCCGGGTCATGGACCTGCGCGCCATGTCGCGGGTGACCAAGATCGCTCACGAACGGCTGGTCGAACTGGCTGCAGATTCGCCGATTTTCGCGCCGGGCGCCGAAAGCTATGTCCGCATGGGCGCGATCGAGGCGATCTGGCCGGCCCCATCGGCCAGCTTGCTGGAAAATGCGCTGGCTGCCGCAAGGCAGGCCGCGCCGGCCAGCGATCAACGCCAGTCGAGCGGACTCGAGCGTGGTGGTCGCCAACTGGCGGCGAATATCACTAAAACCGTCCAGAACGCCGCCTGCGGAGCCTGACCGGATGCGTCGCCACGACCTCGTTTATCTGGATCGCGATGCAGCATTTGAGACGCCTTGCGCCGCAATCGGGGATCCTTTGTGGCTGGCAGCGCGCGACTGGATCGCCGCTGGCCGGCCGCTGGTTGCCGCCCGCCAGCCGGCAGGCGATGGGCCGCTGCTGCTCGGCCTGAGCCTGCCGCTGAAACAACAACGAAAGCGGCTGACCATCCACGTCGACCGCCGGACCGTAGCCGGAATCGACGCGCCGCTGACCATCGCCCGCTGTTGTTCCCGGCTGCCGGCGGCCGAGGCCGATGTGTTGCGCCGATTGGCCGAGCGGGCGGCAGCCTGTTCGGCCAGCCTCGGCGTTTTCGGCTCGCTGGCCTGGGAGGCGTTGAGTCGCGAGGACTACCGCCACGCCGACTCCGACATCGACCTCATCTGCGATGTCGCGACGCTGGTCCAATTGGACGCCATGCTGGCGGCGCTGCAACTGGCGGCTGGCGAGCTGCGCTGCCGGCTCGATGGCGAGTTGCGTTTTCCGGATGGCGATGCGGTTGCGTGGAAGGAATTTGCTGCGCACCGCGAAAGTCCAGCTGCCGTGGTCCTCGTCAAAGGCCCGCACGAGGTTGGCTTGCGGCCCGTGCAGGCTTTGCTCGCCAGCTTGAACGAGGCTTGCTGCCATGCTTGAACGCATCGTCCCGGTCGATCGTCCGGCGCCGCGGGCCATATCGGCCGAGCGCGCAGCAACCGAGCGGATCGGCCGACTGGCTATCCGCAGCCTGTACCGCGAAGCGGCGCTGACACCGAAGCCTGGCCTGGTCAGTCCGGGCAGCCGGGGCAGCCACCGCGACATGGACTTCAGCACTTTCCTGCGCAGTCTGCAGTCCTTGCGCCCCTATTTTCCCGCCATCGCGGCGTGTGGCCTGCAGCGCCCGGGCTTTGCCCGCTTGCGGGGACTCGGCATCGAGGCCGAAGCCGACATGCTGGCGGCGACCGGCAGCGTCAACACCCACCGCGGGGCGATTTTCAATCTTGGTCTGCTCTGCGCGGCGGCCGGTTGCCTGATCGCGCACGGAGAAACGCCGAGCGCCGAGACGGCTTGCGCGGCCGTCAAAATCAACTGGGCGGCCGACATTCTTGATGGTCTGGCCGTCTTGCCAGCCGCTTCGCAACTGAGCCACGGACTGGAGGTCGCCCGCCGCTATGGCACTGGAGGGGCGCGTCAGGAGGCGGCGAGCGGTTTTCCGGCGGCGCTGGAGATCGGCCTGCCGGCCTATCGAAGCACACTGGCCGCCACCGGTGACGGCGAGTTGGCGGCGGTGCAGGCCTTGTTTGCCCTGATTGCCGAACTCGACGATACCAACCTGCTGTGGCGTGGTGGACCGGCCGGGCTGGCCTACGGGCGGCGTGCGGCCAGCGGCTTTCTGGCGGCAGGCGGCGTGCTCGCTGATGACTGGCGTGACCATGCATCGGCAATCGATCGCGATTTCGTGGCGCGTGATCTAAGCCCCGGTGGGAGTGCCGACCTGCTCGGCGTGACGCTCTTCCTGGCCGAAGTCGACGGCGCGGTCTGAGATGCGCCTCGCCCTTCTTTTCAGCGGCCAGGGCGGGCAAGGTCCGGCCCACTGGCAGCAAGTTCAGGCTGGTATCGACGGCGACCTGGGCCCGGTGATTTTGCAGGCAGTGCCGGACATCGCGGAGCGAAATACTACGGTCAACCCGGAAAAACTGGCAAAAAACAAAATCGCCCAACCGCTGATCTTTGCTCAGCAGATGCTGCTCTGGGGCAGCCTGCAAAGCCGCCTGCCGCGGCCGATCTGTGCGGCCGGCTATTCGCTGGGCGAAATGGCGGCGTGCAGCGCGGCCGGCGCCTTCACCTCCGCCGAGGGTGTCGCCCTGTGTGCCGAACGGGCGGCGGTGATGGACGGCGCCGCGGCTGGCGAGCACGGCATGCTCGCCGTGCTCGGCCTCGACGATGGGCTGGTGGCCGAACTGGCCAGCGAAGCCGGATTGGCTGTGGCGATCCGCAATGCGCCCCGCCACCTGGTCGTAGCCGGACCGCAGGCCGGCATTGCGCAGGCCGCGGCGCGTTTCGAGGCAGCCGGGGCGAGCCGGCTGGTCCATCTGGCGGTGCACACGCCGTCGCACACACCCGTGCTGGCCAAGGCTGCGGTCGACTTCAAAAAGAGCCTCGATATGCTGCCCGAGCGCCGCCTGGCCTTCCCCGTACTCAGCGCCATCGACGCCACGGCGGCGCGCACCGCCCGCCCGGCGCTCGACGCCCTGGCCCGCCAGATTTGCACGCCGCTCGACTGGGCCGCCTGTCTGCAGGCCGTGCGCGAAATGCAACCCGACGCCGTGCTCGAAATCGGCCCCGGCAATGCGCTGGCCAAGCTGTTTGGCGAACTCGCCCCGGAGATTCCGGTGCGCGCCTGCGATGATTTTCGCAGCATCGACGGCATCGTTCGCTGGCTCGACGCCGGCCACTGATCAAGTTCGTCGGCCACTTCTATTGTCGTTGTCTCCATCCTCGTGATCCCCTTCGACGTCATTCCGGCGTATCTGCTGACCGGCGCTGTTGCCGGCTTTTTTGCCGGGCTGCTCGGTGTGGGCGGCGGCGTCGTGGTTGTCCCGTTGCTGACCGTCATCTTTGCCGGGCAGGGTTTTCCAGCCAACGAAGTCATGCATCTGGCGCTCGGCACCTCGATGGCGACCATCCTGTTTACATCGATTTCCAGCTTGCGCGCCCATCACGCGCACCGGGCGGTACTGTGGCCGGTGACGCGCTCCCTGACGCCGGGCGTCCTGGTCGGCACGCTGTTCGGGGCGATGTTGGCGGCCCGCATTTCGTCGCGGGCGCTGTCGATTTTCTTCGTCGGATTCATGATTTTCGTCGCCGTGCAAATGATGGCCAACCTGCGTCCGAAACCGAGCCGCAACCTGCCGGGGCGTGGCGGCCTGGGGCTTGCCGGCAGCGTCATCGGCACGGTCGCCAGTTTGGCCGCGATGGGCGGCGGGGCGCTCACCGTACCGTATTTGATCTGGTGTAACGTCCGGCCGCACCAGGCAATCGGGACTTCGGCGGCGGTCGGCTTGCCGATCGCCATCGGCGGCAGCATCGGCTATGTCTGGAACGGCTGGGGGCATTCCGGCTTGCCGGCGGGCAGCCTAGGGTTCATTTATTTGCCGGCGCTGGCTGTCATCCTGCTTGCCAGCGTGCTGGCCGCCCCGCTCGGCGCCCGCCTCGCCCATCGTCTGCCAGTGGTTGTCCTCAAGCGGATTTTCGCGGGGCTGCTCTTGGTGCTGTCGAGCAAAATGCTGTGGAGCCTGTACGGCAGTTGATTGCCGAGTTCAGCGCGCCTTGAACGCCGGTTTGCGCTTTTCCAGAAAGGCGGCCAGCCCCTCGCGGTAATCCTCGGTATCGAGGAAGGCGAACGAGGCCGCTTTTTCGGCGTCGCTGAGCGGCGTTCCGTCGAGCAGGCGGCGTATCCACTGCTTGTGCCAGCCGGCGACCAGCGGCGCCCCGGCACAGATGCGTTTGGCCGTGGCGTAGGCTTCATTTTCCGTTTCACCATCGGCAACGACGCGCGTCACCAGCCCTTTGGCGTAGGCCTCGGCGGAGGTCAGGATGCGCCCTTCGAGCAGGATTTCCTTCATCACGGCCGGTCCGGCCAGACGCAGCAAGCCTTCCATTTCGCCGGGGTACATCGAAAAACCGAGGCGATTGATCGGTGCGCCAAAGCGGGCCGACTCGCCGCAAATCCGGAAATCGCAGACGCCGGCAATTTCCAGTCCGCCGCCAATGCAGGCACCCTGAATCAATGCCACCGTCGGATGCGGGCAATTGTCGATGGCCTGTAGCGCCAGAGCGACTTGGCCATGGTAGTGCAGCGCCTGTTCGAGCGTTGCCCGACCCGTGACGAATTCTTCCAGGTCACCACCGGCGGCAAACGCCTCGTTGCCAGCACCACGAATGACGACGCAGCGAACGCTACGGTCTACCGACAAATTGGCCATATTTTCGGCCAGTTGCCGCCACATGGCGAGATCGATGGCATTGAGTTTGCCGGGATTGTCGAGAATCAGGGTGGCGATTTCACCCTGGACAGAAAGGTTTAGCTGGGCCATCGCAGGCGTCCGTTACGCGGAAACGACCAATTATACGGAGGGGTATGGGCGTTTACCATTTGTTGATGTTACGTGCAGCATATAAAATGACCGCGCCAAATTTTAGTAATTATTAATTAGGGGAGACTATAAGCCATGAGCAGCGCGATGTACGAGCGGATGCGGGCCAATCCGAAATTTCAGGAACTCATCTCGAAACGGGGACGTTTTGCCTGGACCTTGGCCTTTGTTGTGTTAACCATGTTTTACGGCTTCGTGATGGTCGTTGCCTTCAACCCGGCGGCCCTTGGTCAACCGGTTGCCGAAGGCTCGATGCTGACAGTGGGCGTTGCCGTTGAACTATTCATGTTCATTTTCTTCTGGACGCTGACGGCAATTTACGTCAAACGCGCCAATTCAGAATTCGATGCGCTGACGCAGGAAATCGTCAAGGACGCCTGGAAGGAGAACAAATAATGCGACGTATCGCTCAACTCGGCACCGCGCTCGGTCTCTTCGCCGTTGCCGCCATGGCATTCGCCGGCGGCCCGCTGGAAGGCGTCACCGAAAAGCAGGCGACCAACTGGCACGCCATCATCATGTTCTGCCTTTTTGTCTCAATGACGATGGGCATTACCTATTGGGCCGCCAGTCGGACCAAATCGACGGCGGATTTCTACACCGCCGGCGGCGGTATTACCGGTTTTCAGAACGGCCTGGCCATTGCCGGCGACTACATGTCGGCCGCCACCCTGCTCGGCCTGACTGCCATGGTCTATAGCAAAGGCTACGACGGCTACATCTACATGCTGGCCTTTTTCGCCGGCTGGCCGATTATCCTGTTCCTGATGGCCGAACGCCTGCGCAACCTGGGCAAGTTCACCTTCTCCGACATCACCGCCTATCGCCTCGACCAGGGCAAGGTACGCACCATGGCCGCGATTTCCTCGCTCGTCGTGGTCTGCTTCTACCTGATCGCCCAGATGGTTGGCGCCGGCCAGTTGATCAAGCTGCTCTTCGGTCTTGACTACAACATCGCCATTTTCGCTGTCGGTATCCTGATGATGGTGTATGTCACCTTCGGCGGTATGGTTGCCACCACCTGGGTGCAGATTATCAAAGCCTGCATGCTTCTTTTTGGGGGCACCTTGGTTATGTTCCTGGCCTTTAGCCAGTTCGGCTTTTCGTTCCAGACCTTGTTGGAAAAGGCCACCGCCGTTCATACCCTCGGTCCCAAGTTGATGTCCCCGGGCAGCCTGCTGGCCGATCCGGTCACCGCCATCTCGCTCGGTCTCGGCCTGATGTTCGGAACAGCCGGCCTGCCGCATATCCTGATGCGCTTCTTTACCGTCACCGACGCCAAGGAAGCACGCAAATCGGTTCTTTACGCCTCCGGTTTTGTCGCCTATTTCCCTGATGGGTCTGTGCGGCATCATCATCGTCGGCCAGAATCCGGAGTTCTTCGAAGGCGGTACGGTCGGCGGCAAGCTGGTCGGTGGCGGCAATATGGTCGCCATGCACCTGGCCAAGGCGGTGGGCGGCGACATGCTGCTCGGTTTCCTGGCCGCCGTGGCGTTTGCAACCATTCTGGCCGTGGTTTCGGGTCTGGCCCTGGCCGGCGCCTCGGCAATTTCGCATGACCTTTACGCCCGCGTTATCAAGGAGGGAACCGCGTCGGAAGCATCCGAAATCCGTGTCTCCAGGATCGCCACCATCTGCCTCGGTTTCGTTGCCATCATCCTTGGCATCCTGTTCGAAAAGCAGAACATCGCCTTCATGGTCGGTCTGGCCTTCGGTGTGGCAGCCGCTGCCAACTTCCCGGTGCTCATCCTCTCCATGTACTGGAAGGGGCTGACAACCCGTGGCGCCCTGTTCGGTGGCTACGGCGGTTTGGTTTCCGCTGTTCTCTTCGTGGTGTTCTCGAAATCGGTGTGGGTTGATGTGCTGCACAACGCTGCGCCGCTCTTCCCCTACACCCAGCCGGCACTGTTCGCCATGCCGATAGCCTTCCTGTTGGCGTACATCTTCTCGAAGACCGATTCGAGTGTCCGGGCCGGCCTGGAAATCGAGGCCTTTGAAGACCAGTATGTCCGTGCCCAGACGGGATACGGCGCAGCCACTGCCAGCAAGCACTAAGTACGCTTTGCTCCGCCCATAAAGCCCTGGCGACGAAAGTCGCCCGGGCTTTATTCATTTTATTTTGGCGATTGACGTTGTTGATGTAGTAGATTGGGCTGTCGAATCGGTAATCCAAACATCTTCCAGCGAGGGAGGCCAGGATGAAGCGGCATATTCAACCAAGCACCGTCGAACGCATGATGCGAGAGGATGACTTCATCGTCTCCAAGACCAATCCCAAGGGCATCATCACCTACGGCAACCCCATATTCATCGAATTCTCGGGGTATTCCGAAGCAGAACTTCTCGGCTCGCAGCACAATATCGTTCGCCATCCGGACATGCCGCGTGCCGCTTTCCAGTTGGCCTGGGACACCATTCGCGCCGGGAAGGAGTTTTTTGCTTACGTAAAGAACATGGCAAAGGATGGCAGCTACTACTGGGTCTTCACCCACATCACTCCCGACTTTGATCAGCAGCACAACATCGTCGGCTATACCTCGGTTCGACGTTGTCCTAAACGCGATGCGGTCGACAAGATCGAACCTGTCTATCGCCTGATGCTTCAGGCCGAACAGAGTGCCGGTCCGCGCGATGCGATTGCTGTCGGCACCGGGGTGTTGCTGGATTTGTTGAATCAGAAAGGAATGAGTTATGAAGAGCTCGTCTTTTCCCTTTAAGCGCCTCTTGCTGGCGCTGCTCATTGCGGGAGCGGCCGGGGGCGCATTCGTCGCACCCTGGGTGCCAGCAACACTACTCATTCCCGCGCTAATCCTCTTGTTCTGGCCGGATCGTGGGTCAGAGGGCCCCCTTCTGGAACTGGATAATTTGCTGGATCAAATTGGGCAGGGACGGGTGGTCGGGCGACTGCCTCATCAATTTGATACGCCGCGGTTGGAGGCGATTCGGATCAACCTCAATTCGGTACTCGATCAAACGGAAACAGCCTTCCGCGAAATACTCGGTGGGTTAAGTGCTTCCGCAGAAAACCGACATTGGCGCCGCCTGCAAACCACGGGCCTGCACGGTGCGTTCAAGAACGTGCTAGAAGAAATGCAGGCACTACTTGATCGATGGGGCGCTGCGCAGGAATCCATTGTCCGGGAGGCTTTGTTGTCAGAGATATTTTTGCGCTCGGAGCGCGGACTCTCCATGGCAATTGACCATGTCGGCGCTGCCCTCAGGGATGTCGGGGGACATTCGGAAAGCAGCCAAGCGCTAGCCGGTGACTTTGCGCTTTCGGCGAGCGACATGGCCGATGCTGCCAACCGTATGTCCGGTGCTCTGGGGGGCGCTCAGGCTTCCGCCGAAAGCAGTGTGCATGCGCTGGCCGACTTGAACGTGAAAGCTGACGCCATTCGCCAGTTGACCGGGCATATTGACGCCATCGCCAAGCAGACCAATCTGCTCGCCCTCAATGCGGCCATCGAGGCTGCGCGGGCCGGCGAAGCGGGACGGGGCTTTGCCGTTGTTGCCGATGAGGTACGCAAATTGGCAGACCAGTCCCAGCGGGCGGCAGAGGAAATCGCGGCAGCCATTTCGGCAGTTTCAGGTTCGATGGAGGGCGTGACAACCCGGATTGCCTCGCTGAATGACGCCGTTTCCGAGGCGCGGACGACGGCGGATGAATTCGGTCTGAAGCTGACGGTTTCGGCATCGTCGGCGGTCAAGGTCAGGGATTTGTCGGTGACGATTGGCAGTGGGGCCGAATCGATGAGCGATTCGATGCGACTCGTAGCCTTGGCACAGAAAGCGCGCGCTGACGTTACTGCTATCCTGCACGGTGAAGAGATCGATATCGATGGCGTTCACGACATCGAGCGGGAAGCGATAGCTGCCGTCCAGGGGCGTCAGTGGATGAAGGGGAATGCAGACCGCGAAGCTCTGATTGGCATCTACGATCGACTGTTTTCCAATATCGAAGGGCAGATGCGATGACAGAACGTATTCCGGCGAACGGTTAGCTGGATGCCCCGTCCCGAATCTTGGCCAATGCTTCGCGCCCGGACAGTAGATGATCGTGCATCAATTTTTCGGCCTTGGCAGCATCGCCAGCCTGTAGCGCAGCCATGATCAGCCGGTGCTCGTCCAGTGACTGTTGCAGGCGGCCCTCAAGCGATAGTGAGTGCAGGCGGGACAGCTTCAGCACCTTGCGCAGGTCCTGAATGACCGACAGCAACCAGCGGTTCCCGGACAGTTCCTGGATTTTTTTGTGGAATTCCTGATTGGACTCGAAGAAACCGTCAATGCGTCCCTCGCGAGCTGCCGCCTCAAGCTGCTCATGAATACTCTTGAGCGCCGCAATGTCGGCCGGCTTCGCCCGCTTGACTGCTTCTGCAGCGCAGCGTCCCTCCAGAAGGGCCATCAGCGGGAATATGTCATCCGTATCCTGCCGGGAAATTTCGGTGACGTAGCAACCGCGGCGGGGCCTGAGATCGACCAGCCCTTCGGAGGCCAGAACCTTCAGCGCCTCGCGTAACGGTGTGCGGGAAATACCGTATTCTTCGGCAATTTTCTGCTCGTCAATCCAGGTTCCCGGGGTCAGTTCGTGGGCAAAGATGCGTTGCCGCAGTCGCTCGGCCACTTCCTGATAGAGCGCGGTAGGTGCGATACGTGTCATGGTTTTGGTGTGATGTGATTGAGCCAATCGGTACATTGCCGACTTGCTTCCATAATTATGGATAAAGTATTATGTGGGGCTTGGTATGTCAAGCTGGGTCCAAAAGCGTAGAATTTTGAATTCTGCATCATAAGCCCGAAAAAATCGAATCTCGAGGGGTGTGTCATGTCTGAAAAGTTCTTTGATTCCAATAACCTGGATGCTTGGGAAAAGGCCGCAGCCAAACAGTCACCAGGTGGCGATGTCGGGAATCTTGTGTGGAATACCCCCGAAGGTCTGGCCGTCAAGGCACTGTATACGAAGGCCGACATCGCAGGTCTTGAGTTTGCCGACACCCTGCCTGGCTTCGCCCCCTATCTGCGCGGTCCGCAACCGACCATGTATGCGGTCAAGCCGTGGACCATCCGTCAGTATGCCGGCTTCTCCACTGCCGAAGCTTCCAATGCCTTCTACCGCAAGGCGCTTGCCGCCGGCGGCCAGGGCGTTTCGGTGGCTTTCGACCTGGCTACGCACCGCGGTTACGATTCCGACAATGCCCGGGTGACCGGTGACGTCGGCAAGGCCGGCGTGGCGATTGACTCCGTCGAGGACATGAAGATCCTCTTTGACAGCATCCCGCTCGACAAGATTTCCGTTTCGATGACGATGAACGGCGCCGTGCTGCCGATTCTCGCCGGCTACATCGTCGCTGCCGAGGAACAGGGCGTGTCGCAGGACAAGCTGTCGGGCACGATCCAGAACGACATCCTTAAAGAGTTCATGGTGCGGAACACCTACATCTATCCGCCCAAACCGTCGATGAAGATCATCGCCGACATCTTCGCCTATACGGCGCAGAACATGCCGAAGTTCAATTCGATCTCGATTTCCGGCTATCACATCCAGGAAGCCGGCGCCAACCAGGCCATCGAACTGGCCTTCACGCTGGCTGACGGCATGGAATACGTGCGCACTGGCGTCGCTTCCGGCATGGACGTCGACACCTTTGCTGGCCGCTTGTCGTTCTTCTGGGCGGTGGGCATGAATTTCTATCTGGAAATCGCCAAGATGCGCGCCGGCCGTCTGTTGTGGGACCGCATCATGACCGGTTTCAATGCCAAGAGCCCGAAGTCGAAGATGCTGCGCACGCACAGCCAGACCTCGGGCTGGTCGCTGACCGAGCAGGATCCGTACAACAACGTTGTGCGCACCACCATCGAAGCGATGGCGGCCGTCTTCGGCGGCACCCAGTCGCTGCACACCAATGCACTCGACGAAGCGATTGCCCTGCCGACCGAATTCTCGGCTCGCATCGCCCGCAACACCCAACTCATCATCCAGGAAGAAACTCACATCACCAACGTCGTCGATCCGTGGGCCGGCTCCTACATGATGGAAAAGCTGACCAACGACATGGCCGACAAGGCCTGGGGCATCATCCAGGAAATCGAGGCGATGGGCGGCATGACCAAGGCCGTCGAATCCGGTTGGGCCAAAATGCAGGTCGAGACCTGCGCAGCCGACAAGCAGGCGCGTATCGACTCCGGCAAGGATGTCATCGTCGGCGTCAATAAATACAAGCTGGCCAAGGAAGACGCGATCGACATTCTCGATATCGACAACCATGCCGTGCGTGAAGCGCAGATCGCCCGTCTCAAGCAGATTCGCGCCACCCGCGACGGCGCAGCGGTTTCGGCCGCTTTGGACGCGTTGACCGCAGCTGCCGAATCCGGCCAGGGCAATCTGCTCGACCTGACCGTCAAGGCCATGCGCCTGCGCGCCACGGTCGGCGAAGTGTCGGATGCGCTGGAGAAGATCTTCGGCCGTTTCCGCGCCAACAACCAGACTATTTCGGGTGTGTACGGAGGTGTCGTGGAAGGACAGGAAAGCTGGGAACAGATCAAGGCCGACGTCGCCAAATTCGCCGAAGAAGAAGGCCGTCGCCCGCGCATCATGATCGCCAAGCTCGGTCAGGACGGTCATGACCGTGGCGCCAAGGTCGTGGCCACGGCCTACGCTGACCTCGGTTTCGACATCGACATGGGCCCTCTTTTCCAGACCCCGGAAGAAGCTGCCCGTCAGGCTATTGAAAACGACGTGCATGCAGTTGGCGTGTCGTCGCTGGCGGCCGGTCACAAGACCCTCCTACCGCAACTGGTGAAGGCGCTGAAGGATCAAGGGGGTGACGACATCATCGTCTTTGCCGGCGGCGTGATTCCGGCTCAGGACTACGATTACTTGTACAACGCTGGCGCCAAGGCTATCTTCGGGCCGGGAACGCGGATCGAGGATTCGGCCATCAAGGTGATCGAAGAAATTCGCAAGGCGCGCGGCTAATCCTCGGATGAATCTGGGCGAAGTTCCCGTGCGTGCCAATATTCTGTCTGCCGCCGACCAGTTGCTGGTCGATGGTGTGCTGGCTGGTCAGCGCCGTGCGCTGGCCAAAGCCATCACGCTGATCGAGTCGACGCGGTCGGATCATCAGGAGCGTGCCCAGCAGGTGCTTAATGCTATTTTGCCAAGTACCGGCAAGGCGATTCGCATTGGCATTTCCGGCGTGCCGGGAGCGGGCAAGTCGACGTTCATTGAGGCGCTGGGTGTCTGGCTGATCGAACAGGGGAAGAAGCTGGCTGTTTTGGCAGTAGACCCGTCGTCTTCAGTTTCCGGCGGTTCCATTCTGGGCGACAAGACACGCATGGAGTTGCTCAGCCAGCGCGAGGAAGCCTTCATCCGGCCCAGTCCGTCATCGGGTTCGCTGGGTGGCGTTGCCGAAAAGTCGCGCGAGGCGATGTTGCTTTGCGAAGCCTCCGGCTACGACGTGATCATCATCGAGACCGTCGGGGTCGGCCAGTCGGAAACGACCGTCGCCGGCATGGTCGACATGTTCTGCCTTCTCCAGTTACCGAATGCCGGTGATGATCTACAGGCGATCAAGAAGGGCATTGTCGAGATCGCCGACATGGTCATCATCAACAAGGCCGACATCGATCGTCAGGCCACCGCCGTGGTCCGCGCCCAATGGCGCAATGCCCTGCACATGCTGCGTCCTGCCTCGCCCAACTGGGCGCCGCCGGTCATTACGCTGTCCGCCTTGCACAAGGAAGGTATCGCTGACTTCTGGGAACAGGTCGAGAAGTATCAGGCTGCTTTGAAGCCGACGGGTGAATTCGACGTCAAGCGCCAACATCAGGCGCTGAGCTGGATGTGGCAATTGATCGACTCCGGCCTGCGCCAGCATTTTCGTCATCACCCGCGCGTGCAGGAAAACCTGCCCGCCTTCACCCGATCCGTCGAGGCGGGCCATACAACCCCGGCAGCTGCCGCGTATGCGCTTCTCGGCTATCTGAAACACTAATCACCCGATCCATTTAGGGAGTTTTCTATGCACGACATCATCCGCCAGCTGGAAAAAAAGCGTGAAATGGCCCGCCTCGGCGGTGGCCAGAAGCGTATCGACAGCCAGCACAAAAAGGGCAAGCTGAGCGCCCGTGAACGTATCGAGCTGCTGCTCGACCCGGACTCCTTCGAGGAATGGGACATGTTCAAGGAGCACCGCTGTACCGATTTCGGTATGGATCAGGCCGAGAAAATTCCCGGTGATGGCGTCGTTATCGGCTACGGTACGGTCAACGGCCGTCTGGTATTCGTTTTCTCGCAGGATTTCACCGTTTTCGGCGGTTCGCTGTCGGAAACCCACGCCGAGAAGATCTGCAAGGTTATGGATCAGGCCATGAAGGTCGGCGCGCCGGTGATCGGCCTCAATGACTCGGGCGGTGCCCGCATCCAGGAAGGCGTTGCTTCCCTCGGTGGCTATGCCGATGTGTTCCAGCGCAACGTGATGGCCTCCGGCGTCGTGCCGCAGATTTCCATGATCATGGGCCCCTGCGCCGGTGGCGCGGTGTACTCGCCGTCGATGACCGACTTCATCTTCATGGTCAAGGACTCGTCCTACATGTTCGTGACCGGTCCGGAAGTCGTCAAGACCGTCACCCACGAAGACGTGACCGCCGAAGAGCTGGGTGGTGCCGTGACCCATACCAGCAAATCCGGTGTGGCCGATCTGGCCTTCGAGAATGACGTCGAAGCCCTCTCCATGCTGCGCCGTTTCATGAATTTCCTGCCGGCCAACAATCGCGAAAAACCGCCGGTTACGCCGACCAACGACCCGGTCGACCGCATGGACTATTCGCTCGATACGCTGGTGCCGGACAACGCCAACAAGGCGTACGACATGAAGGAACTGATCGTCAAAGTGGTCGACGACAATGACTTCTTCGAGCTGCAGGCCGATTACGCCAAGAACATCATCATCGGCTTCGGCCGGATGGATGGTCACCCGATCGGTATCGTTGCCAACCAGCCGCTGGTGCTGGCCGGCTGTCTCGATATCAAGTCGTCTATCAAGGCGGCGCGCTTTGTCCGCTTCTGCGATGCCTTCAATATTCCGGTCGTTACCTTCGTCGATGTACCGGGCTTCATGCCGGGCACCACGCAGGAATACGGCGGCATCATCAAGCACGGCGCCAAGCTGCTCTATGCTTACGCCGAATGCACCGTGCCGAAGGTCACCATCATTACTCGCAAGGCGTACGGTGGCGCCTATGACGTTATGTCGTCCAAGCACCTGCGCGGCGACGTCAATATCGCCTGGCCGTCGGCAGAAATCGCCGTCATGGGGCCGAAGGGCGCCGTCGAGATCATCTTCCGCGAGGAAAAGAACGATCCGGCCAAGCTGGCCGAGCGCGAAGCCGAGTACAAGGCCAAGTTCGCCAACCCGTTCGTGGCTGGCGCCCGTGGCTTCATCGACGACGTCATCATGCCGCACGCCACCCGCAAGCGCATTGCCCGTTCGCTGGCCATGCTGCGCGACAAGAAACTCGACAATCCGTGGCGCAAGCACGGCAACATTCCTCTGTAAGCGTCAGGGAGAAAAAGGAATATGTTTACCAAGATTCTGATCGCAAACCGCGGCGAAATTGCCTGCCGTGTCATCAAGACTGCCCGCAAGATGGGCATCAAGACCGTCGCCGTCTATTCCGAAGCCGACAAGGACGCGCTGCACGTCGACCTGGCCGATGAATCCGTCTGTATCGGCCCGGCTGCCTCGAAAGAGTCCTACCTGGTCATGGACAAGATCATCGCTGCCTGCAAGCAGACCGGTGCGCAGGCGGTCCACCCGGGCTACGGCTTCCTGTCCGAAAATGCCGAGTTTTCGCGCCGTTTGGAAGAAGAAGGCATCAAGTTCATCGGCCCGAAGCATTACTCGGTCGCCAAAATGGGCGACAAGATCGAGTCCAAGAAGCTCGCCATTGCTGCCAACGTCAACACCATCCCAGGGTACAACGATGCCATCGCCGGTCCCGACGAAGCCGTCAAGATCGCCCAGGGCATTGGCTATCCGGTGATGATCAAGGCTTCCGCCGGTGGCGGCGGCAAGGGTTTGCGCGTTGCCTTCAACGATGCCGAGGCGCACGAAGGTTTTTCTTCCTGCGTCAACGAAGCACGCAACTCCTTCGGCGACGACCGCGTCTTCATCGAAAAGTACGTACTTGAGCCGCGCCACATTGAAATCCAGGTACTTGGCGACTCGCACGGCAACTACGTCTATCTGAACGAGCGTGATTGCTCTATCCAGCGTCGTCATCAAAAAGTTATCGAAGAAGCGCCGAGCCCCTTTGTCGATGCCGAGATGCGCAAGGCGATGGGCGAGCAGGCTGTGGCGCTGGCCCGTGCGGTGGATTACGAGTCGGCTGGTACGGTCGAGTTCGTGGTGTCCGGCGCGACCAAGGAGTTCTACTTCCTGGAAATGAATACCCGCCTGCAGGTTGAGCACCCGGTGACCGAACTGATCACCGGCCTCGACCTCGTCGAACAGATGATTCGCGTCGCCTACGGGGAAAAGCTGCCGCTGAGCCAGGCCGATGTGACGATCGATGGCTGGGCCATGGAGTGCCGGATCAACGCAGAAGACCCCTTCCGCGGCTTCCTGCCCTCGACCGGACGTCTGGTGAAGTTCCAGCCGCCCAAGGAAACCAGCGACGCCAGCGGCACTACTCGTGTCGATACCGGTGTTTACGACGGTGGCGAGATTTCGATGTTCTACGATTCGATGATCGCCAAGCTGATTGTGCACGGCAAGGATCGCAGCACGGCGATCTCCCGCATGCGCGACGCCTTGAACGCCTTCGTGATCCGCGGCATTTCCTCGAACATTCCGTTCCAGGCCGCGTTGATGCAGCATCCGGTGTTCCATTCCGGCATCTTCGACACCGGCTTCATCCCCAAGCACTACCCGACGGGTTTCGATGCCTCTATGGTTCCGCACGATGATCCGGCCTTGCTGGTTTCGGTGGCTGCCTATGTTTACCGTGCCTTCACCGACCGCTCGGCATCGATTTCCGGCCAGCTGCAGGGCCACGAGCGTCTGGTCAGCGACAACTGGATGGTCGTTCGACTCGATGCCGCCGGCAATCAGCATCATCCGGTCACGGCACGCCTGGTTGAGGGTGGCTATGACATCGAGTACGGCGGCCAGCACTACGAGCTGCGCTCTTCCTGGAAACTTGGCGAGTCGCTGTTCAACGGTACCTGCAATGGCCAGGAGTTCACGCTGCAGGTCGAGCGGCACAAGACGAAATACTCGCTGTTCCACTGGGGGACCCGCGCCGACTTCATGGTGATGAGCGCCCGCGCAGCCGAGTTGCTGTCGCTGATGCCCGAGAAGCAGGCGCCCGACCTGTCCAAGTTCCTGATTTCGCCAATGCCCGGCCTGCTCCGCGAGATCGCGGTCAGCGTCGGTCAGGAAGTGAAGGCTGGCGAGAAACTGGCCGTCATCGAAGCCATGAAGATGGAAAACATCCTCAAGGCCGATCAGGACTGCAAGGTGAAGAAAATTTCAGCGGCCGCCGGCGAAAGCCTGACGGTGGATCAGGTCATCATCGAATTTGAGTGATTTGATTTTCGGCCATTTTTTCCGGTCGACCGTAGCATTCAAGGCCCGCTGACCAGCGGGCCTTTTTATTGTTTCGTCACGGCATAGCGAACGAAATCGATGCCACGTTCGAGAACCTCGGTCGGCATCAGATGGCTGAGCGAGGTTCCTTCCAGCGTCACCCCGTTGTGGAGGCGGATTCCGGCGATGCTGGGGACGATCAGCGAGCAGTCGTTGCCATCGCGCAGCAGGAAGACCGGGACAACCGGCACTGCCTGCCCTGGAGCTGCCGGGCGATTGAGGCGTCCGGCTTCGACGCGCTCTTCATACCAGCGGAGATCGGCGGCCAGGGCGCCGCCCGGGATACTTTGCAGGCCGACCATGACGCCGAGGCGGGGCACGCCGAGCGAGGACGAGGCGATCAGGCATGGCGACTGGCGGCGCGCACCCTTGCGGTCGGCAGGGCGGATGGCCTTGCCGTCTACGAGTAGCCAGTTTTCACTCGGCACATTGAGTTTCTTGACGGCGGTCGGCATGGTCGACACGCGGTCGAAGCCGAACAGGGCCGTGCGTTGGTGCGCCAATGAGGCGCTGCTGACCTCAAGGGCGCCGCTCTGGACGAGCATTTCACCGGTAAATGCTGCGTAGGCAAATTCGGCACCGAAGGCCAACTCGATTTCGCCGATTTCCGTGCTTTGCTGTTGGCCGTGGGATTCCAGGCTGCTCTCGATGTCGCGCAACAGGCGGATGCAGGCCGCGGGCGAGAGTTCGCGCCCGAGCTTGAGGGATTCGGGTGATTCACCGGCCTTGAGGGCGGCGATTCTCTGCGCGATCTTGCGGCTGACGCGCGGCACTTCAAGCCAGCGCGGAATACCTTCCGGCAAGGGGGCGCCGAAGAGCGGGCCGAGATCGACGGAATGGCCACGCGGGTCGTCATCGGGCATGCTCTGGAAGCCGGCCAGTTCGCGCCAGCGGCTGAGGGCACGGTTGGCAACGGCAAGTTGGGCGCCGGACAGGCGATAGGGATCAATCAGGCGCAGCATGAAGGCCCAGGCCAGGTGGCCGGCTATGCTGGTTTCGACGAGATGCCGGAAGTCCGGGTCGGGCAAGGCCTGACGTAGCAGGCCGTCGCGTTCCGCCTGGTCGAGGATCGCAATGAGAAGCTGATCTAGCTGGGTCGGACATTCGCGGGCCGCCAGGAAATGGCAGTATTGCGCCATGCGGAAGGCGCAGGCGGCACGGTGCAGCGGCTTCGTCTTCTCGGTTAGGGGGAAATGGGGAGCCAGGCGCAGATAGGCTGTTCCGAGACGCAGCCAGAGGCGCTGGGCCACCTCGAAGGCACGCTGGTCGTCGTCGAGCATGGGGAGTGCCTTGCGCGTGTATTGCGGCTCGATGATCTCTTGGCCGGGAACGGCTGCCGTGCGCATCAGGTCGAGTAGTTCGATGGCGAGGGCTGGCGGCAGGTCGGAGGCTTCGATACCTTCGATCTGCAGGCTGATGGCGGCCAGCATGTGCATCGGCTGGGCTTGCGGTTGGCTGGCCAGCCAGGCTTTGGCCGATGCCCGGTCGTGGAAGGCCAGGGCTATGTTCTTGCGGGGTTCGGGCAGTGTTAACCAGTGCATGGTCGCTCCTTCCGGAGTATGCTGAAGTGATGAGCGGATTCGAACATTATGATCGCGAATTGCGCGATCTTGACAATGAGATTCACCGGTATGCGGCGGTGTGTGGCGTCAATCTGGCCAATCGCCATGAGGTGGATGCCTGTTTGCGCAATCACCATACGGGCTGGGCCAACGATAAGGCGCGGGAATCGCTGCATGGACTGCTCATCCTGCGCATCAAGCTGGAGGCGGAGATGATCGCTCTTGGCTTTTCTCCGCCACCGCTGGTGCCGCCAGCATCCGGGCAAAATTCCTAACGGACACTGATCGCGGTGACCGGGCAGGTCGCAACGCAGGCGCCGCACCCGGTGCATCGTTCTGGATCGATTTCGGGTAGCGGGTTGCCGCCGAGGCGTGGCGCAAAACGGATGGCGCGGACGTCGCAAAAATCGCCGCAAACGCGGCATTCGACGCCGTGGTGCGGCAGGCAGCTTTTGCCGACGGAGGCCTGGTAGGTCCAGGCGGCTTGCGCTGGATCGCTGCGAAGCAATGCCTTGGGTTGGCAACTGGCCAGACAGTCGGCGCAGAAAGTGCATTCGCCGACGCTGAAATCGACAGTCGGGTATCCGCCGTCGCCGCTGACCAGAATGTTCGTCGGGCAGGCTTTCAGGCAGTCGTTGCAGCGCGTGCAACGGTCGATGAATTCGGGTTCGGCGAGCGCCCAGGGCGGGCGAATTTCGGCCTTCGGGCGAGGTCGACCGCGGAAGAAAGCACGGCGGGACAGGTCGACCATGATATGCCGGCTACTTGGCAGCTCTCATTTTGGCGAGGCCGCTCTGCAGCATCTGATCGATTTCCGAACCCGGCTCGACCTGCGGCAGCAGCGCTTCCCAGTAGGCGATGCCCTTTTTGTTCTGGCCGGCCTCCATGGCCGCGGCACCGGCCAGGAAAAGGCTGTGACCGTGATTGGGATTGATCTTGAGGGCCTGCTCGACGAGTTGGACGGCCTTGCCGGTGATGCCCTTGCCGTCGGCCATGGCGATCGTTTCGGCATAGCTGGCCAGCTGATCGGGGTCATCGCCGATGCTTTTCTCAGCATGGCTGAAGGCATCGACGGCCTCGGCGTAGCGCCCCATCGATTTGTACGAGCGAGCAAGCATGAGCCAGCCCGGGATGTTATCGGGATCGGCTTTGAGCTTTTCGGCCAGGCTGGCGACCATTTGGTTGATCTTTTCCGGTGTCATGGCTTGCGGCGCGGCGGTTTGTGCCGGGTCGAGCGCGGTCGGATTGCCGAGGATGCCGTAGCCGAGCAGACCAAAGATGGGCAGCAGGACGAGGATGGCGATGGCCGTCTTGCGGCTCGGGCCGTGGGTAGCCTGGGCGGCTAGCGCGGCGTCGGCCGGCTCGACTTCTTCAAGCAGGCGGCGCTGCAGTTCGTTTCTGGCTTGTTCGAAATCGGCCTCGGCCAACGAGCCATCCGATTTTTCACGAACCAGTTCGGCCAGTTGGTCGCGGAAGATGGCGACGTTGGCTTCCTTGCGGTCGGCCTGGCTTTTCGGGGCGCGCAGGCCAAGCCAGAGCGGGGGCAGGATGAAGGCGGAAACGACCACGATCAAGAGGACGGCAAAAACGGCAAACAGGTTCATTTCGATTCGATTTCCTTGAGCAGCGCATCGGCGCGGCTGGTCTCGTCAGCCGACAGCGGGTGCTCCTCGGCATTGATGCGGGCGGTGCGCCGGCGCAAGTAGCGCAGCAGGATGAAGAGACCGAGCACCATGAGGGCGACCGGGCCGCCCCAGAGAAGCAGCGTGATGGCCTTGAGCGGCGGGCGATAGAGGACGAAATCGCCGTAGCGGACGACCATGAAATCGACAATTTCCTTGTCGGTCTTGCCATCCTTGATCATGGTGCGGACTTCGCGGCGCAGATCCTGGGCCAGTTCGGCATTGGAATCGGCGATGGTCTGGTTCTGGCAAACCAGGCAGCGTAGTTCTTCGGAAAGCTTTTGCAGACGCTTTTCGGCGACCGGGTCGGCCGCTGTGGCCGCTTCGGTGGCCGCATCGGCGAATGCTACGGTCGACCCGAAAAAAGAGCCAAAAATGAAAAGGGCAATCAGCAGACGGCGCTTCATTTGTTCAGCTCGGCAAGCAGCGGCATGATCTTCTGGGCCAGTACATCGGGCGAAATCGGCCCGGTGTGCTTCATGCGGATGAGGCCGGCCTTGTCGATGACGTAGGTTTCCGGCACGCCATAGACGCCGTAGTCGATGCCGACCCGGCCGTCGATGTCCATGACGGTCAGCGTATACGGGTTGCCGTGCTGGGCGAGCCACTGTTCGGCGCGCTGGAAGGCCAGCTTTTTCTCCTCATCGGCCGGTATCTTGCTCATGTCGAAATTGCCGTCGCCGCGCACTTCCTTGTAATTGAGGCCGATCAACGGCACGTTGGCGTTCTTCGAAAATTCGACGAGCACCGGATGCTCGGCCCGACAGGAGACGCACCACGATGCCCAGACGTTGAACAACCAGACCTTGCCCTGCATGTCCTTGGGACCAAGTGTCTTGTCCGGCGTGGCCAGGACGCTCAGGTTGAAGGCCGGCGCCGGTTTGCCGACCAGTGGCGACGGGACGTCGCGCGGGTTCAGGCCGAGGCCGACGGCCAGCAGGGCGACGAGGGCGGCAAAAGCGCCGAGGATCCAGAAGTAGCGGTTCATGCGTGTTGGCTTCCAGCCGGGGTGGTGACAGTCGCGGACGAGCGCGATTTGGCGCGGTAACGGCGGTCGAGCATGGCGAGCAGGCCGCCCAGCGCCATCAGCACGCAGCCGCCCCAGATCCAGTCGACAAAGGGTTTGTAATAGACGCGCACGGCCCATTCGGCTTCCGGCCGGTCGCGGTCGATCGGTTCGCCGAGCGAGACATAAACGTCACGCAGGAAACCGGCGTCGATGGCCGCTTCGGTCATCGGCATGCCGGACGAGGCGTAGTTGCGTTTTTCGGGTTTCATTTTCAGGAGAAATTTCCCGTCGACCGTGAGATCGAAGTCGCCCTGGGCTGCGACGTAGTTCGGCCCCTGCACTTCCTTGACGCCGTTGAAGGTGAAGCTGTATCCGGCAACCGTGGTCACGTCTCCCGGCGCCATCTTGATGTCCTTCTCATCCTGGAAACTGCTGACCATGGTCACGCCGACGACGAAAACGGCGATCCCGAAATGGGCCACACACATGCCGACGAAGCTGCGCGGCTGCTTGAGCGCAGCACTCAGGAAGGACTGACCGGCGCGCGTGGTCCTGACGCGTTCGATGAAGGCGGCCAGCGTCGTGAAGGTAACCCAGGCGGCAAGCAGGATGCCGAGCGCGGTCAAGGCTGTCCACTGGCCATAAATGAGCGGCAAGGCGATGGCGACGACAACGGCGGCGAGCAAGGCCCAGCGCACGGTGCGGGTTATTTCTGGCAGGGAGGCTTCCTTCCAGCGGGCAAAGGGGGCGACGCCCATGAGGAACAGCACCGGCGCCATGACTGGCACGAAGACGGCGTTGAAGTACGGCGGCCCGACTGAAATCTTGCCGACACCCAGCGCGTCGATAAGCAGCGGGTAGAGCGTGCCGAGCAGCACGGTGGCGCAGGCGACAACGAGCAGGACGTTATTGGTGAGCAGGAAGGATTCGCGCGACACCAGGCCAAAACGGCCACCCAGCCCGACCTTCGGCGCCCGCCAGGCAAACAGCGCGAGCGAGGTGCCGATGACGGCGACCAGGAAAATGAGGATGAAGATGCCGCGTCGCGGATCGGTAGCAAAGGCATGGACCGAGGTCAGCACACCCGAACGGACCAGGAAGGTGCCGAGCAGCGACAGCGAGAAGGCGGAAATCGCCAGCAGCACCGTCCAGTTCTTGAAACTGCCCCGCTTTTCGGTGACGGCCAAGGAATGGATCAGCGCCGTACCGACCAGCCAGGGCATGAACGAGGCGTTCTCGACTGGGTCCCAGAACCACCAGCCGCCCCAGCCCAGCTCGTAATAAGCCCACCACGAACCCATGGCGATGCCGAGGGTCAGGAAGCACCAGGCAGCCATCGTCCATGGCCGCGACCAGCGCGCCCAGGCGGCGTCCAACTGGCCGGAGAGCAGCGCGGCGATGGCGAAGGCGAAGGCGACCGAGAAGCCGACGTAACCCATGTAGAGCAGCGGCGGGTGGATAACCAGCCCGAAATCCTGCAGCAGCGGATTGAGATCGCGCCCTTCCGCCGCCGCCGGCAGCAGGCGCTCGAACGGACTGGAAGTGATCAGGATGAAGAGCAGGAAGCCGAAAGCGACCAGCCCGAGCGTACCGAGGACGCGGGCCACCATCGCTTCCGGCAGTTGCTTCGACAGCATGGCGACGCCAAAGGCCCACCAGGTCAGCATCAGCATCCACAGCAACAGCGAACCCTCATGGCCGCCCCATACAGCGGCGACCCGATATTGCAGCGGCAGCAGCGAATTGGAATGCTGGGCAACGTAGACCACCGAGAAATCGCTGGTCACGAAAGCCTGCGTCAGACAGGCGAAGGAGAAAGTGACAAGCAGCGCCATCGCCGATGCGGCCGGGCGGGCGACGGCGACCCAGGCCATGCGGTTCTGATGGGCGCCGATCAGCGGCAGGGTGCCGAGGATCAGGGCGACCAGCGCGGCAAGGATCAGGGCGAAATGACCAAGTTCGGGAATCATGCTCAGTAGCTCGCTTTCGGACTGTCGCCGGATGAGGACGGGGAAACGTGCTTGCTGGCGGCGCGGGCCTGGGCATCATCAACAGCCTTGGCGGCTTCCGGCGGCATGTAGTTTTCGTCGTGCTTGGCCAGAACTTCGGTGGCCATGAAGGTGCCTTCGGTATTCAGCTTGCCTTGAGCGACGGCGCCTTTGCCTTCCTTGAAAAGGTCGGGGAGGATGCCCTTGTAATGCACCGGGATTTCCTTTTCAGTGTCGGTGATCGCGAAACTGATGGTCACGCCATCAGCCTGGCGCTGGATGCTGCCATCCTTGACCAGGCCGCCGATGCGGAAGAGCTTGTCCTTTGGTGCCTTGCCGGCAGCCACTTCGGTCGGCGTAATGTAGAGCGCGATGTTGCTGTTCAGGGCATTCAGAACCAGCGCTGCGATGATGCCGATGATGGCCAGCGCGCCGCCGATCAGGGCGAGTTTCTTGTGACGGGATTTCATTCTGCGGTATTCCTTGTTTCGGCGCGCAACTGGCGCTTGAGGCGAGCGATGGTAGCCTTTCGATTGCGGGCGACGACGATCGGTTCAATGGCCATGATCAAAACGGTGGCGCCGAAAGAGCCCCAGACGTAAAAACCGTAGCCGCCCATGGCGACGAAGTCGGAAAAACTGTTCCAGTGGATCATTTCTCGTCTCCTGCCTTGCCCAGTAATTCTGCCTTGACCCAGTCGGTGTGGCGCTCGCGTTCGAGCATGATGGTCCGCACGCGCATCAGCGCGATGGCAATCGAATACATCCAGAAGCACATGGCCATCAGCAGCATGCCCCAGAGCATGGTGGTGGCCATCGACGACTTGGCGAGATTGACGCTGGAGCCCTGATGCAGCGTGTTCCACCATTTGACCGAGAAATAGATGATCGGAATATTGACCACGCCAACCAGCAGCAACAGGCCGCCGGCCTTGTCGGCACGCCGCGCATCGTCGATGGCGGCGGTCAGGGCCATGTAGCCGATGTACAGGAATAGCAGGATCAGTTCGGAAGTCAGCCTGGCATCCCAGACCCACCACGCACCCCACATCGGCTTGCCCCACAGGGCGCCGGTGAGCAGCGAGAGGAAAGCCATGAGCGCGCCGGTCGGGGCCAAGGCCTGCGCCATCATGCCCGACAGCCGGGTGTTGAAAGCCAGGCCGATGGCTGCCCAGCCGGCCATGACCAGATAGATGAACATCGACATCCAGGAAGCCGGGACGTGGATGAAAATGATCCGGTAACCCTCACCCTGCTGGAAGTCGGTCGGCGCGACGAGCATGCCGAGCCATAGTCCGGCAAGGCCGAAGACGACCGAGACAGCGACGAAGTAGGGAATCAGCGTGCCAGCGAACGGATAAAAAGTGGCCGGCGAGGCGAAGCGGTAGAGATTGAAGCGGTCTTTCATTCGAGGGCGATCTTCAAGGCAGCGGCCGACGCCCAGGGGGCGAAGCCAAGTGAGGCAAAGGTAAGTGCGGCAAGCAGTGACAGATGCCCTTCTCCCCCGAGTCCGGACACCGTCGCATCCACTGCGCCAGCGCCGAATATTAACACCGGGATGTAGAGCGGCAGAACCAGCAACGACAACAGCACACCGCCGCCGCGTAAACCCATGGTCAGCGCCGCGCCGATGGCGCCGATGCCGGATAGCGCCGGGGTGCCGATCAGAATGGCGAAAGTCAGGGCGACCAGGGCATCGGAGGATAAATCGAACTGGATGCCGAGTACCGGCGCGATCAGCGCCAGCGGCAGACCCGAGACCAGCCAGTGAGCAATCACTTTTCCAGTAACGACCAAGCCAAGCGGGTGTGGGGCCAATGCCAGTTGTTCGAGCGTGCCGTCGCGATGATCGTCGGCAAACATCCTGGGCAGCGACAGCATGGTGGCGAGCAAGGCAGCGACCCACAGCACGCCGGGCGCCAGCTTGCGTAAAAGTTCGGGTTCCGGTCCGATGCCGAGTGGAAAGAGGCTGACGACGATGATGAAGAAAAACAGCGCCGAAACGATGTCGGCCTGGCGGCGCATGGCCAGCTTGAGGTCGCGGCCGATGACCGCAGCAATGATCCGGAGCATCAGGAAAGCCGCAGTTCGCGCACGGTACCGGCTGGTATGTCGACCAGCTGGTGGGTTGTCATGACGGCCAGACCGCCGCGTTGCAGGTGGCCAGAAATGATGCCGGCCAGCCAGTCGACCGCAGCAATATCGAGTGCGACGAACGGTTCGTCGAGTATCCACAGCGGCCGCTTTTCCTTGACCAGGCGGGCCAGCGCGACACGGCGCTTCTGGCCCTGCGAGAGGTATTTGCAGGCCAGATCTTCGCGTCCGGCAAGGCCAACCTGCTCGAGCGCATCCAGCGCGTCATCTTCGGACAAGGCTTCGTCGGCCAGATGGGCCGACGCAAGCAGATTTTCCAGCGGGGTCAATTCTTCCTTGATGGCATTCAGGTGACCGAGGTAGCAAAGGTCGGCACGGAATTCGTCGGACTTGATCGATTCGCCCTTCCAGCGTATTTCGCCGGCCTCCGGCGGTAGCAGGCCGATCAGCATGCGCAGCAGACTGGTCTTGCCGGAGCCGTTCTTGCCCTGCAGGTAAAGCAGTTCTCCAGCCTCCAGCTTGAAGCCGAGGCCTGCGAACAGGCGGCGCTCGCCGCGCACGCATTCCAGATTGTCAGCTTCAAGCATCAGAGGGAAAAACCGAAATAAATCAGCGGCAAATTATGAGCCCGCAAGTTTAACGGCAGATTAACGGGAATCAAATAAACGCCAACAAGAAAAACGGGGGCTGCTGCCCCCATCGATTCTGTCGATCGGTTGTTATTTCTTTTCAAACGGGGTCGGGCGCGGCGTGGCATCCGACGATGGCGGCAGAACAGGCAGCTTGAAGCTGGGCTGGTCGCCGGTCAGGGTCTTCAGGAAGGCGACGACCTTGGCGTTCTCATCGGCTGTAAATTTCTTGCCGAGCTGGATGCGGGCCATTGTGTCGACTGCCTCCGGCAGCGTGTTGGCGGCGCCATCGTGGAAGTACGGATAGGTCATTTCGACGTTGCGCAGGGTTGGCACCTTGAAGTTGAAACGGTCGGCATCCTTGCCGGTGACGGCGGAGCGGCCTTCGGCCGGGCTGGATGCCTTGTAGGCTTCGACCAGCCCCATCTTCTGGAAGGAATTGCCGCCGACGGCCGGGCCGTTGTGGCAGGCCACGCAGCCGGTGTCCTTGAATAGCTTGTAGCCGGCCAGTTCGTCCTTGGTGATGGCCTTCTTGTCGCCCTTCAGATATTTGTCAAAGCGCGAATTCGGGGTGACCAGCGTTTCCTCGAAGGCGGCGATGGCCTTGGTGACTTCGTCGATGGTGACTGTTTCAGTGCCGAAGGCCTTCTTGAATTCGGCAACATAGCCGGGGATGGTTTGCAGCATGTTGACGGCCAGCGTGTGGGAGAACCCCATTTCACCCGGATTGGCGATCGGACCACCGGCCTGGGCCTTGAGGTCGGCGGCACGTCCGTCCCAGAACTGGGCAACGTTGAGGCTCGAATTCAGCACGGTCGGCGCGTTGATCGGTCCCTCATTCCAGTTGTGGCCGATCGAGGTCTTGATATTGTCGGTGCCGCCCATCGACAGGTTGTGGCAGGAGTTGCAGGAAATGAAGCCGGATTTGGAGAGGCGCGGATCGAAATAGAGTTTTTTACCCAGTTCGACGAGGGCCGGATTGCTGACCTTGGCCGGTGCGATCGGCTGGATTGGTTCATTGTTGGCAGCCATGACAGACTGGCCGACGACGGTTCCGGAAAGTAGTGCAACGGCGAGTGACAGGGTCGTGCGTTTCATCGTTTAGCTCCCTTGGTAAAAAAATTGATGGTCGATTTTCCCCTCGGGGCGTATGCTAGTATTGATCCAAGTCAATGATTTTTATGGGTTTGATTATGGTGACTATAGCTATTCCCTATAGCTAGAAGGGGCATTAGCCCCTCGTATTTGAAATGGAGAGCAGCAATGACCTTAACCGAGTTGCGCTATATCGTCGCTTTGGCTCAGGAGGGTAATTTCAGCCGGGCGGCGGAGCACTGTTCGGTCAGCCAGCCGACCCTGAGCGTGGCGATCGCCCGCCTGGAGGACGAATTTGGCGTGCAACTGTTCGAGCGTGGCAAGGGCTTTGTCAGTCCGAGTGGAGTTGGCCTCAAGGTGGTCGAGCAGGCCAAGCTGGCGCTTGGCGAGGCCGAGAAAGTCCGACAGGTGGCCATGCTTGGCCGGGACCAGTTGGAGGGGCCATTGCGGCTCGGTGTCATTCACACCATCGGGCCCTATTTGCTGCCGCAGCTCATACATTCCCTGAAAGTGGTGGCGCCGGCCATGCCGCTCGCCATCGAGGAGAACATGACGGCGACACTGGCCGACATGCGGCACGACAACGAAGTCGACGTCGTGATCATTGCCCTGCCCTTCGATGTGCCGGGGGTGTTGACCCGGGCTATCTACGACGAATCCTTCAAGGTGGTCGTGCCGCGCGGCCATCCATGGGAGAGCAGGGAATGGATCGCCCCCGAGGACGTGGCCGGCGATGAGGTGCTATTGCTGAAGGCTGGCAACTGCTTCCGCGATCAGGTGCTGGGCGCCTGTCCCCAGGTCAGCAGCCCGGAAACCGACGTCCGGCTCGGCCATTCGATCGGTACCATCCGCTGCATGGTGGCTTCGGGGCTAGGGGTTTCCGTGTTGCCGGACAGTGCGCTGGGGCATCCTTACAGCAACGACATGATCAGCGTCATTCCCTTCAAGGAGCCGACGCCGGCGCGCCGGGTGGCGTTGGCCTGGCGACCGGGTTTCGTCCGGCCGAAGGCCATCGAGGCCTTGCTCGATGCCGTGCGGGGGCTATGTTCGCCGGCCTATCGCTTGCTGGTCTGAGCGTTCATCAGCACTTCGGCCTGAATCTGCTGAATACACTCGGTCAGTCTGGCGTTCTGCTGTTCGAACTCCTGTTTCAAGGCCTCGATGGCGCCTTTTTCGCCTGCATCGTGACACTGGCGTAGCTGGCCACCGAGGTCGTGAAGCGTCGCGTGCAGGTCTGCCAGTGTCCGGAACGCCTCGGCCCCGGCATAGCGCTGCCCGTCCTGGCTGTAGTACCAGCGGCCGAAACGGCATTGATGGTGGTCGAGTTCGGGCGGACGGATGGCACCGGTTGTGTCGTCGAGGTAGGCATACAGGGATTTTCTCCAGCGGCTGTGGTCGACATCGGCGATCAGCATGGGCAAATCCTCGTGTGACCATTTGAAGGCCGTGGCCAGCCCCCAAAGTTCATCCGGTTTGAATTGCCTGATCCATTCGGGCAGAAGCTTAGCCGGCATCGGGTGGGCGATGCCGAAACCTTGCGCCATATCGCAGCCGAGGAGCAGGAGGACGAGGCCATGCTCGACGGTTTCGACCCCCTCGGCGATGACCTGGCGACGGAAAGCCTGGGTCAGTCCGATGACGCCTTCGACGATGGCCAGATCGTCGGCGTCGTCGAGCATGTTGCGGATGAAGGACTGGTCGATCTTGAGCACGTCGGCCGGCAATTGGCGGAAGTAGGTCAGCGACGAATAGCCGGTGCCGAAATCGTCGAGTGCGAAACTGACACCGAGGCGCCGGCATTCGCCGAACAGTTCGGCGACACTGGCCATGTCTTCAAGCGCCGCGGTTTCGAGTACTTCAAGCTCGATCAGGTCGGGGGCCAGATTCGGGTGGGCGGCGAGCAGTTCGGCCAGGCGCCGGGAAAATCCTTCATGCAGTAGATGCTTGCCGGAAATGTTGATGCTGACCGGCAGGTCGACCCCCTGGGTGTGCCAATCCTCCATCTGGCGCAGCGCTTCCTGGATGACCCAGTCGCCCAATTCGACATCCAGTTCGCTGTCCTCGATGCTGGGCAGGAAGCGGCCAGGCAGGAGCAGTCCTTCCTCGGGGTGTTGCCAGCGGATCAGCGCTTCGGCGCCGGTAACGCTGCCCTTGCGCATGTTCACCTTGGGCTGGAAATAGAGTTCGAACTCGCCGCGGGCCATCCCTTCCCGGATGCGCAGGAGCTCTTCCCGGCGAACGCGGGAGCGCCGGTCGTTTTCCGGATCGAACAGGTGATGGCGATTGCGTCCGCCCTGCTTGGCGGCATACATCGCCTGGTCGGCATGGCGGAGCAGGGTGTCGGCATCGGAGCCGTCGTGCGGGTAGAGGGTGACGCCGATGCTCGCCGAAATCGTGATGTTGTGCTCGGAAATGCGGAAGGGCTGGGTCAGTGCGCTGATGATGCGGCTGACAGCGTAGTCGCATTCGTGCAGGTCGGCGAGGTTGGAAACGAGCAGCACGAACTCGTCGCCGCCCAGGCGTGACACCGTGTCGCCGGCGCGGACGCAGGTCTTGAGACGCTGGGCGACTTCGATGAGCAGGAAGTCGCCAGCCGAGTGGCCGAACTGGTCGTTGATCGGCTTGAAGTTGTCGAGGTCGAGGTAGCAGATGGCCAGCATCTTTCCGCTGCGCTCGGTCTGAGCCATGGCCAGCTGAAGCCGGTCGCCGAGCAGCATGCGGTTGGGCAACTGGGTCAGCGCATCGTAATGGGCAAGGTGCTCGAGGCGCTGCTGGTGCTGCTTGATGACCGTGATGTCGGAAAAAATGGCGACGAAATTGGCGATCTCGCCGTTCCGGTTGCGGACGGTCGAGATGGTGAGCAGCTCAACGAAAATTTCGCCGGACTTCTTGCGGTTCCAGATTTCGCCGCGCCAATAGCCATCCTCGCCAATCTTTTTCCACATTTCAGCGTAAAACGCTGGGTCGTGATGTCCCGACTTGAGCAGGTCCGGGGTCTCGCCGATGGCTTCGTCGCGCGGGTAGCCGGTCAGTTCGCTGAAGGTTGAATTGACCTCGACGATGCGCCCTCTCGCGTCGGTGATCATGATCCCTTCGTGGGCGTTGTCGAAGACGCTGGCGGCCAGTTGCTGGCGTTCTTCGGCGGCGAGGCGCTCGGTGATGTCCTGCGAGGTGACGATCAGCGCCGGGAGGCCGTTCCAATAGCCATGGGTGATGCGCATTTCGATCATGATCTGCTCGCCATTGGCGTGCAGGATGGGGAGCGGGCAGCTGATGCGGCGACCGGCGACGACGTCGATCATGCTGTCATTGGCGATTTTTCGCAGATTTTCCGGGTTGACCGTAGCAATCGGCTGACCGAGCAGTTTGTCGGGGCCGTAACCGAGACCGTCAGCCACGGCCCGGTTGTAGTGCTGGATGCGACCGTTTTCGTCGAGGATGAAAATGAAATCGGTCAGCGCGTCGAACAAACCGCTGAGGTTTTGTTGCAGACGACGGGATTCTTCCTGGGCTGCGAGTTGCAGCAAGGTCTGGCTGAAATGGCTGCCCAGTACATCGAGCGAACGCAGCGTCGAGGCCAGGATGCCGGTTGGCTGCCGACTGCCCAGTGTGATCCCGGCGGCTGGCTGGCCAGCCAGCATGATGGGCAGGGTCGCCAGGCAGCTCAGTCCTTCCTGGGTGAAGGCAGAGCTGTCGAGGATGCCCTGGTCGGCGCAATGATCGCTTGCCTTCCGGCAATTGCAGACTGTTCCACCGCCCTCGGCCAGTTGGGCGAAGGGACTGTCGGCCTCGAGTCGGGCCAGCTGCTCGGCGAACTCGTCGGAAACGCCGGCGTGGGCGAGCAGACGGTAACTGCCATCGGCTTCCCGCCAGTGCAGGCAGCCGGCATCGATGTCGGGAAAGCGCAGGGTGGCCTCGAGCAGCGCCTGCAGCACGGCGTCGCGTTGTTGTCCAGCGGCCAGTGCCTGGGCGATGTCGTGCTCGATTTCGAGGGCCAACTCGGCGTTCTTGCGTTCCGAGATATCGATGGCCGAGGCGATGACGGCTGGACGGCCGAAGTATCGGGAAGCATGCAGGCGGACTTCGACCGGGAAGATACGGCCGGAACTGTCCTTGCCAAGGATTTCAAAGGTTTTCGGTTGGCCGGCCAGGGTGGCGGCAATGTACCGGTCGACGCTGGCCGCATCGGTCAGCCCGGGCTGGATCATTGTGCTGTGGTGCAGGCCGATCAACTGCTCGCGCGACATGCCGGAAAGCTGCTCGGCAACGGTGTTGACGTCGAGAAAAGTGCCGTCTTCAGCCTGAATGAAGAGTGCTTCGCTGACACTGTTGAAAATGCCATGGAAGGTTTCCAGGCTCTTTCCCAGTTCCTGCGTGCGGTGTTGGTGGTCGATGAGCAGCGCGGCAAGCTGGCAGCCCTGGGTCAGAAATCCAAGGTCGCGTTCCTGCGGGCGGGCCGGGACGCGGTGATAGGCCGCGAAGGTGCCGAGCAACAGGCCGTCGCGCCCGATGATGGGGTCTGACCAGCAGGCGGCGAAGTCGCCCAGGCGGGGCAGTTCGTGGGGGGCAGCGGAGCAGGGATGGTTGAAGATGTTTTCGACGACGACGCGTTGCCGGGTCGTCGCCGCCGCGCAGCAGGAGCCGATGCCTTCGCTGATGGGCATGCCGTCGATGGCGGCGGCGTGCTCGGCAGGCAGGCTGGGGGCGGCGCCGAGGTTCAGGTGTTCGCCGGTTTCGTCGCTGAGCATGATCGCGCAGCGCCAATCCGGCATCTCTGCCTCGATCGACTTGACCAGCAATTCGAGGGCGGTGAACAACGAATCGCCGCTGATCATGGCCGCCAGTGCGGCGTTGCGGAGATGCTCGGCATTTTCGCTGCGTCGGCGCGCCGAGATGTCGCGGGCAAAGCCGACGGTGCCGAGCAGCGTACCGTCGTCGCCGACGACCGGGGCCTTGTAGGTTTCGTGCCAGACCGTCTGGCCCTTGATGATGATCGGTTCGACGACGACCTTGTTTTGTCGCGAGGCCATGACTTCTGCATCGTCGGCCCGGAAACGCCCGGCCATGTCGGCAGGCCAGAAATCAAGATCGCTCTTGCCGACGATAGCGCTGGTGTTGGGCAGATCGACGCTTTCGGCAAAGGCCCGGTTGGTGGTCAGAAAGCGCGATTCGGTGTCCTTGAGCCAGACCAGGAAGGGAAAGTTGTCGAGCAGGGCACGCTGGTAGCGTTCGTTGCGGGTCGTTTCCTCGGCAATTCGCTCGCGTGAACGCAGCATCGATTGTTGCTCGCCGAGCGCGTTGTCCTGTCCGAGGCTGAGCGGGCTGATCAGCGTATGTTCGGAAAGCAGGCCGACCAGATTGCCGGCGTCGTCGACGACCGCCAGATGGCGGATGTCGTGATCGACCATGAGTTGCGCGGCTTCGGCCAGCGGGCGGTCGAAATGGATACAGACGGCCGGCCAGGACATGACCTGGCCCAGGGTCGGGCTGTGCGGGTCATCGAGAAAGAAGCGAACGATGTCGTGTTCGGTGACGATGCCGAGCGGCCGCCGGCCATCGATGACAAAAATGCAGCTGGCACCGACGGACTCCATCGCCGCCAGGGCATCTTCCAGGCTGGCGGTAGCCGGCAGCCGCGGAAAGGTGCGTTCCATCAGCGTGTCGGTACTGTTGAGCTGCAGGAAAAAATCGGGGCCGAGATGTTTGCGAAAATCCGATTCGCTGACGATACCGAGGGGCAGGCCTGCCTCGTCGGTGACCACGATGCGACGGATGCCGAAACTGACGGCCTGACGGTAGGCCTGCTGGAAAGGCGTGGCGGCCGGTACGCTATGCACCGGGCTGCTCATGATGTCGCGGGCAGTCTGCTCCGGTGACCGGCGCTGACGCATGGCGCGCACGATGTCACGCTCGGTGATGATGCCGAGAATGGCGCCCGACTCGACGACGATGACCGCCGAAACCTTGGCGGCCAGCATGCGCGAAGCGACCTCGCGCAGGCTGAGGCCGGGTTCGACCCGATCGCTTTGGCAGGAAATCAGTTCGACGACTCGGACTGCGCGTTTTCGTTTCATCACCGGATTCTAGAACGAATTCTTCCTGTTGCTGATTGATGGGGGTCAAACCCGCAGGGCAACGGAGCATGGAAGCTTGCTTTCCATCATGGACTTGTTCTAACCATTTGTTCTTCCTTCCGATGTTTTGCCGTTGCCCGGGTGGCGGCACCGAGACTCTTGATTCCATTCGATAATTCGATCAATGGCTGTGTATGGCACATGCTTTGCGTAGCAGTTCCCCTACGTGGCAACAAAACCAACGGGGGACATACCAGTGACAGAGACCTTTTATGAAGTGCTGCGCCGCCAGGGGATAACCCGGCGCAGCTTTCTCAAATTCTGCAGCCTGACCGCGACGTCGCTCGGGCTGGGCAGCGCCGCAGCGCCGCGCATCGCGCATGCGCTGGAAACCAAGGCACGCACGCCGGTGATCTGGCTACACGGCCTGGAATGCACGTGCTGCTCCGAGTCCTTCATCCGCTCGGCGCATCCGCTGACCAAGGACGTCGTGCTCTCGATGCTCTCGCTCGATTACGACGACACCCTGATGGCTGCGGCCGGCCACCAGGCCGAGGCGATCATCGAAGAGGTCAAGAAGAAGTACAAGGGCAACTACATCGTCGCTGTCGAAGGCAATCCGCCGCTCAACGAGGACGGCATGTTCTGCATCCACGGCGGCCGGCCCTTCGTTGAGGTGCTCAAGGAAACCTGCGCCGACGCCAAGGCGATCATCAGCTGGGGCGCCTGTGCCTCCTACGGTTGCGTGCAGGCGGCCAAGCCGAACCCGACGCGGGCGACGCCGGTGCATAAAGTCATTTCCGGCAAGCCGATCATCAACGTCCCGGGGTGTCCGCCGATTGCCGAAGTCATGACCGGCGTCGTCACCTACATGCTGACCTTCGACCGCATCCCCGAGCTCGACCGCCAGGGGCGTCCGAAGATGTTCTACGGCCAGCGCATCCACGACAAGTGCTATCGCCGCGGCCACTTCGACGCCGGCCAGTTCGCCGAAGCCTGGGACGACGAAGGTTCGCGCAAGGGCCACTGTCTGTACAAGATGGGCTGCAAGGGGCCGACCACCTACAACGCCTGCTCGTCGATGCGCTGGAACGGCGGCGTCAGCTGGCCGGTGCAGTCCGGCCATGGCTGTATCGGCTGTTCCGAGGAGGGGTTCTGGGACAAGGGCAGCTTCTACGACCGGGTGACCGACATCAAGGCTTTCGGCGTCGAAGCGAATGCCGACACCATCGGCAAGGCCGCCGCCGGCACGGTGGGTGCCGCCATCGCCGCCCACGCCGCTGTCTCGGCACTGGCCCGGGCGCGCACTTCCCACGGTCAACCGGAAAAACAAGAGGAAAACTGAAATGGCCGCTTACGAAACTCAGGGCTTCAAGCTCGACAACTCCGGCAAGCGCGTCGTCGTCGACCCGGTCTGCCGCATCGAAGGCCACCTGCGGGTGGAAGTCAATCTCGACGACAAGAACGTCATCCGCAACGCCGTATCCACCGGCACCATGTGGCGCGGTCTCGAAGTCATCCTCAAGGGCCGCGATCCGCGTGACGCCTGGGCCTTCACTGAGCGTATCTGCGGCGTGTGTACCGGCACCCACGCGCTGACCTCGGTGCGCGCCGTCGAGGATGCGCTGAATATCAAGATTCCGGAAAACGCCAACAGCATCCGCAACATCATGCAGCTCAATCTGCAGGTGCATGACCATCTGGTGCATTTCTACCACCTGCATGCGCTCGACTGGGTCGACGTGGTGTCGGCGCTGAAGGCCGACCCGAAAGCGACCTCGGCACTGGCCCAGAGTATTTCCAGCTGGCCGCTGTCGTCCCCGGGCTATTTCCGCGACATCCAGAACCGCCTCAAGAAGTTCGTCGAATCCGGCCAGCTCGGCCCCTTCATGAACGGCTACTGGGGCAACCCGGCCTACAAGCTGCCGCCCGAAGCCAACCTGATGGCCGTGGCGCACTACCTCGAGGCCCTCGATTTCCAGAAGGAAATCGTCAAGGTCCACACCATTTTCGGCGGCAAGAACCCGCACCCGAACTGGCTGGTCGGCGGCGTGCCCTGCGCCATCAACATGGAAGGCACGGGGGCGGTCGGCGCCGTGAACATGGAGCGGCTCAATCTGGTCAAGAGCATCATCGACCGCTCAATCGAGTTCACCGAGCAGGTGTACATCCCCGACCTGATCGCCATCGCCAAGTTCTACAAGGGCTGGTTGCATGGCGGTGGCCTGTCGTCGAAGAACGTCATGTCCTATGGCGATATCCCGGACAAGGCCAACGACTATTCGGCCGGCAATCTGCTGCTGCCGCGCGGCGCCATCATCAACGGCGACCTGTCAAAGGTGCATGAGATCGACCTCAAGGACCCGGAGCAGATCCAGGAATTCGTCGCCCACTCCTGGTACAAGTACCCGGACGAAACCAAGGGCCTGCACCCTTTCGACGGCGTGACCGAACCGAGCTTCGTGCTCGGCCCGAACACCAAGGGCACCAAGACCAACATCAAGGAGCTCGACGAAGGCGGCAAGTATTCGTGGATCAAGGCCCCGCGCTGGCGCGGCCACGCCATGGAAGTCGGCCCGCTGGCCCGCTACATCATCGGCTACGCCCAGAAGAACCCGGAATTCAAGGAGCCGGTCGATGCCTTGCTCAAGGAGCTCGACGTGCCGGTTACCGCCCTGTTCTCGACACTGGGCCGCACCGCGGCGCGTGGCCTGGAGTGCCAGTGGGCGGCGCACAAGATGTCCTACTTCTTCGACAAGCTGATGACCAACCTCAAGGCTGGCGATCTCAACACGGCGAATATCGAAAAATGGGAGCCGAGCACCTGGCCGAAGGAAGCGATGGGCGCTGGTTTCACCGAAGCCCCGCGTGGCGCGCTCGGTCACTGGATCCGCATCAAGGACACCAAGATCGACAACTACCAGTGCGTCGTGCCGACCACCTGGAACGGCGGTCCGCGTGACCACAAGGGCCAGATCGGCGCGTTTGAAGCGNNCACGTGATGAGCCCGGACGGACAGGAAATGACGTCGGTCAAGGTCCGCTAAGCGGTCCGGAAAGGAGGCAATCATGCTCTCTCAACAGGACATGCTGGAGGCCGAACGGCACGGTAAACAAGTCCGTTCGATCTACGTCTACGAAGCGCCGGTCCGCCTGTGGCACTGGATCAACGCCTTGGCCATGGTGGTGCTGGCGGTCACCGGGTATTTCATCGGCAAACCCTTGCCGACCATGCCCGGCGAAGCGTCGGACAACTTCCTGATGGGCTACATCCGTTTCGCCCATTTCACGGCGGCCTACATCTTTGCTGTCGGTCTGCTCGGACGGGTTTACTGGGCCTTCGTCGGCAACCATCACGCCAAGCAGATCTTCAAGCTGCCGATCACCAACCCGCAGTGGTGGAGCGAGGTTTTCTTCGAACTGCGCTGGTATCTGTTCCTCGAAAAGACGCCGAAAAAGTACGTCGGCCACAATCCGATGGCGCAGCTCATGATGTTCTTCTTCTTCACGATTCTGGCCGTCGGCATGCTGTTCACCGGCTTCGCGCTGTACAGCGAAGGCGCCGGGCTGGGCAGCTGGCAGGACAGCCTGTTCGGCTGGGTCATTCCGGCCCTGGGCGGCTCGATGCAGGTGCATAACCTGCACCGGCTGGGAATGTGGATCATGATGACTTTCGTGCTGGTGCATGTCTATGCGGCCATCCGCGAGGACATCATGAGCCGGCAGTCGCTGATTTCCACGATGATCAGCGGATGGCGGATGTTCAAGGACTGAGTCTTTAACTTGCGTTCGCCCCGGCGTACAGGCGTACCCGGGGCACTTTTTCAGGTGGTGACAATGACTTCAAAACGCATTCTGGTCCTCGGCATCGGCAATATTCTGTGGGCCGACGAAGGTTTCGGCGTGCGCTGCGTCGAAGCCCTCAACGCCGGCTGGGAATTTCCGCCGCAGGTGACGGTCATGGACGGCGGCACGCAGGGTCTCTACCTGCTGCCTTACGTCCAGGAGGCCGATTGTCTGCTGGTCTTCGATGCGGTCGATTACGGCGACCCGGCCGGCAAACTGCGCGAGGTGGTCGGCAACGAAGTGCCCCGTTTCATGGGCGCCAAGAAAATGAGCCTGCACCAGACCGGATTCCAGGAAGTGCTCATGGCCGCCGAACTGACCAACAAGCTCCCGTCCGAACTGGTGCTGATCGGCGTCCAGCCCGAGCAACTTGAAGATTTCGGCGGCAGCCTGCGCGCTATCGTCAAGGCCCAGATGGTGCCTGCCCTGAACCTGGCGCTCGACTGGCTGGAGAACTGGGGCGCGGCGGGCCGGGTACGTGACGGGCAGAGCGAGAACATCACCGACAGCGCGCTGGCCATGGATGTTTATGAATCCGAACGACCGCCGGCCGAGCTGGCCTACCGTCTCGGCGATGCCCGTTTCCTGAATATGGAAAGCGTCTGATATGTGCCTCGGCATCCCCGTCCAGGTCCTCGAATGCGGCGAACATTTCGCCCGCTGCGCCGGCCGCAACGGCGAAGTGCGCGTCGACCTCAGTCTGGTCGGCCAGCAATTGCCCGGTACCTGGCTGATGACTTTTCTCGATGCGGCACGTGAAGTGATCGACGCCGAGCGCGCTGCCGCCATCGACGCGGCGCTCGATGCGCTCGACGCCGCGCAAGCCGGCGCCACCGATTTTTCTGCCTTCTTCGCCGATCTCGATCGCGAACCCCAACTTCCCGATTTCCTGAGGACACAACAATCATGAGCCTCGAACTCAAAGCCGGCCCGACCTCGCTCGAAAGACTCGAAACGGCCATCAGCCGCATGCTTCAAAAAAACGGCTTTTTTCGGGTTGACCGTGGAAATCCCCAATTTCCGGCCGGTCTGACTGCCCTGCTGCTTACCGAAGACCCGCAACGCAATCTCGAAGTCCTCGACGCCTGCGTCATCCTGCCCGAAGCCCTCAAGCCGGTCGGCGAGCAGATCGCCCGCTGGGTCGCCGGCCCCGATTTTTCGGCGCCGCTGATGCAGCAATACGGCGTGCCGCGCGCCCCGGCCGTCGTCTTCCTGCGGGACGGCCAGTTTGTCGGTGTCCTTAACGGCATCCGCGACTGGAACGAATACCAGAACGAAGTCGCCCGCCTGCTCACCGGCCCGGCCCAACCCAAGCCGATCGGCATCCCCGTCCGCGCTGCCTGCACGCAAGGAGCCTGCGCATGAACCAGTCCACGATGCGTCCCTTCCCGATTTCCGTCGTCGCCATGGGCCCCGGCTCGCAAGGCGAGGAAACGCCTGATTACCTGCCGATGCCGAAAGGCATGGAAACCTTCTCGCAACCACGGCTGCCCGACAACGTGGCGCCGGAGGTGGTCAATCGGGCGGCCAGCCTGCTCGGCGCCTATGTTGATGAAGCAGAGAAAGTCGGCTTTGCCGGTGGCGCCACGCTCAATCTGCGCGACCTCGACGCCACGATGCGCGATGTCATCAACCAGTCGATGGGCTTCGGCGAAGTCAGCGCCTTCACCACGGCGCCGCAGCATTGGCGGGTGCAGGAGACGGCGTTCTCCGGTATCTGGCGCGTGCTTCAGGTGGCTGACGACGGCGCGATGGTCGTCGACCGCCTCGAAACCGGCGACATCCCGGCAGCGCTGACTGAAACCATGCTGGCCACGGCGACCGCCGATCTGCCGCCGCCCGACTACCCGATCGGCTGCATGAACGCCCAGGCCCTGGTCGAAGAAATCCGCATGCAGGCCGCGGCGTGGAAACCCGGCGACGCGGCGCACATCATCAACCTGACGCTGTTGCCGGTCAGCGATGCTGATCTCGACACGCTCTACGGCTGGCTCGGCCACCGCGAAGTCTCCATCCTGTCGCGCGGCTACGGCAATTGCCGGATCACCAGCACGCGGCTGAAAAACGTCTGGTGGGTGCAGTACTTCAACAGCATGGATGCGCTGATCCTCAACTCCATCGAGGTCATCGGCATGCCCGAAGTGGCGCTCGCGGCGGACGAGGATTTCACCGATTCCGTCGAGCGCCTGCGCGAATATCTCGACATGATGGTGGAGCCGGTCTAGTCTCTTTCTTCATGCGCTTCGAAGGTTCGTTTCTCAATGTCCAGCCGGGCGACCGGCTGGAGTGCGGCATCTGCTGGTGGGTCTATGATCCGGAGCAGGGTGACGACGTGCGCGGCATTCCGCCCGGCACCCCGTTCGCCGACTTGCCCGACGACTGGTGCTGCCCGGGCTGCGATGCGCCGAAACATAAATTCATGGTGACCGAATGAGCAGGGAGCAAGGCTCCATGGCTTGCCATGGAATGCGACCGGCCGCGAATGAGGTCCAAGCCCTCCCTGGACTTCTTTTGCCGGTGGCCCGTTGGCGTGGGATATTGTCTGTTCGGACTACGTGGAGGGCGAAATGAGCAGGGAGCAAGGCTCCATGGCTTGCCATGGAATGCGACCGGCCGCGAATGAGGTCCAAGCCCTCCCTGAACTTCTTTTGCCGGTAGCCCGCTGGCCTGGGATATTGTCTATTCTGGGTACGTGGAGGGCGGAATGAGGGCTGCCAAATGAGGTTTTGGACGACCGATCCGTCGCTCGATCTGGTCGCTGCTTTCGATGCCATTGCCCGCACCCGGATGCACGATGTGCCGATCTGCAACCGGCAGTTGCAGGTCGAGGCACTCGGTTTTCAGCGGCGGCCGGATGGCCATTGGGCGGGGGCGATGATCACGCCGTGGGCGATCAATCTGCTCTGCCTGCCCGGGCAGGTTGAGGGCTGGCCGGCACTGGCCGCCTGCAGCAAGCACGACTGGCATTTTCCGTCCGGCGACTACGAATTCACGGTGGCCGAGGAAGACAGCATCGGCCTCTATCACCTCTGTTCGCTGTTCTCGCCGGCGCTTGAGTTCGACAGCCACGAGGCGGCCCGCCTGACTGCGCTGGCCGCGGCCCATGCCCTGTTCGCCGACCCGCTGGCCGAGCCGCCAGTCGCCAGGGCGACGAGTCGTCGGGCCTTTCTCGGGTTGGGGCGATGAGCAGCAGCGCCGGCCTGCTTACCGTCAAGGCGCTTTTCCGGGAGCGCGCCTTGCACGACATTCGTGTCACCTTGACGCGCCCGCCGGTTACCCGCCTGTTCATCGGCCAGTTGCCCGATGCGGTGACCAAGACCGTGCCCTATTTGTTCACGCTGTGCGCCCATGCCCAGCGGACGGCCGCCGAGGCCGCCGTAACGGCGGCGCTGGGCGAAGCGCCGCGGCCATTCGACAGCGCTGAGCTGTGGCTGGAAGTGCTGCATGAAAACTTCTGGCGCCTGCTCCTCGACTGGCCGCCGGCGCTCGGCCTGCGCCCGGAAAAAGAAGCCTTCATCGCCTGGCGCAATGCGCGGCAGGGCGGGGATTGTCTGGCGGTAACGCAGCATTTGCTGCACCAGAGCCTGCGCCCGATTGCTGAAAAATGCCTCGAAATGCTGGTTGACCGTAGCACCGATGAAGTGGCGCCGGACGATGGCGATCTGGATATCCCGGTCGCCGCGCCGCTTGCCCCGCAGGCTTGGCTGGATTACTGGCAAGGTTCGTCGGCACAAATGCCGGCGCAGCCCGTGCCGACCTCGATTCGGGCGGTTTTTCTGGCGCGGCTGGCGGAAACGCTGGCGGCCGTCGATGCCCTGGCCGACGGCATCCCGTTTCCGGTGGCCAGTGCCGGCGGGGACGGTTGGGGCGTCGGGCAAACCATGACGGCGCGCGGCGTGCTGACCCATGCTGTGCATGTGGTCGACGGCAAGGTGGCCAACTACCGCGTGCAGGCGCCGACCGACAGTTTTTTTGCCGATCCCGCCGCGCTGTCATCATTGCTCGATAGTCTCCGCTTTGCCTCTCTGGAGCAGGCCAGACTGGGTTTGAACCGGGCCATACTGGCGCTCGACCCCTGTCTGCCCCATGTTGTGGAGGTGCTCGATGCATGAAATGTCGCTGGCCGAAGGCGTCCTGCAACTGGTCGAGGACACCGCCAGGCGGGAGAACGCCAAGCGGGTGAAGCTGGTCGTCCTGGAAATCGGCCGCATGTCGTCGGTCGAACCGGAGGCGATCAAGTTCTGTTTCGAGGCGGTGACGCATGGCAGCATCGCCCAGGGCGCGGCGCTGGAGATTGTTAACGTGCCGGGCGCCGGTTGGTGCATGCTGTGTGCCGAAACGGTGCCAATGGAGGAGCTTTACGGTGCCTGCCCGAAATGCGGCAGCCACCAGGTGCAGGCCACCGGCGGCACGGAAATGCGGGTCAAGGAAATAGAGATCGAGTAATCAGGAGACGGATATGTGTACAGTTTGCGGCTGCGGCGCAGGGGAAACGAAGATCGAAGGGGGGCACGAACATACGCACGTCCATGAGGATGGCACGGTGCATACCCACACGCATGACCACGATCATGCCCACAGCCACGCCGCCGCCCCGCTCGGCGCCCATTCGCACAGCCATCAGCATGGTGACGGCAGCGAGCACAGCCATGATCATGTCCACACGGGAGAACACGCCCACCCCCACGCTGACGAGCATCATCACCACGAGGCGTCGCCGGCGATCTCGACTACGGCACCGGCCCGGCCCGCGCCCATGTGCCGGGCATGTCGCAGGCCCGCATGGTGCAGATCGAGCAGGACATCCTGAGCAAGAACAACACCTACGCCGCGGCCAATCGCCAGTGGTTCGACGAGCACGGCATCTTCGCCCTCAATCTGGTTTCCAGCCCCGGCTCGGGCAAGACGACGCTGCTCTGCAAGACCATCGACATGCTCAAGGACAAGGTCGCCATCAGCGTTGTCGAGGGCGACCAGCAGACCTCCAACGATGCCGAGCGCATCCGCGCCACCGGCGTTCAGGCCTTGCAGATCAATACCGGCAAGGGCTGTCACCTCGACGGCCACATGGTCGGCCACGCCGTCCAGCGCCTGCAGCCGGCCGACGAATCGCTGTTCCTCATCGAAAACGTCGGCAACCTCGTCTGCCCGGCCGCCTTCGATCTCGGCGAGCATCACAAGGTCGCCATCCTCTCGGTCACCGAGGGCGAGGACAAGCCGCTCAAGTATCCCGACATGTTCGCCGCGGCCGACGTCATGCTGCTCAACAAGGTCGACCTGCTGCCCTATCTCGAATTCGATGCCGACCTGGCCGAAGCCAACGCCCACCGGGTCAATCCGGATCTCGTCATCTTCCGTGTCTCGGCAACCAGCGGCGAAGGCATGAGCGGCTGGCTCGGCTGGATCGCGGCCGGGCTGGACGCCCAGCGCAGCCTGCGCTCCGAAACCGTCGACGCGCTGAAGCGCCGGGTAGCCGAGCTGGAACGACAGTTAGCGGCAAAGTAGGCCGCCGATGAGCGGCCGCCAGTTCCGCATTCGCGGTCTCGTCCAGGGGGTCGGCTTTCGGCCTTATGTCTGGCGGCTGGCCAACGAACTGGGGCTGACCGGCTGGGTGCGTAACGACGGCGCCGGGGTGATTGCTACGGTCAACGGGAAAAATTGGCCAAAATTCAAATCCCGTTTGCCGCTCGAAGCACCGCGTCTGGCGCGCATCGATGCCATCGAGGACGAAGCGGCCGAAGTGACTGGCGAAGCCTTTGTCATCCTCGACAGTGAAGCGGGCGAAGTCAAAACCGCCATCGGCCCCGACGCCGCCATCTGCCCCGAGTGCATCGCCGACATCTGCGACCCGGCCAGTCGCCGCTGGCGCTACGCCTTTACCACCTGCACCCACTGCGGCCCGCGCTACACGGTCAGCCAGCGCATCCCCTACGACCGGGCGCACACCAGCCTCGCCGTCTTTCCGCTGTGCACCCCGTGCAGTGACGAATACCTCGCCCCGGCCGACCGCCGCTTCCACGCCGAAACCACCTGCTGCCCGGACTGCGGCCCGCAACTGCACCTGCTGTCGGCCGATGGTCAGCTGCTGGCCGGCGACCCGATCAGCGCAACCCTGCGCCTGCTGCGTGATGGAAAAATCGTCGCCATCAAGGGCATTGGCGGCTTCCATCTCGCCTGCGATGCGCGTAATTCAACGGCCGTGGCCGAACTGCGCGAACGCAAGCAGCGTGAGGAAAAGCCCTTCGCCGTAATGGGCCTCAATGCCGCTTCGCTGGCCGAATTTGCCCGGATCGGCGAGGCTGAGCTGGCCCTGCTGCACAGCGTCGCCGCCCCCATCGTCCTCTGCCCCAAGGGCGCCGCCGAACTGAAAGGCATAGCACCCGGCCTCGCCTGGCTTGGCGCCATGCTGCCGGCGACGCCACTCCACCTGCTGCTCTGGCATGAAGCGGCCGGGCGCCCGGCTGGCACCGACTGGCTGGCCGAGCCGAGCGACCTCCTGCTGGTCATGACCAGCGCCAATCCGCACGGCGAACCGCTGGTCATCGGCAACGACGAAGCGCTCGACCGCCTGAGCGGCATCGCCGACGCCTATCTGGTGCACGACCGCGACATCGTCATCCGCTGCGACGATTCGGTTGTCCGCGCCGGCCCGGCCTTCGCCCGCCGTGCCCGCGGCTACGTGCCGGTGCCGATTGCCTTGGCCGACGACGGCCCGACCGTGCTAGCCCTCGGCGGCTACCTCAAGAACACCGTTTGCCTCATGACTGGCCGCCAGGCCTTCCTGTCGCAGCACATCGGCGGCCTCGACAACGCGGCGGCCATCGGCTTTCTTGAAGAAACGGTCGATCATCTGCTGGCCATCCTCGATGCCCGGCCAGACATCATCGCCCACGACCTGCACCCCGATTTTCCATCGACCCATCTCGCCGTTCGCCTGGCTGAAAAGCTCGGCATTCCGGCCATCGGCGTCGGCCATCATCACGCCCATATTGCGGCGATTTGCGCCGAACATGGCGTCAACGAGCCGCTTATCGGCCTAGCGCTCGATGGCGTCGGCCTCGGCCCGGATGGCGGCGCCTGGGGCGGCGAACTGCTCCATCTCGACGGTGGCCAATGCGACCGCCTCGGTCACCTCAGCCCGTTGGCCATGCCCGGCGGCGACCGCGCCGCGAAAGAACCGTGGCGCATGGCGGTCTCTGCCCTGCACGGCGCCGGCTTCGGCTACCGCGTAGGCGGCTGGATCAAGCAGTACTACCCGAGCCGCGACCCCGGCCCGCTGCTCACCATGCTTGCCCGCAATCTGCGTTGCCCGCCGACGACCAGTCTCGGCCGCTGGTTCGACGCCGCGGCCGGCCTGCTCGGCGTGCGCGACCTCATGTATTTCGAAGGACAGGCGGCGATGGAACTCGAAGGTCTGGCCGCTGGTTACGGGCCGGTCGATCCTTTGCCGGGCGGCTACGCCTTGCTCGAAGGCGGCACGATCCTCGACTTTTCGCCGATGTTGCCGGCACTGATGGGGTGCAAGGACGATACCGCCCACGGCGCGGCGCTCTTCCACGCTACCGTGGCGGCTGGTCTGGCCGACTGGGTGGTTTCCACGGTCAACCGGAAAAACGGACCAAAATTGAAAGGCCAACGAATCGCCGTCGGCGGTGGCTGTGCGATGAACGCGGTGCTCATGTCCGCGCTGCACCGCCAATTCGACGCCGCCGGCATCGCGCTGCTTGAAGCCCGCCAGGCGCCACCCAACGACGGCGGCCTGGCTTTGGGTCAGGCCTGGGTGATTCGAGGCATGGAAAGCTATCAGTCACTTTGATTCCAAATATGGAAAGTATTTATCCGATTTTGTGCTTGCCAGCAACTGGGCTTTTTGGATAAGTACATGGATTTGATGGTTTTTTGGGCGGCACTTTGATCTGGTCCGCTTGTTGCTCATCTCGCTGTATAAATTGAATTTTCAATACACGCCACTTCCCGACAGAGAGCAGGGTCAGCCGCATTGGGCCGACCTCAAAAAAGGGGAGACAAATGGCCAATCAAAATCTGATTTCGCTGGAACAGGATGAACGCATCGAGGCCGCGGCCCGACGTTTGTCGATGGATCGGCGCGAGTTTCTGCAATTCTGTGCCGCGCTGGCGGCGACGTTGGGGCTGCCGCAGGGGGCGGATGCCGCGGTGGCCGAAGCGGTTGCCGCTAAAAAACGACCGAGCGTCATCTGGCTGCACTTCCAGGAATGTACGGGCTGTACCGAATCCTTGCTGCGCGCCGAGCATCCGACGCTGGAAAAGCTGATTCTCGACGTCATCTCCCTCGATTATCACGAAACCCTGTTCGCCGCCGCCGGGCACCAGGTTGAAGCGGCGCGCAAGACGGCGATGGCCGAGAACAAGGGCAAGTACATCCTGGTTGTCGAAGGCGCGATCCCGACCAGGGATGGCGGCGTCTACTGCAAGATCGGCGGCAAGACGGCGATCGAGCTGGTCACCGAATGTGCGGCCGACGCGGCGGCGGTGATCGCCATCGGCTCCTGCGCCTCGTGGGGCGGCATGCCCTCGACGATTCCGTCGATTCCCGGGGCGACCTCCAGCCCAACCGGATCGAGCGGCGTGGCCCAAGTCCTCGGCAAGCCGGTCGTCACCATCCCGGGCTGCCCGCCCAATCCGTACAACTTCCTGTCAACGGTGGTTCATTTCCTGACCTTCGGCAAACTGCCCGAAGTCGATCATCTCGGCCGGCCAAAGTTCGCCTATTCCCGCCTGATCCACGAAAACTGCGAGCGCCGCGCCCATTTCGACGCCGGCCGCTTCGCCATGGAATTCGGCGATGAGGGGCACCGCAAGGGTCACTGCCTGTACAAGCTCGGCTGCAAGGGGCCGGAGACCTACGCCAACTGCTCGGTCATCCTGTTCGGCGACGCCGGTGCTGGCACCTGGCCGGTGGCCTGCGGCCACCCGTGCATTGGCTGTACCGAACAAGGCGTCGGCTTCACCAAGCCGATCCATACCGTCGCCAAGCTCAAGAACATCGAGCCATCCGCCTTCCTGCCGCGCATCGTCGAAGAAAAGGGCGTCGGCGCAACGCTTGGCTCGGCTGCCGTGCTGGCCGCCGTGGCCGGTGCCGCCGCCGGGGCCGGGGCGATGGTCGCCAAGAATCTCGGCTTGTCGCATCAGGCCGAGGAAATGGAGCGGGCGAAGAAGGAAGGCAGCAAAGCAGCCGAATCGACGGAGGTCTGAGCGATGACCACACGACGCGATTTTTTGCGGGGGTGCCTGGCTGGCGGGGCCGCTGCGGCGACCGCCGCGCTGCCCGAAACGGCCGCCGCCCGCGACACCCTGCAACGCCCGCCGGAAGGCCTTGGCCTGCTCTACGACGCGACTCTGTGCGTCGGTTGCCAGGCTTGCGTGGCCGCCTGCAAGCGGGCCAACGACAACCCGGCTGAATTCACGGCCATGGATAAGCTGTGGGATACGCCGCTCGATACCAGCGGCCACACCTTCAACCTGATCAAGATGTACCGCAATGGCACGATGGAGACGAAGGACAGCGAGCTGAACGGCTTTTCCTTCATGAAAACCTCGTGCATGCACTGCGCCGACCCGTCCTGCGTCTCGGCATGCCCGGTGTCGTCGATGCAGAAAGACCCGGTGACCGGCGTCGTCAGCTACGACCCGGATGCCTGCATCGGCTGCCGCTACTGTGTCGCCGCCTGTCCGTTCGGTATTCCCAAGTACCAGTACGATTCGCCGACCGGCAAGATCGGCAAGTGCGAGCTGTGCCGGCATCGCCATGAGGACGGCCACTATTCGGCCTGTGCCGAGGTCTGTCCGACCGGCGCCACGCTGTTCGGCCGAACCGAGGATCTGCTGGCTGAGGCAAAGCGCCGCCTGGCGCTGAAGCCCGGCGACTGGACGACTGTTCCACGCGGTCGCCTGCCGGCCGAAGGGGAAACCCCGGAGGCTGCCGCCAAGTGGAAAGGGCCGGTCGATCAGGCCTATCAGGCGCAGGTCGGCAATTATCTGCAGCACGTATACGGCGAAACGGAATATGGCGGCACGCAAGTGCTCAAGCTGTCGGCAGTCAATTTCCAGAAGGTCGGCTTGCCTGACCTGCCGCCGAAATCGTCGGCCGCGACGTCGGAAACCATCCAGCACACGCTGTATGGCGGGCTGGTGATGCCGATTGCCGTGCTGGCCGGCCTGACCTGGGTCGCCAGGCGCAACGTGGTGCCGGACGACGAGGAAAAAGGAGGGCAATCATGAGCGCCCATCATCCTGCCGCACCGGTTGGCGGCAAGCTGTTCAACCTGCCGGTGATGATCTGCAGCGTGCTCATCGCCGCCATGGTGGCAGTGCTGTTCGTTCGCTTCATCTTCGGGCTGGGCGCCGTGACCAACCTCAACGACGGCTACCCGTGGGGCATCTGGGTCGTCGTCGACGTGGTAATCGGTTCGGCCTTCGCCTGCGGCGGTTTCTCGGTGGCCATGCTGGTCTACATCTTCAATCGCGGCCACTATCACCCGCTGGTCCGGCCGGCGCTGCTGGCCAGCCTGTTTGGCTACACGCTGGCCGGCGTTGGCGTGCTGTTTGACCTCGGCCGCTGGTGGAATTTCTGGCACATCCTGTGGCCGACCTACGCCAATCCCAATTCGGTGATGTTCGAGGTGGCCGTCTGCATCTCGGCTTACGTTTTGGTGATGTGGATCGAGTTTTCGCCAGTGTTCATGGAGCAGTGGGGACTCAAGGTTCAAAAGCAGAAGCTCGAAAAGGTGCTGTTCGTCTTCATCGCGCTCGGCACGCTGCTGCCGATGATGCACCAGTCGTCGCTCGGGACCATGCTGGTAGTGATGGGGCCGCAGGTCAATCCGCTGTGGCAGACACCCATCGTGCCGCTACTCTACCTGCTGTCGGCCATCGTCATTGGTTACGGCGTTGTGCTGTTCGAATCCTGCGTCGCCGCCTCGGCGTATCGGCGCCGGATCGAAACGCATCTCCTGCAACCGATGGCCAAGGTCATGCTCGGCGTGCTGGCCGTCTTCGTGCTGGTTCGCTTCGGCGATCTGGTGGTGCGCGGGGCGTTTGGCCACGCCCTGTCGCCGAGTCTCGAAGCCTTCTTCTTCTGGCTGGAAACGGCCTGCTTCGCTGCGCCCTTCCTGATCGTCGGCACGCCGGTAGCGCGGCGCAATCCGGCCCGGCTCTTCGTTGCTGGCGTGGCGATCATGATGGGCGGCATCCTGCTCCGCATCAACGGCTTCCTCATCGGCTACGACACCGGTCTCGGCGTCGATTACGGCTGGAACTACTTCCCGAGCATCGCCGAGATGGTTGTCACGATCGGCATGTTTGCCGCCGAAGTGCTCGCTTACATCGTCATTACCCGTCGCTTTCCCGTCCTGGCACGGGAAGGGGCTGCACACTGAATTCAGGGATAGGAGAACAAAATGTCCAAAAGAGTCACTATCGACCCGGTTACCCGCATCGAGGGGCATCTGCGCGTCGACGTCGAGGTGGATGGCGGTCGCGTCAAGAAAGCCTGGGCTTCCGGCCAGATGTGGCGCGGGGTCGAGAATATCCTGATCGGCCGCGATCCGCGCGACGCCTGGGCCATCACCCAGCGTATCTGCGGCGTGTGCACGACGGTGCATGCCATCGCCTCGGTGCGCGCTGTCGAGAACGCGCTGCAACTCGAAATCCCGGTGAACGCCCAGTACATCCGCAACATGATCATGCTGGCCCACGCCGTGCATGACCACATCGTGCATTTCTACCATTTGTCGGCACTCGACTGGGTCGACGTCGTCTCGGCCATGAAAGCCGACCCCGAGAAGACGGCCAGTCTGGCGCAGAGTCTGTCCAACTGGAACGGCAACAGCAAGGCCGAATTCATCAAGGTGCAGGAGCGCCTCAAGGGCTTCGTCGGCACCGGCCAGCTCGGTATTTTCACCAACGGCTACTGGGGTCATCCGGCCATGAAGCTGACGCCGGAAGTGAATCTGCTCGCCGTCTCGCACTACCTGCAGGCGCTGGAAGTCCAGCGCTATGCCAGCAAGATCGTCGCCGTGCTCGGTTCCAAGTCACCGCACATCCAGAATGTTGCGGTCGGCGGCGTAGCCAATCCGCTATCGGTCGATTCGCAGTCGGTGCTGACCATCGAACGCCTGTTGGCGGTCAAGGAATGGATGCTCAAGCTCGAAGACTTCGTCAAGAACGTCTATCTCGTCGACGTTGGCGCCATCGGCGGCTTCTATGCCGACTGGACCAAGTACGGCAAGGGCATCACCGACTACCTGTGCGTGCCGGATGTGCCGCTCGACGGCAAGGGAACGACATTCGCCTTGCCCGGCGGCTACATCGAAGGCGGCAAACTTGAAAGCTACAAGCCGATCACGAGTTTCAACGACAAGTACTTCACTGATGGCGTGTCCGAGGCGATCACGCATTCCTGGTACAACTACAGCGACGGCAACGACAAGTCGCTGCATCCGTACAAGGGCGAAACGACGCCGAACTACACCGACTTCGAGGATGACGGCAAATACAGCTGGCTCAAATCGCCGACCTTCTACGGCAAGCCGATGCAGGTTGGTCCCTTGCCGCGCGTGCTGAACATGCTGGCCGCCGGCCACGAGCCGACCAAGAAGTACGCGACGGCAGCCCTTGATCTGGTGTCCACGGTGGCCGGCACCCAGGTTGGCGTCGATGCCCTGCATTCGACCATCGGCCGCCATGCGGCGCGCGCGGTCGGCTGTGCCGTGCAGGTCGACGAACTGATCAATCAGTGGGATTTGCTGCTCGCCAACATGGCCAAGGGCGACCTCAAGACCTTCAACAAGCCGGTTTTCCCCAAGGGCGAACAGATGGGCGTCGGTTTCCACGAGGCACCGCGCGGCGTGCTGTCGCATTGGGTGGTGATCGAGGATGGCAAGATCAAGAACTACCAGTGCGTCGTGCCGACCACCTGGAATGCTGCGCCGCGCAACGAGAAGGATCAGCCCGGTGCCTACGAGGCCTGTCTGATCGACAACCCGGTGGCCGATCCCGAAAAGCCGCTGGAAGTCCTGCGCACCGTACATTCCTTCGATCCCTGCCTGGCTTGCGCCGTGCATGTCGTCGATCAGGAGAACAACCCGGTGGTGACGGTGAAGGCGGTTTGACCGGCAACAAGTCGTTTCTGCAACGGGGCGCGACAGTGTTCGCGCCCCTTTTTCTCGGATAAGAGCATGCGCGTTGTAGTTCTCGGTATCGGCAATATCCTTCTCACCGACGAAGGCGTCGGCGTGCATGTCATCGAAGCACTGGAACGGCAGTACGCGCTGCCGCCGGATGTCGAGATCATCGACGGCGGTACCTGTGGCATGGAAATGCTCGAACAACTGGAAAACCTCGACGGCTTGATCGTCGTCGACTGCGTACGCTGCAACCAGCCACCGGCGACGCCGGTGTTGTTGAAGGGCGACGATGTGCCGGTGTTCTTCAAGACCAAGTTGTCGCCGCACCAGGTCAGCCTATCGGACGTCCTGGCCAGCCTGGAATTTACGGAGCGCGCCCCGAAGTCGATTGCCATCGTCGGGATGCAGCCGGTGTCGATGGCGTTGGGCATGGAATTGTCGCCGGAGGTTGCGGCCAGGGTTCCGGAACTCGTCGCGATGGCGCTGGCCGAGCTGACCCAGCTCGGCATCACGGCGGAGGCGCGTGCCTGATGTGCCTGTCGATTCCGAAGTGCGTTGTCGAATGGGAGGGCAGCGGCGACAATGCAGGCGATTTCGCCTGGGTTGAACGTGACGGCGAGCGTGAGCGCATCAACATGATGCTGATTGGTCCGCAACCGGTCGGTACGTGGGTGCTGACCTCGCTCGGTCTGGCCAGGGAAGTGGTCGAGGATGAGCAACGGCAGCTGATCGAGGATGCCCTCTCCGCCCTGGCTGCATCTCTGGAAGGCGATTTCGATCCGACGCAACATTTCAAGGATTTGAGCCGACCGCATGACTGAACGCATCCGCCAACCCGCCCTCGCCCCGCCGCCGATCAATCCGGCCCGGCCGCGCGAGGACGATCCCTCCGCCTTTCTCGAAGCCCATTATCGCCATGTCTGGCAGACGCGAATGCATGACCTGCCGTTCGTCAATGGCGCGCTGGCAGTTGAGTCGGTAGGGTTTCAGCGGCTGGACGGCGACTGGCTGGGCGTCGTCATCACGCCGTGGTTCGTCAATCTGCTGCTGGTCTCCGGTGGCGGCCAGTTGTGGGGCGACATTCCGGCCGGGGAGCGGCGCTACCTGAGCCTGCCTTGCGGCACCATGCAGTTCATTGCCGACGACGATCCGGATATCGGCCCCTACCAGTATTGCCCGCTCATCGCACCAGTTGATCAGTTGACGGACATGGCGACGGCGCGCCTGGTCGCCGCAGATGCGATCAGGACCGTCTTTGCCACGCCGCCGGCTGCGCCAGAAACACTGGCAGCACAGGAGCCAGCAGAAAAAGTTCCGGTTTCCCGGCGCGGATTTTTCCGTCGTCTGGCCGGCAAGCGGAATTGAACCAAGGCAGGTAGACTCTGCCTCAACAATAACGATATTGAGGAGCAACGCGGATGTGTCTCGCGATCCCCGCGCAGGTCGTTGAACTGCGCCCCGACGATAACGCCCTGGTCGATCTGGCCGGGGTCAAGAAGGAAATCTCGCTGGCGCTGGTTGAGGGCGTGGCGGTGGGCGACTACGTGATCGTCCATGTCGGCTACGCACTCAACAAGCTCGATCCGGAAGAAGCCGCCAGGACCTTGAAGCTGTTTGCTGAAATGGGCGAGTTGGCATCCGGCGACGATCTGACCATCCACTGATGAAATACATCGACGAGTTCCGCGACGGCGAGGTCGCCAAGGGATTGGCCGAGGCCATTCGTCGCGAGGCCAACCCCGCGCGCAGTTACCATTTCATGGAATTTTGCGGCGGCCACACCCATGCCATTTCGCGCTATGGCGTATCCGATCTGCTGCCGGCCAACGTCAAGATGATCCACGGCCCCGGTTGCCCGGTCTGCGTGCTGCCCATCGGCCGCGTCGATCAGGCGATCAGGCTGTCCCTCGAACAGGGCGTCACGTTGTGCACCTACGGCGACTGCCTGCGCGTGCCGGCTTCCGACAGCCTCTCGCTGCTCAAGGCCAAGGCCCGGGGCGGCGACATCCGGATGGTGTATTCGAGCGCCGATGCGGTGGCGCTGGCGCAAAAGAATCCGGACAAGCAGGTCGTCTTCTTCGCCATCGGCTTCGAGACAACGACGCCGCCAACTGCCGTGGCAATCAAGCAGGCCGCTGCGCTTGGTCTCAAGAATTTCTCGGTGCTGTGCTGCCACGTACTGACGCCGTCGGCTATCTCGAGCATTCTCGAATCGCCGGAGGTGCGCCAGTGGGGCACCGTGCCGCTCGACGGCTTCATCGGCCCGGCCCACGTATCGACCATCATTGGCAGCCGGCCGTACGAGTTCTTCGCCGAGGAATATCGCAAGCCGGTGGTTATCGCCGGCTTCGAGCCGCTCGACGTCATGCAGGCGATCAAGATGCTGATCCGCCAGGTCAACGAAGGCCGGGCCGAGATTGAAAACGAATTCTCGCGGGCCGTTGATCGTGATGGCAACAAGAAGGCACAGGCTCTGGTGGCCGAAGTTTTCGAAATGCGCAAAAACTTCGAATGGCGTGGTTTGAACATCCTGCCCTACTCGGCGCTGCGCATTCGCAGCCAGTTCGCCGAATTTGATGCCGAAAAGCGTTTTCCGCTCGGTTATCAGTCGGTGGCCGACCACAAGGCTTGCGAATGCGGGGCGATCCTGCGTGGGGTCAAGCGGCCGCAGGATTGCAAGATTTTCGGGACGGTTTGTACGCCGGAAAATCCGGTGGGGTCGTGCATGGTTTCTTCGGAAGGGGCTTGTGCGGCGCATTACACCTATGGGCGGTACAAGGATGTGGCTTAAGGGTTGGGTGCCACCTCGACGGTTGTTTTCCGCGCTTGAGGCGCGGGCGTACTTTCTTTTGCTTCGCCAAAAGAAAGTAGCCAAAGAAAAGGCGACCCCGGGGGCGGCGCCGGCGTTGCCGGTTCCTTGCGCTACTCGGCAGGCCGGGCGGCTGGCTAAACTCGCCTGCGGCTCAGACAACGCCAGCCGACTGCCCCCGGCCTACCTTCGTTGCTCAGCGCCTTCCACGGGGACCCGAAAGGCGTCCGGGCTCGACCGTTTTGCCGGAAAAGTACATTCCCACGGTCAACCGGAAAAAACGGCCAAAAATGAAATCAGTCATCTCGGCACCCAAGCTCAATCTCGGATCGTTTCACCGGGCCCCTTGAGAGGTGCCGAGCAACGCAAGGGCTGGCGGAAGAAGGGCGAGGACGAACCGGCGCAGCCGGCACCGACCCAGGGTCGCCTTCTTTTTGCTTACTTTTTCTTGGCGAAGCAAGAAAAAGTGAGACGCCCCGCAAGGGCGGAACCCAACGGTGCAGAAAACTACCGCCGCGTCAGGTGCGAAAAGCTGCGCCTCAGCGCCCTACAAGATACATTGACCCAACCCTATGACCGAAACCCGCAAAAACTACATCCGTCCCCTCGACATCAAGCACGGCCATGTCGACATGGCTCACGGCTCCGGCGGCCGTGCCATGGCGCAACTGATCGAGGAACTGTTCGCCAAATATCTCTGCAACGAATATCTGGCCCAGGGCGACGATGGCGCGCTGCTGCCGAACCCGGGTGAAGGCCGATTGGTCATGGCGACAGACAGCCATGTCGTCTCGCCGCTGTTCTTCCCGGGCGGCGATATTGGCTGCCTGTCGGTGCATGGCACGATCAACGACGTGGCCATGATGGGAGCCAGGCCGCTCTACCTTTCGGCCGGCTTCATCCTTGAAGAAGGCTTCAAACTCGCCGATCTGGCGCGCATCGTGCAAAGCATGGCGGCGGCGGCGAAGGAGGCCGGGGTGCCGGTGGTGACTGGCGATACCAAGGTGGTCGAGCGCGGCAAGGGCGACGGGGTGTTCATTACGACGACCGGCATCGGCGTCGTGGCACCGGGTAGGGAACTGTCAGGCCGTTATGCGAAGCCGGGCGATGTCATTCTGGTTTCCGGCACACTGGGCGATCACGGCATGGCGATCATGGCCGAGCGCGAGAGCCTTGGTTTTGAATCCCCCATCGTTTCCGACACGGCCGCCCTGCATGGCTTGATCGAGGCGATGCGGGCCTGTGGCGCCGATATCCATGTGCTGCGCGACCCGACACGGGGCGGGCTGGCCACGACGCTCAACGAGATTGCCAAGCAATCCGGGGTCGGCATGATGTTGCAGGAGAAGGCCTTGCCGGTTACGCCAGCGGTCAACGCAGCCTGCGAATTTCTGGGATTGGACCCGCTTTATGTCGCCAACGAGGGAAAACTGGTAGCGATCTGCGCCGAAGCGGATGCGGAGAAGCTATTGGCCGCCATGCGCGCACATCCATTGGGTGCGGCGGCGGCCATTGTCGGTACGGTGCATGCGGATGAGCACCATTTCGTCCAGATGACGACCGGTTTTGGCGGTCGCCGTATCGTGGACTGGCTGAGCGGCGAGCAGTTGCCGCGGATTTGCTGAGACTGGTTTAGTGGCGCAGCGCGATCATTACCGACAGCACGTCGCCGACTTCGGAAATGACGAGTTCGCGGGCGTCGGCATAATTGTCGGCGTTGCGGATGTGAAACAGGTCACGACGACCGTCCGGGTAGCGGATAGCGGCGACGTATTCCGGACGTGGCGCCCGGCTGGCGGGAAGTTCCCGCGGTTTGACTTTGGTTTGCTGTGTTTGCATTGTTGTTCTCCGATCCCATTTTTATTGATGTGCATCGTAGACAAAGCCAAGTGTCTGAAAAATATCGCGAAAGTCATAGAGGTATGCGGCGTGGGACAGAGCGCCCCGCAAAGCCCCGTCCTGCCTCGCTCCTCCTTGTCGATATGAATTGTAAAGAACTGTAAATCGTGCGAATTCTCTTCATTACCCATAGCTTCAACGGTCTGACCCAGCGACTTTATTGCGAACTTGTTACACGCGGCCACGAAATCAGCATCGAATTCGACATTGCCGATGCGGTCTCCGAGGAGGCTGTGGCGCTGTTCCTGCCGGATTTGATCATCGCGCCATTTTTGAAACGGGCGATTCCCGAATCGATCTGGTCGCGGTACTGCTGCCTGATCGTCCATCCGGGACCTGTTGGCGACCGTGGTCCATCCGCACTCGACTGGGCGATTCAGCATGGCGCCAACGAGTGGGGCATCACAGTGTTACAGGCTGAGGCCGAGATGGACGCGGGGCCGGTCTGGGCGTCGGCGACCTTCCCGATGCGGTCGGCCCGCAAGGCCTCGATCTACCGCCACGAAATGACCGAGGCGGCGGTCCAGGCGGTGATTGCTACGGTCAACGGGAAAAATGAGCCAAATTTCAAACCGGCGCGCGTGCCGGGGCAGGCTCACGCGCTGATCCGGCAGGCCGACCGCGCCATCGACTGGCATAGCGAAACGAGTGCCGCCATCCTGGCCAAGCTCAACGCTGCCGATGGGTATCCCGGCGTCGCCGATCAACTGTTCGGCCAGCCCTGCCATCTGTTCGATGCCTGGCCCGAGGCTGTGCTCAAGGGTGAGCCGGGCAGCCTGCTCGGTCGCCGTGAAACGGCCATTTGCCGGGCGACGGCTGACGGCGCGGTGTGGATCGGCCACGTCAAGCCGGCTGGTGGCATCAAACTGCCGGCGACGCAGGCCTGCCCGGCGGCGGCCGAGTTGCCCGAGTTGCCACCGGCTGCCGGCTACTGGAAATCGTCGGTGCCGACCTGGCAGGACATCGCCTACGAAGAGGCCGAATGGAACGGAAACTCGGTCGGTTTCCTGAGCTTCGAGTTCTACAACGGCGCGATGAGTACCGGTCAGTGCCGGCGCCTGACCGAAGCCTTTCTGTGGGCCACGGCGCGGCCAACCCGGGTCATCCGAGTCGTGGGCCAACATCAACGCCATCGACGATCTGGCCGAGGCCATTTTGCGCTGCGAAACGCAGTTGACCGTGGCCGCGGTCGGCGGCAATGCCGGCGCCGGCGGCTGCTTCCTGGCCCGCGCTGCCGATTTCGTCTGGGCCCGCGACGGCGTCATGCTCAACCCGCATTACAAGAACATGGGCAACCTCTACGGCTCGGAGTTCTGGACCTACCTGCTGCCACCCCGCGTCGGCGACGACGGGGCCAAGGCCATCATGCGTCACCGCCTGCCGATGACGGCGCCGGAAGCCGTCAAGCTCGGCTTCTACGACGCCTGCCTGCCCGGCCCCGGCTTCGCCGTCGATGTCGCCCGGCGCGCCGCCGAACTGGCCGCCGCCCCGGATTTCCCCGAAAAACTCGCGGCCAAGCAGGCCAAACGCCACGCCGACGAAGCCGCCAAACCGCTGGCCGCCTACCGCGCCGAGGAACTGGCCGAAATGCGCCGCAATTTCTACGGCTTCGATCCCTCGTATCACGTCGCGCGCTATCATTTCGTCTCCCGCTCGGCGCATTCGTGGACGCCGCGCCACCTCGCCCGCCATCGCGATCTCGACTGGAAAGTTCCGACATGACCCTTCCGTCTTCCCACAGCAGCCTGCGCCGACTGCCCGCCATCCTCGTCGTCGATGACGAGGTGCGCTCCCAGGAAGCCTTGCGGCGGACGCTGGAAGAGGATTTCGAGGTGCTCTGCGCGTCGAGCGCCGACGAGGGCATGGAAATCCTCCTGCGCGAGCAAGCCGTCCGCATCGTGCTCTGCGACCAGCGCATGCCGGGGACGACCGGTGTCCAGTTTTTGAAGGAAGTGCGCACCCGCTGGCCCGACATCGTGCGCATCATCCTCTCCGGCTACACCGACGCCGAGGACATCATCACCGGCGTCAACGAGGCCGGCATCTGGCAATACCTGCTCAAGCCGTGGCAACCGGAACAACTGCTGCTGACCCTGCAGCGCGCCGCCGAAGTCTGGCGCCTGCAGCAGGAAAACCAGCGCCTGTCACTTGATCTGCGCACCGCCGAGCCGGTGCTCAAACGGCAGGTGGACAGCAAGCAGGAAAAGGTCAAAAGCAGCTTCGGGCTGGCCGGCCTGATTCGCGCGCCGGACAGCCCGATCAACGCCGTCTGCGACATGGTCGCTCGCGTTGCACCCTTCGACCTGTCGGTGATGGTGACCGGCGAGTCGGGCACCGGCAAGGAAATGGTCGCCCGTGCCATCCACTACGAGAGCAGTCGGGCAAGCAAGGCCTTCATCACCGAAAACTGCGGCGCCCTGCCCGACACCCTGCTCGAATCCGAACTCTTCGGCTACAAGCGCGGTGCTTTCACCGGCGCCGGCGAAGACCGTGTCGGCCTCTTCCAGCAGGCCGACGGCGGCACCTTGTTCCTCGACGAAATCGGCGAAACCAGCCCGGCCTTCCAGGTCAAGCTGCTGCGCGTACTGCAGGAAGGCGAGTTCCGCCCGCTCGGCAGCAACCGCCCGGTCCATGTCGACGTCCGGGTCATCGCCGCGACCAACCGCGATCTTGAAGACGACGTCCGCACCGGCCGCTTCCGCGAAGACCTTTATTACCGGCTGGCGACCATCGCTCTGCATGTGCCGGCCCTGCGCGACCGACCGATGGACCTGCCGCTGCTCGCCCGCCGCCTGCTCGACAGCAGTTGCAATGCCCTCGGCAAGCCGGTCGAAGGTTTCACCAACGAGGCGCTCGCCAGCATCGCCGCCTACCGCTGGCCGGGCAACGTGCGCGAACTGCAGAACGAAATTCTGCGCATGGTCGCCCTGTCCACGACCCCGCTGCTCGGCGCCGACCTGCTGTCGCCGCGCGTCCTGCGCACACCGGTCGGCCAGTTTGACGACGGGCGGCCATCCGGCGAACTGGCCTGGGCAGCCGGCCTGAGCGGAGGCCTCAAGGAGCGCATGGACCAGCTCGAAATGCATGTGCTCAAGGAGGCGATGAGCCGCCATCGCTGGAACAAGTCGCGGGCCGCCCGGGAGTTGGGATTGTCGCGCGTTGGCCTGCGCGCCAAGCTGGTCCGTCACGGGCTGGAGCAAGCCGAATGAAAGTGCTCTGGCTGCAGAGCGGTGGCTGCGGCGGCTGCACGCAGTCGATGCTCTGTTCCGAGCCGCGCTCGCTGTTCGACGAATTGCGCGACGCCGGCATCGAATTTCTCTGGCACCCGGCCCTGTCGGTCGACAGCGGTGAGGAAGCGCTCTCCCTCCTCGAAGACTGTGCCGAAGGCCGGGTGGCTTTCGATGCGTTGTGCATCGAAGGGGCCATGCTGCGCGGCCCCAACGGCACCGGCAAGTTCCACCTGATGGCCGGCAGCGGCCGTCCACTGACCGAATGGGTAGCCCGTCTGGCCCGTCACGCCAAATGGGTGTTCGCCATTGGTTCGTGCACGGCCTACGGCGGTTTTTCGGCCAACACGCCGGGTAATCCGCTCGAAGCCTGTGGCCTGCAGTTCGACGAACAGACGCCGGGCGGCCTGCTCGGCGCCGGCTTTCTTTCGGCGGCCGGCCTGCCGGTGATCAACATCGCTGGCTGCCCGACGCATCCGGGCTGGGTCGTCGACACCCTGGAAAAGGCTGTTTTGGAAGGGTTGACCGTAGCGGACCTCGACGAATTCGGGCGGCCGCTGCTTTACGCCGGCGAACTGGTCCATCACGGCTGCGCACGCAACGAATTTTACGAATTCAAGGCCAGCGCCCTGAAGCAGTCCGATCTCGGCTGCCTCATGGAAAACCTCGGCTGCAAGGGCACCCAGGCCCACGCCGATTGCAACCTGCGGCCGTGGAACGGCAGTGGCTCCTGCCTGCGTGGCGGTTTCGCCTGCATCGCCTGCACCGAACCGGGTTTCGAGTCGCCCGGCCATGCCTTCCAGGAAACGCCCAAACTGGCCGGCATCCCGATCGGCCTGCCGACCGACATGCCGAAAGCCTGGTTCGTCGCGCTCGCCGCGCTGTCCAAGTCGGCGACGCCAAAACGCGTGCGCAACAACGCCGTCGAGGATCACCCGGTGGTCATGCCGGCCATTCGCAAAAAAGGCGGCGGCAAGTGACGCGCGTCGTCGTCGGACCCTTCAACCGTGTCGAGGGTGATCTGGAAGTCGGCCTTGATGTCGAGGCTGGCCGCATCCGTTCGGCCCAGGTCAATTCGCCACTGTTCAGGGGCTTCGAACAGATCATGGTTGGCCGCGCCCCGCTCGACGCGCTGGCTATCGTGCCGCGCATCTGCGGCATCTGCTCGGTCGCCCAGTCGGCGGCGGCCGCCTCGGCGCTGGCCGAGGCGATGGGCGTCGTTCCTACGGTCAACGGGAAAATATCGCGAAATTTGATCACCGCCACCGAGAACCTGGCCGATCACCTGACCCACTTTTACCTCTTTTTCATGCCCGATTTTGCCCGTCCGGCCTATACCGACCGACGCTGGCACAGTGCCGTGGCCAAGCGTTTCACCGCGGTCACCGGCGAAGCGGCCGCCGAGATACTGCCGGCCCGCGCCGGCTTCCTCCGGATGATGGGCTTCCTCGCCGGCCGCTGGCCGCACACGCTGGCCATCCAGCCCGGCGGCAGCACACGGGCGATCACGGCCGGCGAGCGTATCCGCCTGTTGGCATTGCTCCGCGAGTTCCGTGGCTTTCTCGAAAAGCGCCTGTTCGGCGACTCGCTGACCGCCGTTGCCGAGCTGACCAGCAAGGACCAACTGCTTGCCTGGGCCGATGGGCGGTCCGGCGATTTCCCGGCTTTCCTGCACGCCGCCAGCGACCTCGGCCTGGATAAACTCGGCCGCGCCTACGATGCCTTTCTGTCCTACGGCGCCTACGACCTGTTTCCAGCCGGCACCTGGCAAGCCGGGCAGGCGGCAGTATTCGATCCGGTGGCCATAGCCGAGGACACGACCAGCGCCTGGCTGGCGCCGGGCAGCGCCCGCCACCCGGCGCAGGGTGAAACCATCGTCGATGCCAATAAGCCCGATGCCTACACCTGGTGCAAGGCACCGCGCTACGCTGGCCAGCCTTTTGAGGTCGGTGCGCTGGCCCGCCAGGTCATCGCCGGTCACCCGCTGGCGCTCGATCTGGTGCAACGGGATGGCGCCAGCGTCATGGCCCGCGTCGTTGCCCGCCTGCTCGAACTGGCCCTCGTCCTGCCGACCATGGAGGGCTGGGTGCAGGCGCTGCAGCCTGGCGAGCCGTTCTGTGCCCACGGCGAGATGCCCGAAAACGCGACCGGGACGGGCCTCGTCGAAGCCGCCCGCGGCGGTCTCGGCCACTGGCTGAGCATCAGGCATGGTTGCATCGAGCGCTACCAGATCATTGCCCCGACCACCTGGAACTTTTCGCCGCGCGATGCTTCAAACCAGCCCGGTCCGCTGGAGCTGGCACTTGTCGGCCTGCCCGCCGGCGAAGGCGTACCACCGACGGTACAGCACGTGGTGCGCTCGTTCGATCCGTGCATGGTGTGTACCGTGCATTAGCCTTGAGCGTTTGTTGAATGGCGCGCAGGGACGATGTCTTGGCGATTGTCGTCTGAAAGCAAAACGCCGCTGGCCAGTATTAAGAGCGACAATGTGGCGATAAATGAGACCTGGAACAGGTAAGCCCCAATACCCCGCATGAACCTCAGCAGAATTTCCAAAAGCCTTGTCACCCGAATGATCCTGTTCGGGGTGTTGCTTGTCGTTGGCGGCGCTTTGGCGCGTTTTTTCTTTCTTGGCAAGTTTTTGCGCGAGGATGTGATCGAGGTCGTTTCGGCTCAGCAAATCGCGCTGGCCAAGGCTGTCGCCGGGGATATCGATCATCAATTGACGACTCGCTGGAACACCCTGAGTCGTCTCGGGGAAACCTTTCCGCTCGAGATGGTCAAGCAGCCCGAGCAGTTGACCGACTGGCTGGCGGAGCGTCACGGGATAAATCCGGTGTTTCTGCCCGGATTGGTGGTGGCCGACAAACAGGGGACCATCATTGCCGACTTTCCCCTGATTCCCGGGCGACGAGGTGGATCGATCGCCGATAATCCAGATTTTCTCAGAGCCCTCGCCGGGAAAGCCGGCATCGGGAAGCCGCAATTCGGCGCTTTTGCCAACAAACCGGTTTTGCCCATGGGCATGCCGCTGAAGGATAAACAGGGCGTTGTCCAGGCCGTCCTGATCGGGATTAGTGCGCTGGATCCGGCCGGCTTTCTCGGGCCGGTCTTTAACGGGAAAATCGGCAATTCGGGGGGCTATTTGCTGATATCGCCAAAGGATGGGCTTTTTGTTGCCGCCGGCGATCCCGACCTTGTTTTGAAAGCGACCCCGCCGGTTGGCGTTAACCTTCTGCATGATCGGGTGATGCAGGGGTTTCGTGGGGCCGGCGTAACCGTCAATGCGAAAGGCACCGAGGAACTGGCGGCTGTGGCCGACGTGCCGAGCACCGGTTGGTTTGTCGTGGCCAGAATGCCAACTGCCGAGGCCTTCGAGGCGGTGACCCGAGCCCAGGAGAGGATTGTCAAGTACGGGATTCTTGCGGTCATATTGGTGTGCTCAGTGGTCGGTGTGTTTGTCCGGTATCTCCTTCGCCCCCTCTTCTCGGCCGCCGACCTGGCTGAACGGATGACCCAGGGTGAGCTGCCGTTGAAGCCCTTGCCGGTGGTCCGGGATGACGAGGTTGGCCATCTGACGAGCGCCTTCAATCGCTTGCTGGACAAGCTCTCGACAACTCAGGCGGCGCTTGAGCGGATGGCGCATCATGACCCGCTGACCGGCCTGCTCAATCGCAATCTGCTGGCTGACCGGATGCAGCAAGCCTTTGCCCGCGCCAAGCGCAACGGCACCAAAGTTGCCGTGCTGTTTCTCGATCTGGATGGTTTCAAGCCGATCAACGACGAACTGGGGCACGAATTCGGCGATGCGGCGCTGGTCGAGGTGGCCCGCCGCCTGTCCAGGTTGGTTCGCCAAAGCGATACCCTGGCGCGGGTCGGCGGTGACGAATTCGTGATTGTCATTGCTGATCTGGGGGGCAATGGCGACGAGGTAGTGAAAAAAATTGCCAACAAGTGCATCGAAGTGGTGTCCACACCGGTCGAACTGCAAAACGTCGCGCATCCGCTCGGCGTTTCGATCGGTATCGCCATGAGCGACGGCTTGAGCGACCCCGGCCAGCTCCTCAAGGCGGCTGATCTGGCCATGTATGTGGCCAAAAGGAACGGGCGCAGCTGCTATGCCATGGCGCCAGAGTCTCACCCCGTAGAAGGAAACGCATGAATATGCTTCAAACAACACTCTCCAGCAGCTTCAACCGATTTTTCGAGTCGGAAAAATCGAGCGGCATCGTCCTGATCTTCTGCACGATCCTCTCGCTGCTCGTCGCCAATTCCGCCTTGGGGCCGGCCTATCTGGATTTCTGGCACATCAAGGTGGCCGGACTGAGTCTTGAGCACTGGGCCAACGACGCGTTGATGGCCGTGTTTTTCCTGTTTGTCGGGCTCGAGCTGGAGCGCGAGTTGTATGTCGGCGAGTTGTCGAATTCTCGCAAGGCCTTGCTGCCGATCATCGCCGCGGTTGGCGGCATCGTCGTCCCGGCCGGGATTCACTACGCCCTCAATGCCGACCTGCCAACGCAGGCCGGCGCCGGCATTCCGATGGCCACCGACATCGCTTTCGCGCTCGGCGTGCTGGCCTTGCTGGGTAGCCGGGTGCCGGCTTCGCTCAAGGTTTTCCTGACGGCGCTGGCGGTTATGGACGATCTCGGGGCGATTGTCGTCATCGCCATTTTCTACACCACCCATTTTTCGCCCGCCTACCTGCTGGCGGCGTTTGCCGTCTTTGGCGTGTTGATCATCCTCAATCGCCTGCGCGTCATGTCGCTGACGCCTTATTTGCTGGGTGGCGTGCTGATGTGGTTCCTCATGCTCAAATCCGGCGTGCACGCGACCATCGCCGGCGTATTGCTCGCTTTTGCCATCCCGTTCTCGGGCCATGGCAACGACGAATCGTCGCCCTCGCATCACCTCGAACACCTGTTGTACAAGCCCGTCGCCTTCATCGTTCTGCCCATTTTTGCGCTGGCCAATACCGGGATCATCATCGCCGCCGGCTGGCAGCAGGAGTTGTTGTCGAGCAACAGCCTGGGCATTCTGGGCGGCCTCGTGCTTGGCAAGCCGCTCGGCATTTTCCTGGCCAGCCTGCTCGCCGTAGCGGTCGGGGTCTGTGTCCTGCCCGGCGACCTCAAGCGTCGTCACATCCTGGGCGCCGGCCTGCTTGGCGGCATCGGCTTCACGATGTCCATTTTCATCACCAACCTGGCTTTTCAGGATAGCGCGAGCCTCATCAACGCCTCGAAAATGGCCATCCTGATGGCGTCGCTGGCGGCCGGCGGGCTCGGTTTCATCTGGCTCCGCTTTTCCAGCCCGGTGCAGCGGGCGTAAGCGGGAAATGGCCGCCCGGTCGACCGTGGAATGCTACGGTCAACCGGGGAAAATGGCCAAAATTCAAATCCGTCCCGATGGCCGTTCGTGGTTGCAGAAAATGACTTTGTAATTTTCCGGGGCGCTCATTAGACTGGGGTTTGGCGAACCGCGCCGCCCCTGTCGAAGGAGTCCGAAATGTCTGCTCTCGTTGCCTTCTGGAATCTCGAAAACCTGTTTGCCCCCGAAGCTTATCCCGGACGTGAGGCGTGGCTGGCCAAGGCCATGCAGAAGGAACTGAAGGGCTGGTCGGAGGCGCTGTTCCGGCGAAAGATTGCCCAGTTGGCGTCGATCATGGCGCGCATGAAGGACGGTGCCGGCCCCGATATTCTCGGTGTCTGCGAAGTCGAAAACCGCTACGTCCTGCAGGCCCTGGCCGATCAACTCAATGCTGCGCTGCCGGCGCGCCATTACCAGCTCGTTCATGTCGATTCGGCACGCGATCAGCGCGGCATCGATACGGCTTTCCTGTTCGACGCCCACCAGTTCACTGCCAAAATGGACGAGCTGTTTTCGCACTGGGTCATGCGCCAGACCGGCACGCGCGACATCACGCAGATCACCTTCGTTGCACCCTCCGGTCGCCAGCTTGTGTTACTGGCCAACCACTGGCCATCGCGATCATCGTCGGCTGGCAACGGGCCTGAATATTCGTCCGGTTTCCGGGCGACGGCCGGCGAGACGCTGGCCTACTGGCATGACCGGATTCGCGAAGAGAAGGGCGACAAGGTGGCGGTCATCGCGCTCGGCGATTTCAATGACGAACCTTTCGACAAGTCCGTTGCCGTGCATGCCCAGGCCCTGCGTGACAAGGGCGATGTGACGCGGGCCCGGAGCGCCAAGTTCTACAACCTGAGCTGGGAATACCTGACGGCGATGGTGGCGGACCACAAGGGCAACCCGCGCCTGCTCAACGGCACCTTGTACTTCGCCGGCGATGCCGCCCTGTTCGACCAGATTCTCGTTTCCCCCGGCCTGCTCACCGGCAAGAGCGGCTGGCGGACGGTGGGTGGCAGCGCGCGCATCGAGGCCTGGCCGCCGATGGTCAGCCATCGCGTTGGCGAAGGCCCGATCCGCTTCGGCCTGCCGGATGGCGATGCGGCCAGCAACGTCAATGTCGACGGTTACAGCGACCATTTTCCCGTGTCGGTGCGCATCGAAGAGGTTTGATCGGGCGCCGTAACGCCCGACCATTGGCCTAGAAGCCGATCTTCCGGCTGCGCCCCATGCGGGCCTGTTCGAAATCGCGGCCTTCCAGCCAGTTGCGACCTTCCAGCTTGGCCGTCCCAAAGGCGGCGAGCAGGCGTTTGCGCATGTCGCGCGGTGGCAGCGAGCCGAGCCGTTCGAGCACCGCTTCGTCGGCTTCCGGCGGGAAACCCCAGTCGTGCTGGCCGACGATCTCGCGGTACAGCGCTGCGGCGATGCTTATCGCCGCGTCGTGGTCGGGGCGCGGCACTTCGTAGACGTTCATGCGGTTGAGGATAGGCTCGGGAATCGAACGCTCGTCGTTGGCCGTCGTCACCCACAGGATGTGCGAGGCGTCGATGTCGATGTCGATGAACTCGTCCTTGAAGGCGCGCGCCGTGTCGTGCTCCAGGAGGCCATACAGCGAGCCCATCGGGTCGTAGCGCGAGTCGCCGCCGGCCTTGTCGATTTCGTCGAGCACCACGATGGGGTTGGCGTAGTCGCCATGCACCAGGGTGTGCGCCACCTTGCCCGGCTTGGCATTGTTCCATTGCGATGAGGCACCTGACAGCACCCAGCCGGCGGTCAGCGAACTCATCGAGATGAATTCGTGGCCGGTGCCGAGGCGGTTGGCCAGCTCGCGGGCGAAATGGGTCTTGCCGATGCCCGGCTCGCCGAGCAGCAGGATGGGCGTGAAACTCATCGGCTCGTTGCCGGCGACCGAGAGGGCGACGTACTTCTTGAGGTCGTCGATGACGTCGCTAAAATTGGGGCAGCTGTCGTAGAGGTCGTCAATCACCGGCTGCTTCTTCCATGGCGCGGTCGATGGCCGCCACGTCGTAGATGGTGCGCTCTTCAGCGACCGAGAGTCGGATTTCACTGTGTGCCATGATGACTACCTCCATGCGCTCTTAGACCGGTTAACGGATCCAGCGTGCTACAGCTTTAGTCAAGCATATCCCGTTCCCGGTTCCGTGCGGCGGACCGAAAACTGGTGCGAAAACCCTTGATGGAAGGGCGTTTGCGGCTGTGGCCAGAAGCCAGGGTGCGGTTTCAAATTTGGCGGTTTTTTCCGGTTGACCGTGGAAACCCGACAATTTGTGCCCCTATTTGGCGCGTTCAGTGCTCCGCGTAGAGCAGTTGCTGCGCCGTTTCGAACACCTCGCGTTCCTCGAAGCGAACATGATCGTGGAGCAAGGTGGCAAAGCGGGCGAGGATTTCGCTGTCCGGTTCGACCAGGCGCCGGTTCAGTTCGCGCAACTCGGCATGTTCGGCCAGCGTGCGTTCGACCAGTTCGATGGCGCCGGCAGCGGCCAGGGCCGGCAGCAGGTCGGTTTCTTCACTCCGGAAATGCGGTTCGAGGACCTCGGGAAAGGCCTCGATGATCTTCTCGGCGGCCTCGGCGATGGCCAGTGCGTGGTTGGCGTCGCTGGCAAAGCGGGCGAGTCGCGACAGCTTGAGGGCGTGGTGGTGTTCGCGCGACAGTTGCAGCAGGGCGGCATGGCGTTTCATCGGGCACCTCGTTTGGTGTTACTGCGGACCAGCGTCACCAGCGTTGCAATGAAGACGAGCAGGACCAGCCCGTTGTACAGGGCGGCGGTGTGGCGCAGATCGAAATTGTCGGCCAGGCCGCCGAAGACGCGCATCGTCAGGGTCAGGTGGAGCAGCGCGAGCGGCAGGTAAAGGGTCGGGTGGTAGGGAATCCTGATGCGGGTGACGGCCGGGAAAATGATCGGCGCGTGGCCGAAGACCATCGAAAAAACAAAGCCGAGGCCGATGGCGTGCAAGGCTGCATCGCGCCATTCATGACCGGGCGCAAAGGCACCAGCCAGCCCGAGCAGGCCGGCCGCGGCGAGCCAGGCGTAGCCGGAAAGCAGGCACACGGCGATGAAACGGGTCAGCCCTTCGCTGGCAACGTTGCGGCGGGCAATGTCGTAACGCAGCAGCCAGATGGCGAGGGCGATCAATCCGGCGGCGAAAACCCGGTCGAGTCCGGTGGTGGCACCGAGCAGCAGCACGCCGACAATGGCGATGAACAGCTTTTGAGCGAGCGGCGGCGTCGGCAGAAAACGCGTCAGTTCGAGGCGTTCGCCGGCAATGGTCAGGACCAGAAATAACAGCCACCACGCCACGGCGGCGCTGACGTTTCCCGTGGCCAGCCAGAGCAGGTTGCCGACCAGCCAGCAACCGGCAGCCAGGGTCAGGATGAGGGTAAAAACGGCGACCTGACGGCGCAGGGCAACGGCGCTGGCGGCGATCAGGCCGATTGCGCCAAGGCTGCCGAGTACTTGGCCAAGGAGCAACGGAGCCCCGGCGAGCAGGGCAATGCCGCTGGCGCCGGCGGCCAGCGGGGCGAGGTAGGCCCAGTTCCGTCCCGCCGCGACGGCCCGTTCGAGGCTGATCACGGTACCGAAAAAGGCAGCGATCATGAGCGGTCCATGGACGCCGGCCGCCTGCATGGCCGGGGCCGGCACATCCCAGCCGAGGCGGCCGAGGCCGGCCATGACGCCGCCGAGCAGCGAGAGCATGCCGAAAAAGAGCAGCGGCAAGCGGCCGCCGGGTTTCAGGTCGGCCATTTATTCGGAATCCGCCTCGTTCCAACCCAGGCTCAGGCGGCATTTCTCGCTCATCATCGACGGCGCCCAGGGCGGTTCCCAGACGAGGCGGATTTCCGGCTGGCATTCGGCCGGCAGGATGCGGTCGAGTTCGGAATAGGCGTCATCGACGATCATCTCGCCCATCGGGCAGGCCGGCGAGGTCATGGTCATTTCGATGAGCAGTTTGCTGCCGTCGAGGTCGATCCGGTAGATCAGCCCGAGGTCGACAATATTGGCGCCAACCTCCGGGTCGACGACCTTGCGCAGGGCGGCGCGGATCTGTTCGGCATCGAGGGCAGCGGTCATCGGAGGCAGACGTTAGAATGTGGTGAAGGCCATCCTAGCATCGCGTTTTAAGGCCGTATTTAGCACGGAGCAAAAACATGGAACGCTTCACAATTTCTTTGGATGAGGCTTTGGCCAAGGAATTCGACCAACTGATCGCGGCCCGCGGCTACAGCAACCGCTCCGAAGCCGTGCGCGACCTGATCCGCGGCGCCATCGAGAGCGACCGCCAGCGGGAAACGCCCTCCGGCCACTGCGTCGCCAACCTGTCCTACGTGTACAACCACCACGAACGCGAACTGGCCGAACGCCTGACCGGCCTGCAGCACGACCACCACGACCTGACGGTGGCGGCCATGCACAGCCACCTCGATCACGACAACTGTCTGGAATCGGTCATCCTCAAAGGCGCCACCGCCGATGTCCGGCAATTTGCCGATGCGCTGATGGCCGAACGCGGTGTCCGCCACGGCAAGCTCAACGTCATTGCACTCGAAGCGGAACATCATCACGCCCACGACGAACACGGCGAAGCCCATGTCCACTATCGTCCCGCCCGCTGACCTGGCTGCCGATTCGCCCTTGCCGCCGGGCGGCGAGCAGGCGTGGATCGAAGTCATCCAGAAAATGGACGAGGTCTACAACGACCTCCTGCAATACGAAGTCGCCCTCGAAGAAAAGAACGCCGCGCTCGAGGAGTCGCACCAGTTCATCGAGAGCGTGCTCGCCTCGATGTCAGACATCCTGATCGTCTGCGACCGCAACGGCGGCATCGAGGAGGTTAATTCCTCGCTCCAGCACTTCTCGGGCAAGACGGCCGGTGAGCTGGAAAAGACGCCGGTCTTCGACCTCTTTGCCGACGATGTCGAGCGGGCCAAGGCACGCGACATCTTTGCCCGTTACGGTCGCGAAGGCGTCCATGATTGCGAGTTCTTCCTGCGCGCCGGGGACGGCTCGACGGTGCCGGTGTCGATGAACTGCACGCCGCGTTTGTCGCAGACCGGCAAGCTCATGGGCATGGTCGTCACCGGCCGGCCGGTCGGCGAACTGCGCCGTGCCTATTCGGCCTTGCGCCAGGCGCACGAGGATTTGAAACGAACGCAGGGCCAGTTGCTGCACGCCGAAAAGATGGTCTCGCTCGGTCGTCTGGTTGCCGGTGTTGCGCATGAGCTCAACAACCCGATCAGCTTTGTGCTCGGCAACGTGCTCTCGCTCAAGCGCTATGCCAGCCGGCTCGAAAGCTATCTCGGCGCGGTGCACGCCAGCGATGCCGCCGAGAGTGGCGCCTTGCAGGCCATGCGCCAGGAACTGCGCATCGACCGCATTTTGGCCGACATGCCGCACCTCATTGACGGCATGATCGAGGGCGCCGAGCGCACCCGCGACATCGTCGATGCGCTCAAGCGCTTTTCGGCCGTCGACAAGACGACGCCCGAGCTGGTCAGCCTCAACGAAGTCGTCGAGCGCTCGGTGCGCTGGGTCGTGCAGAGCGCAGCGGCCAATTTCACGGTCAACACGAAAATATCGCCAAATTTGAAATGTTCCGGTTCGTCGGGACAACTCCAGCAGGTCATCATGAACCTCGTCCAGAACGCCTGCGACGCCACGGCCAGCCAGCGGGAACCCACTCTGAGCGTCACCGGGGGCATCGAAGGCGGCATGGTGACCTTGCGTTTCGCCGACAACGGCCCGGGCATCGCCGAGGAAAACCTGGGCCGCCTGTTCGAGCCCTTCTTCACCACCAAGCCGGTCGGCCAGGGCACCGGGCTCGGCCTGTCGATCAGCTACAGCATCGTCGAGCGCCACGGCGGCAAGCTCAGCGCCCACAACATTCCGGGGGGTGGGGCGGAATTCGTCCTTGCACTTCCGGTGGAAAGTCACTGACCAGTTGGGCGGCTTTATCGGCTGGCGAAAAAGCGGGAAATCAATACGAACAATGACTTATTGATCTGGCACGGTCTTTGTATGAAGATAGCTATAAATTTCATACCCGGACCATGGAAACACTGCCCTCCGACTGGCTTTCGCTACTGATCCTGACCTTCGTGCTCGGCATGAAGCATGGTTTCGACGCCGACCATCTGGCCACCATCGACGGCCTGACCCGTTACAACGCCCGCTCCCGGCCAGGTCTGGCGCGCTACTGCGGCACCCTTTTTTCGCTCGGTCACGGCGCCGTCGTGATGGCGATAGCCCTCGGCGTCTCGGCGCTGGCCGGACAGTGGGCGGTGCCGGAATGGTTTGGCACCTTGGGCGCCGTGATCTCCATTGCTTTCCTCGTCGCGCTCGGCAGCCTCAATCTGGCCGCCGTGCTCGCCGCCGAACCTCATGAAGTCGTTCAGCCGGTCGGCCTCAAGGGCCGTCTGCTCGGCAACCTGCGCCGTGTTTCGCATCCGGCCCTGATCGCGCTGGTCGGCGCCCTGTTTGCCCTGTCCTTCGACACCCTGTCGCAAGCGGCCTTCTTCGCCCTGACCGCCACCCAGTTCGGCGGCTGGGAGCATGCCCTGGTCCTCGCCCTGCTCTTCATGCTCGGCATGCTGCTCACCGATGGCATCAACGGCCTGTGGATCGCCCGCCTCATCGCCCGCGCCGATCAGGTGGCGCTTGTTGCTTCGCGCGTCATGGGGCTGGTCGTTTCCGGCGTCAGCCTGCTGGTCGCCGCTTTCGGCGCCGCCAAGATGCTGTCGCCGGCCGTCGATGCGTGGAGCGAAGGCAAGGAACTACTCTTCGGTTTTACGTTGTTGGCGATCATCGCTCTCAGCTTTGTCGCGGCAGTGCGGCTGACGCGCCAACCGGCAACGGCTTAGTCACCGAGATAAGGAAGGGCCGGGCAACCGGCTTTTTTAAACGATGCGATTAAGAAAAAAAGTAATTAATTCATATTTTCTCGTCGCGATGGCGCGCGTTTTTGCTCACGAATCGACAGAGCTCTCCGCCGTCGAAGTCCGCGCCAAGGCCGAAAATCTTGAAGGCATCGCGGCGTCGGGCAGCGAAGGCGTCGTTTCTAGCCAGCGGCTGGCCGCCGTGCCTATCCTCCGCCCCGGCGAAACGCTGGAGATGGTGCCCGGATTGATCGTTACGCAGCACGCCGGCGACGGCAAGGCCAACCAGTATTTCCTGCGCGGCTTCAACCTCGACCACGGCACCGACTTTGCAACCTACGTCGGCGGCGTGCCGGTCAACATGCCGACGCACGCCCATGGCCAAGGCTACACCGACCTCAATTTCCTGATTCCCGAGCTGGTCGACCGCATCGCTTTCCGTAAAGGACCGTATTTCGCCGAGGAAGGTGATTTCTCGTCGGCCGGAGCGGCGCACATCGATTATTTCCGCCAGATCGACGGTACGCTGGCCCAGGCGACGGTCGGCCGGAACGGCTACGCGCGAAGCCTGCTCGCCGGTTCCCCGGAGTTCGCCGGCGGCCGCCTGCTCTACGGCCTCGAACTGTTCCACAACGACGGTCCGTGGCAGGTCGACGAGCACTACCGCAAGCTCAACGGTGTTCTGCGCTACAGCCAGGGCAGTCGCAACGACGGGTTTTCGCTGACCGGTATGGCCTACCAGGGCCGGTGGACTTCGACCGACCAGATCGCCCAGCGCGCCATCTCCAGGGGCGCCGTCGACCGTTTCGGTTCACTCGATCCGACCACCGGCGGCGAAACGCATCGCTACAGCCTGTCCGCCGAATGGGCGAAGCGCTCGGGAAATGCGCAGAGCAAGGGCAACGCCTGGTGGCTGCAGTCGGCCCTCGATCTGTGGTCGAACTTCCAGTATTGCCTGAATGCCGGCTGTCCGCCGGGTGACCAGTTCAAACAGGCCGAACGTCGGCAAGTCGGCGGGTTCGCCGTCTCGCACGCGATATTCGATCGCTGGAGCGGCTTTGAAGTCGAGAACAGTATCGGCCTGCAGGCGCGGATCGATGACCTCAACCCTGTTGGCCTGTATGCGACCCGCGCTCGCCAGACTTTGAGCACGGTGCGTGAAGACAAGGTGTTGCAACGCAGCCTCGGCCTGTGGGCCAAAAACGAGACGCACTGGACCGAGTGGTTCCGCTCCGTGCAAGGCCTGCGCGCCGACCGCTACGATTTCACGGTCAACAGCAATTTGGCGGCAAATTCGGGAAAGGCCGGCGACCAGATGGTGACGCCCAAACTGTCGCTGATCTTCGGCCCCTGGCGCATGACGGAGCTTTACCTCAATTACGGTCACGGCTTTCATTCCAACGACGCGCGCGGCACGACTATCCGCGTCGATCCGGCCGATGGCGTGACGCCGGTGCCGGCGGTAAAGCCGCTGGTGCGGACCAGGGGGTACGAACTCGGCCTCCGTTCGGAGATCGTGCCGGGTTGGCAGTCCACCGTCGCCCTGTGGCAACTCGATGCCGCCTCCGAACTGCTTTTCGTCGGCGACGCCGGGACGACGGAAGCGTCCCGTCCGTCGCGCCGCTATGGCGTCGAATGGACCAATTTCTACGTGTTGTCCAACTGGCTGGCGGTGGATGCCGATTTTGCCTGGTCGTATGCCCGCTTCCGCGACCACGACCCGCTGGTCGGCGACTTCATCCCGGGTGCGGTGACGACAACCGCCAACATCGGGCTGACCCTCGATCACCTCGGCCCCTGGTTTGGTGCCGTACGCCTGCGCTACTTCGGGCCACGGCCACTGATCGAGGACAATTCCGTGCGTTCCGGCGCATCGGCGCTGACCAACCTGCGCCTTGGTTACAAATTCAGCCCGCGGACGCAACTGGCGCTCGACGTCTACAACCTCTTCGATCGTCAGGTGAATGACATCGAATACTGGTACAACTCCCGGCTTGCTTCAGAGGGCGTGGCTGTCGACGACCGCCATATTCATCCGGCCGAGCCGCGAAGCCTGCGCCTGACGATAAGCCATCGATTTTAACACCGTAATTATGAATTAGGAAAAGGATCTGCGCGAAGCCGCTCTCGAATACCATCGCTGGCCCACCCCGGGCAAGATTTCCGTCCGCCCGACCAAGGGCCTGACCAATCAGCGCGATCTCGCGCTGGCCTACTCTCCGGGTGTAGCGGCCGCCTGCGATGCAATCGTCGAGGATCCGGCCACTGCCGCCTGGTACACCTCGCGCGCCAATCTGGTTGGCGTCGTGACCAACGGTACCGCCGTGCTCGGCCTTGGCAACATCGGCCCGCTGGCTTCCAAGCCGGTCATGGAAGGCAAGGGCTGCCTGTTCAAGAAATTCGCCGGCATCGACGTTTTCGACATCGAACTGGCCGAGAACGACCCCGACAAGCTGATCGACATGATCGCCGCGCTCGAGCCGACGCTCGGCGGCATCAACCTTGAAGACATCAAGGCACCGGAGTGCTTCTACATCGAGCAGAAGCTCAAGGAACGGATGAGTATTCCGGTCTTCCACGATGACCAGCACGGTACCGCGATCATTTCCGGTGCCGCCATGCTCAACGGCCTGAAGGTTGTCGGAAAGAAGATCGACGAGGTCAAGGTTGTTGTTTCCGGCGCCGGTGCCGCGGCCATCTCCTGCGTCAACCTGTGGTGCGATCTTGGCATCAAGCGCGAGAACATCACCATCTGCGACTCGAAGGGCGTCATCTACGTCGGCCGCCCGGGTGGCATGGACGAGACGAAGGCGCGCTACGCCCAGAATACCGAGAAGCGCACGCTGGGCGAAGCGCTGGTCGGCGCCGATATCTTCCTCGGCCTCTCCGCAGCCGGCGTCGTCAAGCAGGACATGGTCAAGAGCATGGCCGACAAGCCCATGGTCTTCGCGCTGGCCAATCCGACCCCGGAAATCATGCCGGAACTGGTCAAGGAGGTTCGCCCGGATGCGATCATCGCCACCGGCCGTTCCGACTACGTGAACCAGGTCAACAACGTCCTCTGCTTCCCCTTCATCTTCCGTGGCGCGCTTGACGTCGGCGCTACCCGCATCACCGAAGAGATGAAACTGGCCTCCGTGCGCGCCATCGCTGAGCTGGCTGAAGCCGAAGCTACCGATGAAGTGGCCATGGCCTACCCTGGCCGCGACCTCAACTTCGGTCCGGAATATCTGATTCCGACCCCGTTCGATCCGCGCCTGATCGTCAAAATCGCCCCGGCGGTCGCTCAGGCAGCCATCGATTCCGGCGTGGCGACGCGCCCGATCACCGACTGGGCTGCCTATCGCGCCAAGCTCTCCGAGTTTGTCTATCACACCGGCGTCGGCATGCGCGCCATCTTCCAGGCAGCCCGTCAGGCCAAGGGCAAGCGCATCATTTTCGCCGAAGGTGAAGACGAGCGCGTACTGCGCGCCACCCAGGTGGTTATCGAAGAGAAATTCGCCCGTCCCATCCTGATCGGTCGCCCGGGCGTCATCGAGCACCGTCTCGAAAAAGCCAAGTTGCGTATCCGTCCGGGCGTCGATTTCGATATCGTCAATCCCGAATCCGACGAGCGTTATCGTGAATGCTGGACGGCCTACCACAAGGCGATGGCCCGCCAGGGCATCACCCCGGCCATCGCCAAGGAGTCGATGCGGCGCAAGCCGACGGTGATCGGCGCCATGCTGCTCAAGCTCGGTTACGCCGACGGCCTGATCTGCGGCATGACCGGCCAGTACAGCCACCACCTCGGCGTGATCAACCAGATCATCGGCAAGCGCACCGGCGTCAGCACGCTG